>NZ_CP029427.2:600000-927500 GCF_002266465.3 Bradyrhizobium symbiodeficiens | reverse complement strand
CGTCCTTCATCGCCTCTCAGCGCCAAGGCATCCACCGAACACCCTTAAGGCACTTGATTGCTCTCATTATCAATGTCCACACACTCGGCAGAATGTTGTCTGCAGAATTGCCTTGCGGCACGCGCCCTTGATGAACGCTATCTGCAGCCGGACAATGATTAGAAAGACCAGCTTGCTTCGTAAGATCGTTCCGATAGCGAGGCGGTCAAGCTTCGCTAAAAGGATCATTTACAACTCACTTGTCTCTCAAGCGCAGCCTTGTGAGCTGCCTTTGAAAGACGCACGAGCGCCGAAATGATCCGGAGATAATGAAGTATCGCGCAACAATTGCTTGCTGCCCGATCCAACTCGGATCGATCTCCTCTTTACGATGTCAGAAATCACGCAACTTGCTGTCTATCCAGACTAGCAGGAAGCGAAGTGATGTTTCGCGGACGATTAGTTGCACGGTCAGTCGATGATCAGGCCATCTGGTGGAGCCAGACGGGATCGAACCGACGACCTCATGCTTGCAAAGCACGCGCTCTCCCAGCTGAGCTATGGCCCCGTAACCAGAAGACGAATGCTCACTCGATGAGTGTGGTGGGCCTGGGAAGACTTGAACTTCCGACCTCACGCTTATCAAGCGCGCGCTCTAACCAACTGAGCTACAAGCCCCTAACGCATATCCCGTCAAGGACCAGGGATCCTGCGCATGCAGGCCCAGCGCGTGTTCGTCCGCGAAGAAAGAGAAACGTAGACGGCGAAATCCCGCCAATGCAGCTCAACAATCCTGACGATCGTTGGCCACTGATGTTTCTAAAACGATCCGATAGTTAGCCGAAGCTAAACTGAAGGATCATCCTTAGAAAGGAGGTGATCCAGCCGCAGGTTCCCCTACGGCTACCTTGTTACGACTTCACCCCAGTCGCTGACCCTACCGTGGCCGGCTGCCTCCCTTGCGGGTTAGCGCACCGTCTTCAGGTAAAACCAACTCCCATGGTGTGACGGGCGGTGTGTACAAGGCCCGGGAACGTATTCACCGTGGCGTGCTGATCCACGATTACTAGCGATTCCAACTTCATGGGCTCGAGTTGCAGAGCCCAATCCGAACTGAGACGGCTTTTTGAGATTTGCGAAGGGTCGCCCCTTAGCATCCCATTGTCACCGCCATTGTAGCACGTGTGTAGCCCAGCCCGTAAGGGCCATGAGGACTTGACGTCATCCCCACCTTCCTCGCGGCTTATCACCGGCAGTCTCCTTAGAGTGCTCAACTAAATGGTAGCAACTAAGGACGGGGGTTGCGCTCGTTGCGGGACTTAACCCAACATCTCACGACACGAGCTGACGACAGCCATGCAGCACCTGTGCTCCAGGCTCCGAAGAGAAGGTCACATCTCTGCGACCGGTCCTGGACATGTCAAGGGCTGGTAAGGTTCTGCGCGTTGCGTCGAATTAAACCACATGCTCCACCGCTTGTGCGGGCCCCCGTCAATTCCTTTGAGTTTTAATCTTGCGACCGTACTCCCCAGGCGGAATGCTTAAAGCGTTAGCTGCGCCACTAGTGAGTAAACCCACTAACGGCTGGCATTCATCGTTTACGGCGTGGACTACCAGGGTATCTAATCCTGTTTGCTCCCCACGCTTTCGTGCCTCAGCGTCAGTATCGGGCCAGTGAGCCGCCTTCGCCACTGGTGTTCTTGCGAATATCTACGAATTTCACCTCTACACTCGCAGTTCCACTCACCTCTCCCGAACTCAAGATCTTCAGTATCAAAGGCAGTTCTGGAGTTGAGCTCCAGGATTTCACCCCTGACTTAAAGACCCGCCTACGCACCCTTTACGCCCAGTGATTCCGAGCAACGCTAGCCCCCTTCGTATTACCGCGGCTGCTGGCACGAAGTTAGCCGGGGCTTATTCTTGCGGTACCGTCATTATCTTCCCGCACAAAAGAGCTTTACAACCCTAGGGCCTTCATCACTCACGCGGCATGGCTGGATCAGGGTTGCCCCCATTGTCCAATATTCCCCACTGCTGCCTCCCGTAGGAGTTTGGGCCGTGTCTCAGTCCCAATGTGGCTGATCATCCTCTCAGACCAGCTACTGATCGTCGCCTTGGTGAGCCATTACCTCACCAACTAGCTAATCAGACGCGGGCCAATCTTTCGGCGATAAATCTTTCCCCGTAAGGGCTTATCCGGTATTAGCACAAGTTTCCCTGTGTTGTTCCGAACCAAAAGGTATGTTCCCACGCGTTACTCACCCGTCTGCCGCTGACGTATTGCTACGCCCGCTCGACTTGCATGTGTTAAGCCTGCCGCCAGCGTTCGCTCTGAGCCAGGATCAAACTCTCAAGTTGGACTTGAACTTTGAACCGGCTGATCACAACGTTTGACGAGGTCCCACCATTATCGACCGAAGTCGATGTGCTGCCTGCGATTCACATCGCGGGCAACGATGGTGTTTCCTTGAAAACGTGTACCGCCGAAGTCTTTCGTCCGGTCCCGATCCAAAAAGCCGAAGCTCTTCAAATGCGAGACCCGCAAGGACTCCGCCGTCCACGTTTCTCTTTCTTCATCTTCACTTGTCAAACAGCCCGGGACCCAGAGGCCCCATCCTTCCCTAGAGGAAAGGTTCCGACACCCTTACTGACGACGAATGAACTCCAACCGATTTGTGTCGGCTGTTGTGCACTCAACGAGGTGAGGAGCATCAGTGGCGCGTTCGCTCGCCTTGGTCAGTGACCCGGCGGCGCCGCGCTCAGTGGTCGGGTTATAGGCCCCCGCACTCGGGATTGTCAACGCCCATTGTCAACAAATCGTCGCACGGTGGATTGTCGCGAAAAACAACGTGTTTCCAGATGGTTAGAAGGGCCGCAAATGCGCCAATCCGATCGGGCCGGTGAAAAAACTTGAAAAAAGTTTGCCCCCCAGGGGGCTCCCGGAGCCGACCTGGGAGGGGTTGTGGAGGGGGCGTGGGAAGCGACCTGTGAAGCCCAGGGGAACGGCCTGGCGAGGGGATTGCGCGCGGGTCGGGCGACTTGGACAGGATGCTTGGCCGCATACTTGGACAGGATGCCTGGGCCGGATACTTGGGCCGGATATCTGGGCCGCATAGTTGGGGAGGCTGGAGGGACGGCTTGCCGTACCATTGCGGTGGAAGCGGCTTGTGGCGTCCTCTCGGGAGGCCCCCGCCCCCGGACGTTCAGGAAACTTTTTCCATGACAGGCGCCGTACTTGAGCCACAATCCCGCGGCGTTCTGATAAGAGACGAGCTTGAATCGCAGGGATGCCAGTGGGGGCTGCCGGCGGTTTTCATGGTGTCATAGGAAGGCGATCTTGCAGATGACGCGGCCTTCCTCCGACATTCGAGAGACATCGAGAGAGCTTTTTCCGTCCAGCTGTTCGTAAATTCGGCCGGGCCCTTCGCGGGGCCTTCTGAGCGCGAACACCTGCGCGGCTTGCCTTTTCCCGGCGATCCCCCTTCAAGAGGGCGGCCAGGGACAGGGCCAGAACCGGGCTTTCTTGGGTCGTTGATTGGGGGACTTGAGTGAACCACAGGACATCACGCGGCGCTTACGGGCGTGAGACCGGGATCATCGATCTCGGCCACGAGCCGCCGCTGTCCGTCGATGGTTCCGAGGCCGCCGTGATCGATCGCCGCCGCGTCTCGGTGCAATGGTTCAGCGGGACAATCCTGACCGGACTCTGCGGCGCAGCCCTGATCGGCGGCGCCGTTTTCGCATCGCTCGACGGCGAGATGACCTTCGCCAAGGTGCCGGAGCGGGTCGAGGGCGCGCTGCGCGGTGCATTCGGCGCCGCCGATCGCGCCGCCACGCTGCACAAGAGCGACCGCCTGCCGCCGCCGAGCGAATCCACGGCGTCCCGCAACATCGTGCGCGTCTCCACCGTCGCCCGTGTCGGCAACCGCGACGTGATGCGGGTGCGCCCCTTCGTGCGTATCGCCGGCAATTTGTCGATGACGACGAGCGACCTGTCGGCGAAGATCCCGCCGTTCAACGCCCAGCGCCTGCTCACCGATGTCGGCTCCGATCCGAAGACGGCAGCCGAGGACCCGAACAACCCGGAAGCCGTCGAGCCCGACGCGGAAGTCTCCTTCGTCACCAAGGACCTGTCGGCGGTGCTGCCGAAGGCCAAGATTTCCGCCGTGGTGGCGCTCGACGACATCCTGATGCGGGTGCGCGACGCCGCCAACTGGCGCGGCAATGGCGGGGTGCGCTACGCCTCGCTCGCCAACGCCGCCGCCGACATCTCGGGCGCGACCGGCCCCTCCGACATGAGAAGCGCCTACGCCGCCGAAGCCTCGCCGTCCGATCCCTATGCCGGCTTCGAGACCCGCGTGGTGCCGGAAAACGTGACGCTGCTGCCCAAGACCAAGGAGCAGATCACCGGCGGCAATCCCAACGGCGAACGCGTCCATCTGGTCAAGAAGGGCGACAGCGTCGCCTCGGTGCTGCGCGATCTCGGCGCGACGGCCGAGGAAATCAAGGCGATCGCCGCGACGCTCGGCCCCCGCGGCCGCGACGGCGGCCTGAAGGAAGGCGAAAAGCTTCGCATCCTGATGGCGCCCGCAAGCCCCGGCGCCCGCCTCCAGCCCTATCGCGTCGTGGTTGCAAACGAAACCATGGTCGAGGCGATCGCGGCGCTGTCCGATCTCGGCAAATACGTCGCGGTCGACGTCTCCAGCATGAACACCGTTGCCGACGCTGCCGCCAACGCGAGCAGCGAAGACGATGAGGACGATGACGGCAGCGGCGTGCGGCTCTACCAGAGCATCTACGAGACCGCGATGCGCAACAAGGTCCCGATGCCCGTCATCGAGGACATGATCAAGATCTACTCCTACGACGTCGATTTCCAGCGCAAGGTGCAGCCGGGCGATTCCTTCGACGTGTTCTACGCAGGCGAGGACGAGGGCGTAACCTCGAGCGAAAAGAACGACGTGCTGTTCGCCTCCCTCACCGTCGGCGGCGAGACCAAGAGATACTATCGCTACCAGAGCCCCGACGACGGCGTCGTCGACTACTATGACGAGACCGGCAAGAGCGCGAAGAAGTTCCTGGTCAGGAAGCCCGTCAACAACGCCATCATGCGCTCGGGCTTCGGCGGCCGCCGCCACCCGATCCTGGGCTATGTGAAGATGCACACCGGCGTCGACTGGGCCACCGCCTACGGCACGCCGATCTTCGCCTCCGGCAACGGCGTGATCGAGAAGGCCGGCCCCGAAGGCGGCTACGGCAAATATATCCGCATCAAGCATTCCAACGGCTACGAGACGGCCTACGGCCACATGTCGGCGTTCGCCAAGGGCATGGAGCCGGGCAAGAAGGTGCGGCAGGGCCAGGTGATCGGCTTCGTCGGCTCGACCGGTCAATCGACGGGCCCGCACGTCCACTACGAAATCCTTGTCAACGGCCGCTTCGTCGATCCGCTGCGCGTGAAGCTGCCGCGCGGCCGTTCGCTGGAAGGCGCGGTGCTGGCGGGCTTCGAGAAGGAGCGCGACCGGCTCGACAGCATGATGAGCGGCCGCGGCGGCGCGATCGCCCGCATGTCGGATGCGACCGGCGGCCCCTTGCAGGTCAGCAACCGGCAGTAGCAGCCGGCCGGCATCGGCCTGACAATCTCCAGCTACGATCCGAACTCCGACGTTCTCGCGCGCGGCCCGCGTCGCAGTCTCACAATTTAAAGTTTCGTTTGCCAAAGCCGCATCGGGGGCGAATACTTTCCAGAAAACGGGAGGTCTCGCCATGAACGACAGGCTCGCCTGCGCAGCATTCGTTGCAGCTCTTTTTGCCACCACGAGCGTATCGGCCGAGACTTGGGAGGTCACCAAGCTGGTCCAGGGTTCGGCATTCCATGGCGTGCACGGGCTCGGCATCGACAAGGCCGGCCGCCTGTTCGCCGGCAGCGTCGCCGGCGCGGCGCTCTACGAGGTCGACATATCCGGCGGTACCGCCAAGGTTGCAATCCCTATTCCGGTCGGCATGGCCGACGACATCGCCTTCGCGCCCGACGGCACCATGGCCTGGACCGGATTCCTGACCGGCGATCTCTATGCGCGAAAGGGCGACGGCCCGATCAAGAAGCTCGCCAGCGGCCTTCCCGGCATCAACTCGCTCGCCTTCCGCAAGGACGGCAGGCTCTACGCCACGACCGTTTTCCTCGGCGACACGCTCTACGAGATCGACGTCGAGGGCGTGAAGCCGCCGCGCCAGATCATGGAGAAGATGGGCGGCCTCAACGGCTTCGAGTTCGGTCCCGACGACAGGCTCTACGGTCCGCTCTGGTTCAAGGGCCAGGTCGCAAAAGTCGACGTCGACAAGGCCGAGCTGACCGTCGTCGCCGACGGCTTCAAGATCCCGGCCGCGGTGAACTTCGATTCCAAGGGCAATCTGTTGGTGGTCGACACCGCGCTCGGCCAGCTCGTCCGGGTCGATCCCAAATCGGGCACCAGGACCACGGTCGCGCAGCTGAAGCCGTCGCTGGACAATCTCGCCATCGACGACAAGGACCGCATCTTCGTCTCCAACATGGCCGACAACGGCATCCAGGAGGTCGATCCCGCGACCGGCCAGGCCAGGCAGATCATCATCGGCAAGCTCGCGCTGCCTGGCGGTATCGGCATCACCTCGGAGAGCGGCAGGGATACGATCCACGTCGCCGACGTGTTCGCCTATCGCACGGTGGACGGTGCGACCGGTGAGGTCACCGAGAAGGCGCGCATGCACGCCGCCGGCACCACGCTCGAATATCCGATGAGTGCGACGGCGCGAGGCAACGACGTGGTGCTGTCGAGCTGGTTCACCGGCACCGTGCAGGTGATCGACGGCAAGACCGGCGCGACGCGCGACATGCTGCACGGCTTCAAGGCGCCGCATGATGCGATCGTGCTCGCGGACGGCAGCATCCTGGTGGCCGAGCTCGGCACCAAGTCGCTGGTCAAGGTGAGCGGCGAGCACGGCAAGGATCGCACCACGCTGATCGGCAACCTCGAGGGCCCGGTCGGGCTCGTCCGTGGCAAGACCGACGAAGTCTACGTCACCGAGGCCTTTGCCGGCACCGTGTCCCGGATCGACAGCAACGGCGAGAAAACCGTGATCGCCAAGGAGCTGAAAATGCCGGAGGGCATCGCGCGCGGCAGCGACGGCACGCTGGTCGTCGCGGAAGTCGGCGCCAAGCGGCTGATCGCGATCGCGCCGGATAGCGGCAAAATCACTGAGATCGCCGCCAATCTCCCGATCGGCCTGCCGGGCACGCCTGGCGGGCTGCCAACGAATATTCCGACGGGCGTGGGGGTCGGCGCGACTGGGGTGATCTACTTCTCGTCCGACATCGAGAACGCGATCTACAAGGTAACAAACAGATAGCGTCTGATCCGCCGCGCAATCTTCGTGGGGTGCTGCGCACCGTTCGGACCACGCATTTTAGCCAGCAGACGCGACCAAAAAAACGCCCCGGAGAGGCTGGCCTCTCCAGGGCGTTTCATCTTTTCAGCCGTCGATCGCCCGCTCTCAGTTCAGCTTTCGCTTCGTCACCGGCGCCTCGAACTGGGCGATCTCCGCGGTCTGCGGGGCCTTGCCGTTGAAGGTCAGCACGTTGCCTTCGGACGAGATCGCGACACTGTCGCCGTCCCTGACGTCGCCGGCCAGGATCATCTCGGCGAGCGGGTCCTGGACATGGCGCTGGATCACGCGCTTGAGCGGCCTTGCGCCATAGGCGGGGTCCCAGCCCTTTGCGGCGAGCCAGTCGCGGCCGGCGGCGTCGAGCGTCAGCACGATCTTGCGATCGGTCAAAAGCTTCTGGAGCCGGGAGAACTGGATCTCGACGATCCGGCCCATCTCGCTGCGCTGCAGGCGGTGGAACAGGATGATCTCGTCGACGCGGTTGAGGAATTCGGGGCGGAAGTGCCCACGCACCATTCCCATCACCTGCTCGCGCACGGCCGAAGTGTCCTCGCCCTCCGGCTGGTTCACCAGGAATTCCGAACCAAGATTCGAGGTCATGATGATCAGCGTATTGCGGAAGTCGACCGTGCGGCCTTGGCCGTCGGTCAGGCGGCCGTCGTCGAGCACCTGCAACAGGACGTTGAAGACGTCGGGATGCGCTTTCTCGATCTCGTCGAACAGCACGACCTGGTAGGGCCGGCGCCGCACCGCCTCGGTGAGCGCGCCGCCCTCGTCATAGCCGACATAGCCCGGAGGCGCGCCGATCAGCCGCGAGACCGAGTGCTTCTCCATGTACTCGGACATGTCGAGGCGGACCATCGCGGTCTCGTCGTTGAAGAGGTACTCCGCAAGGGCCTTGGTCAGCTCGGTCTTGCCGACGCCGGTGGGGCCCAAGAACATGAACGAGCCCATCGGCCGGTTCGGGTCTTGCAGGCCCGCGCGCGAACGGCGCACGGCGGTCGCAACCGCATGCACGGCTTCGGCCTGTCCGACGACTCGCTTGCCGAGGGAGTCCTCCATCTTCAGGAGCTTGTCTTTCTCGCCCTCCAGCATCTTGTCGACGGGCACGCCGGTCCAGCGCGAGACCACCTGCGCGATGTGGTTGGCGGTGACCGCCTCCTCCATCATCTCGCCGGAGTTCTCCTTGGCCTCGATGTCGGCAAGCTGCTTCTCGAGCTCGGGGATCCGGCCATAGGCCAGCTCGCCGGCCTTCTGGAATTCACCGCGCCGCTGGGCGTTGGCAAGCTCGACCCGCAGGCCGTCGAGCTCGGCCTTCAGCTTCTGGGCGTCGGAGAGCTTGTTCTTCTCCGCACTCCAGCGTGCCGTCAGCGCCGCGGACTTCTCCTCGAGGTCGGCCAGCTCCTTCTCCAACGTCTGCAGGCGGCTCTTCGAACCGGCATCGCTCTCCTTCTTCAGTGCTTCCTGTTCGATCTTCAGCCGGATGATTTCCCGATCCATCGAATCGAGCTCCTCCGGCTTGGAATCGACCTGCATCTTCAGCCGCGCCGCGGCTTCGTCCATGAGGTCGATCGCCTTGTCGGGCAGGAAACGGTCGGTGATGTAGCGGTTGGACAGCGTCGCCGACGCCACGAGCGCGGAATCGGTGATCCGCACGCCATGGTGCTGCTCGTACTTGTCCTTGAGGCCGCGCAGGATCGAGATGGTGTCCTCGACCGAGGGCTCGCTGACGAAGATCGGCTGGAACCGCCGCGCCAGCGCAGCGTCCTTCTCGACGTGCTTCTGGTATTCGTCGAGCGTGGTCGCGCCGATGCAGTGGAGCTCGCCGCGGGCCAGCGCCGGCTTCAACAGGTTCGACGCGTCCATCGCGCCGTCGCCCTTGCCGGCGCCGATCAGCGTGTGCATCTCGTCGATGAACAGGATGAAGGTGCCCTCGCTCCCGGTCACTTCCTGGAGCACGGCCTTCAGCCTTTCCTCGAACTCGCCGCGGTATTTTGCACCCGCGATCAGCGCGCCGAGATCGAGCGAGAGTAGCTTCTTGTCCTTCAGGCTCTCCGGCACGTCGCCATTGACGATGCGGAGCGCGAGCCCTTCGGCGATGGCGGTCTTGCCGACGCCGGGTTCGCCGATCAGGACGGGATTGTTCTTGGTCCGGCGCGAGAGCACCTGGATGGTGCGGCGGATCTCCTCGTCGCGGCCGATGACCGGATCGAGCTTGCCGTCGCGCGCGGCCTGGGTCAGGTCGCGGGCATATTTCTTCAGCGCGTCGTACGCGTTCTCGGCTGTGGCCGAGTCGGCCGTGCGGCCCTTGCGCAGCGCCTCGATCGCGGCATTGAGATTTTGCGGGGTGACGCCGCCCTTGGCGAGGAGCGCGCCGGCCTCGCTGGTCTTTTCCAGCGTCAGGCCGAGCAGCAGCCGCTCGACCGTGACGAAGCTGTCGCCGGCCTTCTCGCCGGCCTTTTCGGCGGCATCAAAAGTGCGGGCGAGCTCGGGCGCCAGATAGATCTGGCCGGCGCCGCCGCCGGAGACCTTCGGCACCTTGCCGAGGGCGTCCTCGGTCGCCTTCAGGATTGCGCGGGAATTGCCGCCGGCGCGGTCGATCAGACCGCCGGCCAACCCCTCGCTGTCGTCGAGAAGCACCTTGAGGAGGTGCAGGGTCGAAAATTGCTGGTGCCCCTCGCGCATCGCAAGCGACTGCGCGGACTGGATGAAGCCCCTGGAGCGTTCGGTATATTTGTCGATATTCATCTTTTCTGTCCCTCGGCCTGCCCCTGGAGCCCACTAAGGCACTCCAAACGGCATCTTCATTGGGTTTCCGATGACCGCATTGACGTTTCTCAACCGGTAACGGTCGTGTTTCGCCGACGTTGCCACCGGCCTGAGGCAGATGTGGGAAGCAGGTTGCAGATGCGAAAGAGGCGAGTTCACAATTTCGTGCGCCGACCCGCCGGCTTGGCGGGACCGGGTCGAATCCCTTAAGTAGCAGCATGACCCCGACCGCAATGCCAGTCAGCCACACTGCCGAAATCACCGGGCTCTTCCGCTACCCGATCAAGGGCCTGACGCCGGAACCGCTTACCCGCGTTCCCCTACAGCCCGGCCGGACCCTTCCCGCCGACCGCCGCTACGCCATCGAGAACGGCCCGAGCGGGTTCGATCCCGAGCAGCCCGAATGGAAGCCGAAAATCCAGTTCCTGATGCTCGCGCGCAATGAGCGGCTTGCCGCTCTCGACAGCCGCTTCGACGACGCCACCAATGTCTTGACCATCCGCCGGGACGGCCAGACCGTCACCAGCGGCGATCTCGAGACCGCGGCCGGGCGGGCCGCCATCGAGAGGTACTTCGCGGAGAATTTTCAGCCGGAGCTGAAGGGTCCGCCGAAGCTGCTGTCAGGCCGCGACCACAGCTTCTCCGACGTCGCCCGCAAGGTGGTCTCCATCATTAATCTCGGCAGCGTCCGCGCCATCGAGACCATGCTGGGCGGCACTGCCGTGCATCCGCTGCGCTTTCGCGCCAATCTCTACCTGAAGGGCTGGCCGGCCTGGTCCGAGCTCGACCTGGTCGGCCAGACGCTGGCGATCGGCGCGGCACGGCTGAAGGTGGTCAAGCGCATCGTCCGCTGCCCGGCGACCAATGTCGACCCGGTGACGGCCAAGCGCGATCTCGAAATCCCGCCGACACTCTCGCGCAACCTTGGCCACATGGATTGCGGCATCTATGCCGAGGTGATCGAAGGTGGCGAGATCGGCGTGGGTGATGCGGTGGCGATCGAAGAGCCGAAACTAATCTGACGACTTGCCTGTTCAACGACTGCCGTCATTGCGAGGAGCGAAGCGACGAAGCAATCCAGACGAATTCCGCGGAGGGATTCTGGATTGCTTCGCTCGCAATGACGGGCGTTAGTTCGGCATCACATAGGCGTAGATCCGGCCGCGCGAGACCGGGGCTTCGCGGACGCGGTTGCCGTTGTTGCCGGAGATCATGATCGGATTGCCCTGCGCGTCGACGCCGGTGATGATGCCGACATGACCGCCACGGCGGCCGCGCGACATCACTGCGATGGCACCCACCTGCGGGCCGGAGACACGCGTGCCGTAATGCGCGAACGAGTTCGCCATGTCAGATCCGGTGCCGCGGTGGCCGGTTTTCTCCAGTACCATGTTCATGAAGCGCGCGCACCAAAGGCTCCCGCGGCCGGTCGGATTGCCGCCGACGTAACGGCGCGCCTCGGATACGAGGCTCGATCCGCCGCCGAAGCCGCCGCTGCTCGTGGCATCACTCGCCATGCCGCTGTTCGCGCTCATGGCCGCGCGACGGGTAGCGCTCGTGACCATTCGTCCGCCGCCGCTGATGATCGTCCCACCATTGCCGCTCATGGCAACGCCGGGGCTATTGGTGTTCGGATCATAGCTCGCAAATGTGTTGCCAAATCCGCTCGCCTGCAATTGCGCCGCGCCGCGCTCGAAGCGCGAGCTGCGTACGTGGTGCCGGTAATGATGATGTCTGGCGTGATGCACGTGAGCGTGCCGCTCTGCGCTGTGACGATGATGCGGCCGCGCTGAGGCCGGAGAAGCCAACGCGGCGACCGCCGCGAACAAGATCGCCAGCGCGACAACACAACGCGACAGGCGAGACGCAAACAACTCAAACATTCTTCATCCTTCGTTGACACCCCACTTCCCAATCGGCCCGTGCAACGGCCGACATCGGTCTGGCCGTTAAGCCGCCCGATGTGGCGAGAAAAAGACGCGGGCTGCCAGCGAATAGCTGCGATGATTTTGTGCCGATACTGGCTTGAGGCTGCCGCATTGCCGACAACAACATTAACTGCAATCCTGCAAAGGCGGCTTCAAGAGAGGGAAACGGTTAATGCCCCACGCCACGACCATGGACGACGTCCGCATTTATTTCGAAGAGGCGGGCCAGGGAACGCCGATCATTTTTCTGCACGAGTTCGCGGCCGACCATACCAACTGGGAGCCGCAGATGCGCTACTTCGCGCGCGGCCACCGCTGCATCACCTATTCGGCGCGCGGCTACGCGCCGTCGGACGTGCCTGATGGCGAGGTCTACAGCTACACGCATTTCTACACCGATGCCCTCGCGGTGCTCGACCATCTCAAGATCGAGCGCGCGCATCTGATCGGCCTGTCGATGGGCGCCTACTCCTCGCTCCAGATCGGGCTCAACGCGCCGCAGCGCGCGCTGTCGATGACGCTGGCCGGCGTCGGCTCCGGCTCCGAGATCGAGAATCTGGAGGCCTGGCGCAAGCAGTGCCGCGCCAATGCCGAGCAGTTCGAGACGCTGGGCTCCGCCGAGGTCGCGAAAGTCACGCGCGAGGCGCCGAGCCGGATTCCCTTCCTGGTGAAGGACCCCCGCGGCCATGCCGATTTCTACGCCGCGCTGGCGCGGCACGATTCCAAGGGATCGGCAAACACGATGCGTGGCTTCCAGGGCGGCCGCCCCTCGATCTACACGATGACGGATGCGATCAAGAAAGCGTCCACGCCGGCGCTGATCGTCTGCGGTGACGAGGACGATCCCTGCGTCGGACCGAGCCTGTTCCTGAAGCAGCATCTGCCGGCGGCCGGGCTCGCGATGTTTCCGAAGTCGGGCCACGTGCTCAACCTCGAAGAGCCCGCGCTGTTCAACGAGACGGTGGCGCGGTTCGTGACGCTGGTGGAAGCGGGAAGATGGCCGGTGCGCGATCCGCGGTCGCTGGCGGCGCATTAGAGCCGTCATTCCGGTATGCGCCGAAGGCGCAGCCCCGGAATCCATAAGACCATAAATACTGTTGCGCGATGGATTCTCAGATGCGCAATTGCGCATCATAGCTCGCGCTACGCGCGCCGCGGAATGACGCCTACAGCGTCACTTCCCCCCGCCCCTGCTGAGCAGAAACACGCCCTGCTCGCCGAACATGTTCCACACCCACCATGGCAGGTTCAGCGGGATCGGGCGACCATAGAGATCGAGCGCGATGGCGCGCTCCATCTTGACGTTGATCTCGTCGCAGAGCTCGACGAAATCCTTGATGGTGCAGAAATGGATGTTGGCGGTGTCGTACCAGGTCGCCGGCAGATTCTCGGTGCGCGGCATGTGGCCGCCGATCAGGAGTTGGAGCCGCATCTTCCAGAAGCCGAAATTCGGGAACGAGACGATGGCACGGCGGCCGATGCGCAGCAGATTCTCCAGCACCACGCGCGGCTGCCGTGTTGCCTGCAGCGTCTGCGACAGGATCACGTAGTCGAAGGCGTCATCCGGATAGTTGACGAGGTCGGTGTCGGCATCTCCCTGCACCACCGCGAGCCCCTTGGCGACGCAGCGGTTGACGCCCTCGCGCGACAGTTCGATGCCGCGGCCGTCGATGCCGCGGGTTTCCAGCAACTGAAGCAGATCGCCCTCGCCGCAACCGACATCGAGCACTTTCGAGCCGGGCTTGACCATCTCGGCCACCAGCCGATGATCGGTGCGAAAATCACCGGACTGCCCGGTCGCGACGCCGCCCAGCGGCAATACTTCCTGCACGGACATGCTAGCCATCCTTCAGTCCGCGCGCCTTGCCTGCCGATTGCAGGAAAGCGCGGGAGATATCGAGGAATTCGGGCACGTCGAGCAGAAAGGCGTCGTGGCCGCGATCGGTCTCGATCTCGGCGAACGACACCCGCGCGCTCGACGCATTCAGCGCATGCACCAGCGCGCGCGATTCCGAGGTCGGGAACAGCCAGTCGCTGGTGAAGGAGACCACGCAGAAGCGGGTCTTGATTTCCGCGAACGCCTTCGCGAGCACGCCGCCATGGTCGGCGGCGATGTCGAAATAGTCCATCGCGCGCGTCAGATAGAGATAGGAGTTGGCGTCGAAGCGCTCGACAAACGACGAGCCCTGGTAGCGCAGATAGGACTCGACCTGGAAGTCGGCGTCGAACGAGAAGGTCGGCAGCTCACGGTCCTGCATGCGCCGGCCGAACTTGCGATGCAGCGCGGCGTCGGAGAGATAGGTGATGTGCGCGGCCATCCGAGCCACCGCCAGCCCGCGATGCGGATGGATGCCCTGATCGGCATAGCCGCCACCGTGCCAGTCGGGATCGGCCATCACGGCCTGACGGCCGAGCTCGTGGAAGGCGATGTTCTGCGCCGAGTGCCGCGTCGCGCAGGCAATCGCCAGCGCGGAGAACACGCGAGCAGGATAGGCCGCGGTCCATTGCAGCACCTGCATGCCGCCCATCGAGCCGCCGACCACCGCGAACAGCGTGTCGATGCCGAGCCGGTCGATCAGCATGGCCTGCGCGCGCACCATGTCGGGGATGGTGATGACGGGGAATTCCAGGCCCCAGACCTTGCCGGTGGCGGGATTGATCGACGCCGGCCCGGTCGAGCCCATGCAGCCGCCGATCACGTTGGAGCAGATGATGAAGTAGTGCTTGGGATCGATGGGGCGGCCGGGACCGACCAGCGTCTCCCACCAGCCGGGCTTGCCGGTGACGGGGTGCACGTTGGCGACATGCTGATCGCCGGTCAGCGCATGGCAGATCAGCACCGCGTTGGAGCGATCGGCGTTGAGTTCGCCATAGGTCTGGTAGGCGATCTGAAACGGGGTGAGATCGACGCCGCAATCGAGCCGTAGCGGCTGCTCGGCGCCGAAATGTGCGACCTGCGAACTTGGATGATCCACCTCGTGCGATCGCTCGTCGGCGCTGATCGCAGGACTCGGTATCGATTTGACGTCACCCATCTGACCATCGACCTCGTTTGCGGTCGGGCTCGAGACCGCATTTGAAATCAGGCCATGAAAAACCCGGCCTGAACGAAAGGTTCGGCCGGGATCGAAAACGTCCCCGGCCTGTTTAGCGAGTTTTTTAACGTGGCTGCAAGCCGGCCGGCTCAAATGACCACGGAACGGGCAAAAGCTACCGTCTTGGGCGGTTTTCGTCAAGTCGCGGCCCGGACCGACCAAGTTCGCCGGCTGCGCCTTCGGCGAAAAGCAGCCTCATTTCTCTTTGCTTTCGCGGCCCCGACTGCCTAATCAGGGCATTCTCATCGTAACAATCGACAGCCAGACATGTCCCAAATTCCGCCCGCGCCACCATCGCTGCAGGAACTGCGCAAGGAGATCGACGCGATCGACGACGGCATGCATCGCCTGTTGATGCAGCGTGGCGACATCATCGACCGCCTGATCCAGGTGAAGCAGACCCAGGAGGTCGGCTCGGCGTTCCGCCCGGCGCGCGAGGCCGCCATGATGCGCGACCTCGTGCAGCGGCATCGCGGCATCCTGCCGCTCGACACGGTCGAGAGCATCTGGCGCGTCATCATCTCGACGTTCACTTACGTGCAGGCGCCGTTCTCCGTGCATGCCGACATCTCCGTGAGCGAGCCGGCGATGCGCGATTCCGCGCGCTTCCATTTTGGTTTCACCGTGCCTTACGTCGCGCATTTCAGCGCGCAGGCCGCGGTCGAGGCGGTGGCGAAATCCAAGGGCGACCTGGCGCTGGTCTCGGCGACCTCCAGCCGCACGCCGTGGTGGCTCTCGCTCGAGGAAAAAGGCGCGCCGAAGATCATCGCGCGCATGCCGTTCGTCGAGCGCGCCGACCATCCGGCCGCACTGCCGGTGTTCGCGATCTCGCGCGTCCCCGACAGCGCCCTGGTGACCGAGGTCGAGACCTTCAGCGTGCGCGTGTCCGGCTGGAACGCGGAGGTGGCGCGCGCCCTGTCGCCGCTCGCCGAAATCGTGGCGGTGCCCGATACCGCCTTCGACGGCGCCGCACTGCTGGTCTCGGTCACGAGCGCGACCAGCATCGACAAAATCAGGGCTGCCCTGATCGAAGCGGGGGCCTCGGTGCGCTCCACGGCCCTCGTCGGCAGCCACGCAACGCGCTATACGGTGCCCCCGACCGGGGCGAAATCGTAAGTCACGCGCCGCGCCCCGCCATTTTCGGAGTTCAAGATGTCACGCCCCGTGCCGAATCCCGGCATTCTCGATATTGCGCCCTACACGCCCGGCAAGAGCCCGGTCGCCGAGCCGGGCCGCAAGGTGTTCAAGCTCTCCGCCAACGAGACGCCGTTCGGGCCCTCGCCCAAGGCGATCGAGGCGTTCAAGAACGTGGCGGATCACCTGGAAGACTATCCGGAAGGGACCTCGCGCGTGCTGCGCGAGGCGATCGGCCGCTCTTTCGGGCTCGATCCCAACCGCATCATCTGCGGCGCCGGCTCGGACGAGATCCTCAATCTGCTCGCCCACACCTATCTCAGCCACGGCGACGAGGCGATCTCCACCACGCACGGATTCCTAGTCTACCCGATCGCGACCATGGCGGTCGGCGCCAAGAACGTCGTCGCGGCCGAAAAGAACCTCACCTGCGACGTCGACGCCATTCTCAAGGCGGTGACGCCGAAGACCAAGCTGGTCTGGCTCGCCAACCCCAACAATCCGACCGGGACCTATATTCCGTTCGACGAGGTCAAGCGGCTGCGGGCCGGCCTGCCCTCGCACGTGCTGCTGGTGCTCGACGCCGCCTATTCCGACTACGTCTCGCGCAACGACTACGAGATGGGGATCGAGCTGGTCGCGACCACCGAGAACACGGTGGTGACGCACACCTTCTCCAAGATCCACGGCCTCGCTGCACTGCGCATCGGCTGGATGTTCGGCCCCGAGCACATCATCGACGCCGTCAACCGCATCCGCGGTCCCTTCAACGTATCGACGCCGGCGATGTATGCCGCGGTCGCCGCGATCGAGGACACCGCGCACCAGGCGATGTCGAAGCAGTTCACCGAGACCTGGCGCAACTGGCTGACCGAGGAGATCGGCAAGCTCGGGCTGAAGGTGACGCCGAGCGTCGCCAATTTCGTGCTGATCCACTTCCCGACCGACAAGGGCAAGACCGCCGACGACGCCGACGCGTTCCTGACCAAGCGCGGCCTGGTGCTGCGCGGCCTGAAGAACTACGGCCTGCCGCATTCGCTGCGCATGACCATCGGCACCGAGGAGGCCAACCGCCTCGTCGTAGAGGGCCTGCGCGACTTCCAGGCCGGCAAATGAGCAGCGCGCCGCACTTCCAGCGCGTCGCGCTGATCGGCTTCGGCCTGATCGGCGGCTCGATCGCGCGCGCTGCGAAGCTCCAGGGCCTGGCCGGCGAGATCGTCACCACCGCGCGCTCGGAAAAGACCCGCGCGCGGGTGATGGAGCTCGGCATCGTCGACCAGGTCGTGGCGACCAATGCGGACGCCGTGAAGGATGCCGATCTCGTCATCCTCTGCATTCCCGTCGGCGCCTGCGGGCCGGTGGCGCAGGAGATTGCCGCTCACCTGAAGCACGGCGCGATCGTCTCCGACGTCGGCTCGGTCAAGGGCGCCATCGTCAGGGACATGGCACCGCACCTGCCGAAGACGGTTCATTTCGTGCCCGCGCATCCTGTCGCCGGCACCGAGCATTCGGGACCGGATTCGGGTTTCGCCGAACTCTTCATCAACCGCTGGTGCATCCTCACCCCGCCGGAAGGCGTCGATGCCGCGGCCACCGATCGCCTGCGCGCGTTCTGGGCGGCGATGGGCGCCAAGGTCGAGGTGATGACGCCGGATCATCACGATCTCGTGCTGGCGATCACCAGCCATCTGCCGCATCTGATCGCCTACACCATCGTCGGCACCGCCGACGAGCTGGCGCAGGTGACGGAATCCGAGGTGATCAAATTCTCGGCCGGCGGTTTCCGCGATTTCACCCGCATCGCGGCCTCCGACCCGACGATGTGGCGCGACGTCTTCCTCGCCAACAAGGAAGCCGTGCTGGAGATGCTCGGCACTTTCACCGAGGATCTCGCAAAACTGACGCGCGCGATTCGGCGCGGCGACGGCGAAGCGCTGTTCGACCATTTCACCCGCACCCGCGCCATCCGCCGCGGCATCGTCGAGATCGGCCAGGATTCGGCAGCCGCGGATTTCGGCCGCCAGCACGGGGCGCTGAAGAAGCCGTAGCGGACAGTCCCGTAGCCCGGATGAGCGAAGCGACATCCGGGACGGTCCCCGCATGTCGCTTCGCTCATGCGGGCTACGGCATCCAACTAATACAGCGGCGGGATCTGGCCGACCTTGACCGGGCCGAGCAGCACGGCGCCGTCGACGAATTTCAGCGGGAAGCTGCGCGCCTTCCTGCCTTCCAGCGTGCTCTCGGTACCGATCGAGTTGATGCCGGCGGCGACGCCGGCATTCGCGTTCTGCTTGATGACCTTGCCGAGACCGGGAACGGCGCGATCGAGCGCACCGAACAGATTGTTGAGGTCCTGCGACTTCACGCCGGGCGCGACGCGGTCGAGCGTGGCCTGCGGCACGCCCTCTTCCAGCATCTTCTCGATGCCGAGCGCCGGGATCACGCGCTCGAGGCCCGTCACCGTCATCTGCAATTCGCCGTCGAGCCGGCCGTTGACCGAGAGGCCGAGCGTGCCGGCCGCAACCGCGATCATCTCGCCCTGCTGGATCCGCGACTGCACGATCTCGATGTGGCCGCCGGCGGCCTGGATCTCGCGGAACCGCTGCGGCCAAGGCTTTGGAGTGAGGTCGGACAGGCCGGTGATCTTCGCGCGCGTGTCGGCCTCGAACGGCTCGGCAAGCAGGGGATGAACGCCCTGGATGCTGCCTTGCGCGACATGGAGCACGGTCTCGATCACAGGGTGATCGGCTGGCGAGCCCTCGGCGAGGCGCCCGTGCAGCTCAACCTGCTTGGCGCGCGCGAGCGGCACCTGCACGCTGCCGTCGAGACGATTGAGACTGGGATCATCGAACACGAGCGAGGCGCGGTCCGGGATGGCCGGCAGGCCGACCACGCTGCTGCGGCCCTTGCTCCAGTTCACCACGAAGGTGCTTTGCGTGACGCCGTCGGTCAGCGTCGCGGGCGCCGAGAATTCGGCGATGACGAGCTTGGGATCGTACACCTGGGCAACGACCAGGATGTTGTCGAGCTTGGCCGTGAACGGCGTCTTGCTCGCGTTCTGCGACACCAGCGAGACGCTGGCGCCGGAGCATTGGACCTCGAAGCGGAACGGGAAGCCGGCGATCGAGCGCTTGGCGCAGTCATAGATGCGGCCGGACTTGGCCTCCTGCGCCCGCCAGGCGTCGGCGGCCACTTCGGCCTGCGAGGCCGCATAGAACCAGAAACAGCTCCACGCGACGGCAAGGATCAGGACGAGGACGGGGGCGATGAAAAGGCCCCAACGGGAGCGCCGGCCTGCGGAAACGGTCATATCGGACATGCGGCGACCCTTTGACCCCAGATGATGGCAAATGTAAGCGAGGTTCGGCTGCGACGAAAGGCGGAGAATCCGCTTCGCTTGGGAGCGCGGTTCTGGTAGCCGTGCCCGAAATGTCCGAAATCACCCTCCCCTCCGTCACCACAGCCACGGGCGACCTCTGGGTGTTCGGCTATGGTTCGCTGATGTGGCGGCCGGGCTTCGAGTTCGAGGAGCGCGTCCCGGCGCGGCTGGTCGGCGAGCACCGCGCGCTCTGCGTCTATTCCTTCGTCCATCGCGGCACGCCGGAGAAGCCGGGCCTGGTGCTCGGGCTCGACCGCGGCGGCGCCTGCCGCGGCATTGCCTTTCGCGTCGCTGAAAAGAACCGCGCTGACGTCGTCGCGTATTTGCGCGCGCGCGAGCAAGTCACCTCGGTCTATCGCGAGGTGATGCGCTCGGTCTGGCTGGAGAACGATGCGCGCCAGCGCGTCCCTGCGCTCGCCTACGTCGTAGACCGCGGCCATGTGCAATATGCCGGCCGTCTCTCGCTCGCCGAGCAGCACCGCCACGTCGTCCAGGGCCACGGCCAGTCCGGCGCCAACCGCGACTACGTCACCGCGACGGTGAAGGCGATCGAGGCCGAAGGTTTTCGCGATACGCAACTGCATCAGCTCGCGACCATGCTCCATGGCGATGCGCATTCGCTGCACGCGCCGACTCCCGACGATCGAGACGGCCGCTAGCTCTCCGACGGCGCGTAACTCGGCGATGCGCCGATCAATTGCTCCTGCTCCTTGCGGCCGGCTTCGACGAGGCGGCTCGTTGCCTCTTCGATCGCCGTTTGCACACGAGAGAGAAACTCATCCTTCGGCAAGCCCGCCGGCAACGGATCGAGGAATTCCACCACGAGCGTGCCGGGATAGCGCATGAAGGTGCGGCGCGGCCAGAACAGGCCGGAGTTGAGCGCGATCGGCAGGCACGGCACGCCGCAGGACGAATAGATCTGCGCAAAGCCGGTCTTGTAGTCGGGCGGCGCGCCCGGCGCGCGGCGCGTGCCTTCCGGAAAGATCACGAGCTGTTTCCCACTGCGCACCGCCTCGCGCGCCCGCCGGGTCATGTCCAGCAGCGCCTTCACGCCGGCCTTGCGGTCGATCGCGATCATCCCGGTCTTGACCAGGAACTGACCGAACACCGGGATCTGCATGAGCTGACGCTTGAGGATGAAGATCGGACGATTGAAGAATCCGGGCAGCACGAACGTCTCCCAGAACGACTGGTGCTTGGCCGCGATCACCAGCGGTCCTTGCGGGATGTTCTCGACGCCGCGGAATTCGACCTTGATGTTGCAGACCACGCGCATCAGCACCAGCGTCGCCTTCGCCCACCATTGCGCGACGGTCAGCATGGCGCGCGGCGGCAGCAGGAAGGTCGGCAGCGCCACGATCGCGAGGCACACCAGCACGGTGTAGAACAGCACGTTGAACACGAGCGAGCGCAGGAAAATCAGGAACATCGACGATCCGATTAATTTGCCGATCAATTGCCGGTCAATTGGCCTGTGCGGTGGCGGGCCGCTTCGGTTGCTGACCTGCAGGCTGCTCCGACATCTCGGGCGAAAGGTCAATCCCGAAATCCTCCAGCCGCACCCTGAGCTCGGCCGCGATGTACTTGACATATTCCAAAAGCAGCAGCCGCAAGGTGGACGCCGAAGTCCACCACGGCTCCTCGCGCCATTTGTCGCCGACCACCGCGAACGGGATCAGCGTCGTCTGTGGCATCGCGTGCGAGAATTCCACCAGCGCGCGCGGCATGTGATAGTTTGAGGTGACCACGATCAGCGACTTGAACCGGCGGCCCTCGGCCCAGCGCCGCGCCTCCGCCGCATTGCCGCGGGTCGAAAGCGCGGTGCGGTCGAGATCGACGCAACAGGTCATGAAGGACTGGTTCTCCGGCAGCGTCCGGGAGATGTCGCTCGCCGTCGACGTCGGGTGCACGCCGGAGATCAGCAGCCGCCTGCCGTAGCCGGAAGCAAGCAGCTCCATCGCATCCGACACCCGCGAGGAACCGCCGGTCAGGACCACGATGCCGTCTGCCTTCCGGCTTGGGGCGATCTCGGCGCCGCGCAATTGCGACAGGAACGCGATGAAGCCCGCCGCCGCCCCGACAAAGGCGAACGCAATCGTCGACACCAATGCCGCGCGCAGCCAGCCGCGCGGCAGGTTCGGCGATCGATCGTCGGTCGGCGAGGTCATGTGATGTCAGTGAACCCTTCCCTAGAGTGATTTTAAAACGTTTTGAGGCGAAGTGGAGTCCGGTTATCAACCCTAGTCGACATCGTTCAATGTCGCGAACAGGGTCTGGCGTGAGGCCACCGCGGTGATGGCGCCGATCAGCACGGCCTGGACCACGAGCACGATGTAGCCGGACGGCCGCAGCGAGAAGGTGCCGAGCAGCGCGGCGAACTGATCGCCGACGGGGGTACCGGAAAACCAGCCGGCGATCGACTCGGAGAAGCCGAACACCAGCATCGCGGCGCCGCCGCCGATCACGCCGCCCTCCAGGCCCAGCCTGAGGAAATGGCGCAGGAAGCGATTGGCGATGTAGCGATCGCCGGCACCGACGAAATGCAGCACCTCGACGATCGGACGGTTCGCCGCCATGGCGCCGCGGGTCGCGAACGAGACCGAGATGATGGTGGCGACGATGACCAGCGCGAGGATGCCGAGGCCGGCGAGCACGGTGGCGTTGGTCATGGAGCGCATCCGCTCGATCCATGCGCGGTGGTCATCGACGCTGGCACTTGGCGCGACCTGGGTCACGCGCGCGCGCAGGACGCCGAGATCGAGCGGCGTGCCGGGTTGCACGCGCGCGATGATCATGCGCGGCACCGGCAGATCGTCCATCGACAGCCCGGTGCCGAGCCAGGGCTCGAGCAGCTTGCCGCTCTCCTCCCGGGTGAACGGCTTGACCTCGACGATTCCGGCTTGCGCGCGCATCGCCTCCGTCACCGCCGCGGTGTCGCGTTCGAGATCGCGGCCGGGCTGCGGGCGAACCTGGATGGTGATCTCGCTCGCGACGTCCGACTGCCATTCCGCGGCGGAGGCACTCACCAGCAGCACCGTGCCCGTGGTCATTGACGCCAGGAAGGTCATGATGGCGACCACGGCGACCAGCGCGCGGCCCTGGATCGAGGCGCGCGGCACGATCGGCGACATGTTGCGCGCGTTGGCCGGAAGCTGCGGACGCTCCTGTCCGAGGTCGACCAACACGCCGCGCTCGTCGGTTCTATTCATAGACGTGCAGCCGTCCCTGATGCAGCACGAGACGGCGGGCCTCGTACTGGTCCATCAGGCCGATGTCGTGGGTCGCGATGATGACGGCGGTGCCCGATTTGTTGAGCTCGATGAAGAGCCGCAGCAGGCGGCGCCCCAGCGTCGGATCGACGCTGCCGGTCGGCTCGTCCGCGAGCAGCAGTTGCGGCCGCGAGATCACGGCGCGCGCGATCGCCGCGCGCTGCTTCTCACCGCCCGACAGGATCGGCGGCAGCGCGTCCATGCGCTCGCCAAGCCCGACCCAGCGCAACAGATCGATCACCTCCTTGCGATAGCTCGACTCGCTGCGGCCCATGACGCGGAACGGCAGCGCCACGTTCTCGTAGGTCGTCATGTGATCGAGCAGGCGGAAATCCTGCAGCACGATGCCGATGCGCTTGCGCAGATCGGCGATCTCGTCCTTGCCGAGCTGCGAGATGTCGTGGCCGAACAGATTGACGAGGCCCCGCGTCGGTCGGTGCGACAGGAACAACAGGCGCAGCAGCGAGGTCTTGCCCGCACCGGAGGGGCCGGTGAGGAACTGGAACGAATGCGCCGGGATCTGGAAACTGAGGTCGCGCAGGATCTCCGGCCCCAGACCGTAACGCAATCCGACATTTTCGAACCGAACCAAGTTCAGCTCCGTTCGAGAGGGGGCGCGGGTCGCATGGCTGCGCTCCGCCATGCGCGATCAACCGGTTTTGCCGCCGTTATGGTTTCCGGTTCGTTAACGGTCGCCTTGTAGCATCCAGGGCGCCCGGTTCGGCACGACTGGGTCATCGTCGAGGCTCGTCCATGCATATCGTCTGCCCCCATTGTATGACATCCTACGCCATCAAGCTCGCGAGCCTTGGGGCGAACGGACGGGCGGTCCGCTGTTCCCGCTGCAAGGAGACCTGGATCGCCCATGCCGAGGATGCCATCGAGGAGGCATCCGTCCCGGCCATGGCCGCGGCCAGCCAGGCCGACGACCAGGCCGACCTTGCCGAGCAGTGGAACTCCTACGCCAAGGACGACGGCGACACTGATGCGCCTGTCGTCGACAGCCCCTCGATCGCCAGCGACTGGCCCGAGGAAGAGGCTCCCAATGAAACCGAGGACGAGTGGTCGGCGGCGGCCCGGGAGGCCGAGGAAGAGGTCGTCGGCGCGCAGCACCAGTCCTGGTTCCGCAGCCTGTTCCCCCGCCGCGGCGCACGGGTCAGCCGACCGGTCACCACCGCTGTGCCCCAAAAATCCTATTTCGGCGTGCCGACCGCCTGCGTCGCCATGGGCGCGCTGGTGCTGGCGCTGGTGATCTGGCGCGGCGACATGGTGCGGCTGCTGCCGCAGACCGCCGCCTTCTACAAGATGGTCGGGCTTGAGGTGAACCTGCGGGGCCTCGCCTTCAGGGACGTGAAGCTGTCCAGCGAGACCGTGGACGGTAAGCAGGTGCTGGTGATCGAGGGCGTGATCGTCGGCGAGGGCAAGAAGCCGCTCGATATTCCGCGGCTGCGCTTTGCCGTCCGCGACGGGCAAGGCGCGGAGATCTACGCTTGGAATACGGTGCTGGAGCAGACCGTGCTGCGGCCTGGCGAGCGCGCCGTCTTCCGCTCCCGCCTCGCCTCGCCGCCGCCGGAAGGCCGCAATATCGACGTCCGCTTCTTCAACCGGCGCGACATTGCCGGCGGCAGCGTATAATCGCGCCGCCCAGTGCCGCCCGGGAGTTGGTCCGAAAGTTGATCCCATGCCGAAGATCCTGATCGCCGACGACGAGGATTCGATGCGCACGCTGGTGGCGCGCGCCATCGCCATGGACGGGCACGAAACGGTCACCGCGCAGGACGGCGCCGAAGCGCTGGAGATCCTGACCCGCGAGGACGGCGCGTTCGACCTGCTCCTCACCGACATCCAGATGCCCGTGATGGACGGCATCGCGCTGGCGCTCTCCGCCGCGCGCGATTTTCCCGATTTGACCATCCTGCTGATGACCGGCTTTGCCGACCAGCGCGAGCGCGCCTCGAATCTCAACGCGCTGGTGCACGACGTCGTGACAAAACCGTTCTCGATCGCCGACATCCGCATCGCCGTGGCGGACGCGCTGGCGGCGAAGAAGGGGTCTTAGGCGACACTAGCCACATATACTGCTGTCATGCCCCGCGAAGGCGGGGCATCCAGTACGCCGCAGCCTATCGATTAAATAACAACCGTCTCGGAGTACTGGATCGCCCGATCAAGTCGGGCGATGACAGTGAGCTTGTGGCGTCCGCCTCAAAAATCCTTCAGCAGCCGCTCGATGTAATCGAGCTCGATCTGCGGGCGCGAGCTGTCGCCGAGGCGGCGGCGGAGCTCTTCGAGAATGCGGCGGACGCGCTGGGCGTCGATCTCGCCCGGGATCTTGACGGTGTAGTCGTCGCTGAGATCGCGGCCGTGCAGCGGGCGGCCCAGCGGATCGGTCTGATTGCCGCCGCTCTGCTGACGGCCGGCCCGGTTGCCGGGACCATCGCCCTGCCCCTCGCCATCGCCCTGCTGCATCGCCTCGGCCATCTTCTGCGCGCCCTTGCGCATCGCGTCGAGAGCCTTGCCCTGCGAGTCCACGGCGCCATCGGCATTGCCATCGCCGAGCTTCGAGCCGGCATCGCCCATGGCACCGTCGGCGTCGTCCAGGCTGCCGTCGTCCTCCCCCTGATCGCCGTCCTGATCGCCGCTCTGGCCCGGATCGCCCTGCTGGCCTTTCTGACCCTGCTGACCCTTCTGGCCTTTTTGTCCCTTTTGCGCGAGGCCGCGCTTGGCGAGCTCGTCCTGCAGCTTCTTCAAACGGTCACGCAGCGACTGCTGATCCTGCTGCAGCTCCGACATCGACTGGTCGCCCTGCTGCTTGCCGCGCGAGCGGTCACGCCGGGAATCCTGGCCCTGCTTGAAAGTCTTGTCGCGCAATTGCTGCTGCTTGCGGATCATGTCGCTGAGCTCGTTCAGCGCCTGCTCCATCTCGCTCTCGCCGGATTGCCCGGGCTGCGCCATCTGGAGGTTTTCCATGATCTGCGCGAGCTGCTCGAGCATGCGCTGGGCCGCCTCTTTATTGCCTTCGCGCGCAGCCTTCTCGATCTGCCGCAAGAGGTCATCCAGATCGCGCTGCGTGATGACGTTGCGATCACGGCTGGAGGATTGGCTCCGTTCCGTCGCCCGCTTGTACTCCTCGAGCTTCTGGATGGCGTCGGATTGGTTGCCCAGGCTCTTCCCGGATTCCTTCTGCCTGAGGCTGTCGCCGGATTCCTGCATCGCCTTTTCCGCGCTGTCGAGCAGCGCATCGGGATCCTGATCCAGTTGGGCCGCGGCCGGCGAGACGCCGCCCAACAGCAAGGCGAGGCAGGCGATCGACATCGCCTTCAAGACTGGCGCGCGTGCTAGCTTCCGCATTTCCGGTCCCGCGTAAACTGGTTGGTCTTGTCGTCTCCCGCCTTGTTGGCACGGCTGTTCGCCGACTTCCGGTAGGCCTGAAGCTGCTCGCGCAAGACGTCCTGCTGCTGCGCAAGATCCGCGAGCTGCTCGGGCGTCGCCTTCTGGGTCTTTTGTCGCAACTCGACTGCCTTGTCGAGGATGAGCTGGACCTCCGCGGGGAACGGCTGCCGGGCACCGAGCGGATTCTGCTCGGCGCGGCGGGCGAGATCGCGCACCTTGCCGGCCATGGCCTCGCGCAGCTTCTGCGTCAGCACCCTGAGTTCGTCCTCGCTGGCGCCGCGTTCCAGCGCCGCCTTTAGGGCGTCCTGCGCCGAACGCAGCGCGGCGTTGACGCTGCCGGCAACACCGTCGTCCTCGATGGTGGTCGCGAAGGCCCACATGCTCGCCACCACGTTGCGCAACGCATCGTCGGTACGGGCAGCCTCGAGCTGGGTCGCGAGACTCCGGAGGCCGAGATAGCAGCCGGCATCCGGCGTGAACAATTCGGGTGCGATCATCAGCGCGTCGAGCGCGGTGTAGACGTCCGAGTTCCTGTTGGCGTCGAGCGCGAGAATGCGGCGCTGCTCGATCAGCGCACGCGCGAGCGAGTTGGTGAACAGACGCTCGGGCAAGCGCATGTTGAAGGGTTCGCTCCTGGCCTCGTTGCCGGCCTCGTCCTTGGCGGTGAGCGTCAGCGTGACGTCGGCGCCGGCATAGGGGTCCTCGCTGAGGTCTTTCACCGTCTGGCCGACGCCGTTGCGGGTGCGCGCGTTCGGCAGCACGAGCGGGAACTGCGGCGGCTGGAACAACGGCCGCGGCGCAGCCTTGCCGTCGGAATCCTTGCTGCCGTCTTTGGTGTCGGCGGGGCGCAGCGCAATCTGCGCATCCGCGCCGGTGACGCCGTAATCGTCCTCGATCTTGTAGGAGAGCTGCAGCCCGCCGCGCGCCTGGCGCTCGGGATCCTTGGCGAGCGCGATCGTCGGCGCATGGTCCGGCGTGGCCGCAAACGCCCATTGCGGCTGGCCGGAGGGCGCGCGGACATGTGCGGTGCCGTCAGCGGTGATGGTGAAATGCTTCTCGTTGGTGCCCTTGGGCGCGACTTCCGCGGGGGCGACCTCCTTGAGGCCGCCGGAGACGACGACATCCAGACTGCCGCCGGAGGAGCGCACGATCAGGGTCGAGCCTGCGGGAACGGCCAGGGGACCGGAAGCCGGCAGCGCCGCGGCCTCCTTGTTGGCGGCCGACAGGATGACCGGCGGCTTGCTGGTGTAGAGCGGCGGGGTGACCCAGGCATCGACGCGAACATTGGCCGGCGCCAGCACGCCGTTCCAGTCGAAGGCGGCTCCGAGCCGCATTCCGCGCTCGTCGCCGGCGGCGAAGAAGGTCGCAACCAGCATCACCATGACCAGCGCGCGCAGTGCCCAGGGATCATGCAGCGCCAGCCGCGGATGCGGCAGGCCGGCGCGGATGCGCTTGAGCGAGGCCAGCGTGCGCTCGCGCTGCGCCTGCCACAGCGCCTGTGCGACCGGGTCCTGCGATGACAGCGTATCCGTCAGCGTCGTGGCCGGGCGGTGACGGATCCCGGAACCACGATCGAGCCGGGCCAGCGCCTCCTCGCGGCTCGGCCAGCGGAAGCGAATCAAGGGAAACAGGACGGCAATTGCGATGCCGGCGAAAACGACCAGACCGACGGCACGGGCGACGAACGGTAGCGCCAGCCAGAGGCCGGCCCAGGACACCACCAGGAACAGGCCGACGACGGTCAGAAGCCGCGCCAAATTCGGCCAGGCACGCTCCCATGCGATGGCATAAATGGCCCGATCGAGGGCCTGCGCCAGCTTCAGCCGCGACAGAGCATCGCTGTTGCGGATCGGGTCTGACGGGTCGGGGGTGACGCCGTTCAATCAACTCTCCAGGTTGCCCGGGAGAGAAGCCTATCACAACGGCAGCACTGAGGCATCCGTTCCGGTACGGGAGACACCCCTTTTCCCGCATAACACGAGGACGTGACTGGCCCCGCACAACCCCGTAATTTCCGCGCCGCCAACCGAGAGAGACGAGAGGAAACGCCATGGACAAGAAGATGCACGACAAGGGCCTGGAAGTCCGCAAAGCAGTGCTGGGCGAGGCCTATGTCAGCAACGCCCTGAAGAACGTCGACGATTTCAACCGCCCGTTCCAGGAGATGTTGAACGAATATTGCTGGGGCACGGTGTGGGGCCGCGAGGAGCTGCCGCGCAAGACCCGCAGCATGCTCAACATCGCCATGATCGCGATCCTGAACCGCCAGCACGAGTTTCGCGCGCATCTGAAGGGCGCGCTGACCAACGGCGTCAGCCGCGAGGAGATCCGCGAGATCCTGATGCAGGTCGCGATCTATGGCGGCATGCCCGCCGCAGTCGACAGTTTCCGCATCGCGCGGGAGGTGTTTGCGGAGATCGACGGCAAGGCGTGAAGGGAACTCCGTCGTCCCGGGGCGCGCGAAGCGCGAGCCCGGGACCCATAACCACAGGACGACGTGGTTAGCGGGACTCGGAGTGACCGGCTTCGCGCAACAACTTCTCCCTGGGGTTATGGGTCCCGGGCTCATCGCTCCGCGATGCCCCGGGACGACACCGCGGGTCGATCAAGCATCTCTCACAACAACGAAGAAAAGAAGGAAACACCATGGACATCGGATTCATCGGGCTCGGAAACATGGGTTTGCCGATGGCGCGGCGGTTGATCGAGGCAGGCCACAGGCTCGTCGTGTTCGACACGCGCAAGGAGGTCACGGACAAGCTCGTGGCGGTCGGCGCGACGGCGGCGACATCGCCGAAGGACGTTGCCGACCGGGTCGAGACCGTGATGGCGAGCCTGCCCTCGCTGCAGGCTTCGCTCGAGGTTGCAACCGGAGCGAACGGCGTGATCGCGGGCAGCCGGGCAAAGCGCTTCATCGATCTTTCCACCGTCGGCTCCGCGATGGCCGTGAAGATTCACGGCCTGCTCGCCGAACGTAACATCGTGCAGATCGACTGCCCCGTCTCCGGCGGCGTCGGCGGAGCCGAGAAGGGCACGCTGGCGGTGATGGTCTCAGGGCCGAAGGCGGAATTCGAGCTGCTCAAGCCGGCGCTCGACGTGATCGGAAAAGTGTTCTTCATTGGCGAGAAGCCCGGCGCTGCCCAGACCATGAAGCTCGCCAACAATTTCCTCTCGGCCACCGCGATGGTGGCGACGTCGGAAGCCGTGGTGATGGGCGTGAAAGCCGGGCTCGATCCCGCCGTGATGATCGACGTCATCAATGCCGGCTCGGGCATGAACACCGCGAGCCGCGACAAGTTTCCGCGCGCGGTGCTGCCGCGCAGCTTCGACTTCGGCTTCGCCACCGGGCTGATGGTGAAGGACGTGCGGCTGGCGCTGGAGGAGATGAAGCAGCTCGGCCTGTCGATGGAGGTCGCCGACGCGGTCGGGCGGTTGTGGGAGACCGTAATCAGCGCGGAAGGCGCCGAGTCGGATTTCACCGCGGCGATCAAGCCGATCGAGAAGAAGGCGGGGGTGGTGGTTGGCGGGAAAGCCAGCGGATTTGCGGGGAAGTAGCGCCTCGCCTCACAGCCACGGCGCGGGCGTATCCATCGCGATCAACTGCTCGACCTCAATGCGCGGGCGTACGACCGCGTACTGATCGTCCTTCACCAGCACCTCCGGCACCAGCGGCCGCGTGTTGTAGGTGCCGGCCTGCACCGCGCCGTAGGCGCCCGCCGTCATGATGGCGATGAGATCGCCGGGCGCGGGCGTCGGCAGCGTGCGGTCGAGCGCGAGATAGTCGCCGGTCTCGCAGACTGGGCCGACGACATCGGCCCGGATTGTCGCGGCGTCCTTGGCGGGTTGCTTCACCGGCAGGATGTCGTGATGCGCCTCGTACAGCGTCGGACGGATCAGGTCGTTCATCGCGGCGTCGATGATCACGAAATTCTTGCCGTCGCCGTGCTTCACATAGATCACCCTGGCGACCAGGATGCCGGCATTGCCGACGATCATGCGGCCCGGCTCGAACATCAGCGTGCAGCCGAGATTGTGGCTGACGCGCTTGACCATGGCGGCATAGGCCGCCGGTGCCGGCGGCGCCTCGCGGTCCATGTAATAGGGGATGCCGAGGCCGCCGCCGAAATCGACATGACGGATATCGTGGCCGTCGGCGCGCAGCGTCTGCACGAATTCGGAGAGGATGCGGAACGCCGTCTCCATGCCGGAGAGGTCGGTGATCTGGCTGCCGATATGCACGTCGGTGCCTGTTACCTCGATGCCCGGGAGTTTTGCGGCGCGGGCATAGACCTCGCGGGCATGCACGATCGGGATACCGAACTTGTTCTCGGACTTGCCGGTCGAGATCTTGGCGTGGGTGCCGGCGTCGACATCGGGATTGACGCGCAACGAGATCCGCGCGGTCTTGCCGGCCTCGGTGGCCAGGCGCGACAGCAGTTCGAGCTCCGGCTCGGATTCGACGTTGAGACAGAGGATGTCGGCGGCGAGCGCGGCGCGCAGCTCTGCTTCCGTCTTGCCGACGCCGGAGAAGACGATCTTGCTGGCGGGAATGCCGGCCGCCAGCGCGCGCTTCAACTCGCCGCCGGAGACCACGTCGGCGCCGGCGCCGAGCTTGGCCAGCGTGCGCAGCACCGACTGGTTGGAGTTCGCCTTCATGGCGTAGCAGACCAGCACCTTCTCTCCGGCGAAGGCCTCGGTGAAGACGCGATAGTGCCGCTCCAGCGTCGCGGTCGAATAGCAATAGAACGGCGTGCCGACGGTCGCGGCCAGCTCGGACAAATTCACCGCCTCGGCGTGCAGCACGCCGTTGCGATAGTCGAAATGATTCATGGCGCAGGCTCGGTTGTCCCGGCTTATCTCTTGCCGGGAGGTTCGTCCAAGAGCGGATCGAGAATGAACGGTTTCTTCCTGCCCTTGGCCGCCGCGGGCTCGGCATCCGCACCTGATGAAGTGGGATTGAACATGCTCGACGTCTTCTGGGCTGCGGTGTCGGTGTCGGTTGGAGCTGCGACGTTGGCCGTGGACGCGCTGGAGGCCGTCGGCGGCAGATCCAGCGGACCCTTGCGGCCGCAGCCGGCCAGCGCAAGCGCCGTCAGGCTCAAGACAATGATGGCCCACACCGAGCCGGCCGGGCGAAACTTTGACGTCACGACAAAATCCCCACTACGCGGACCGCACCATACAGAGATTGGCGCACTCTGGCGAGAGCCGGATGACCATGAAACATAAGCGAAATTTTGCCCTCAGCCCAATTTTCGCTCCTTTTCCAGCCGCTTCGCCCAGGCCTTCGCCTGCGACGCCACGTTCTTCGGCGCGGTGCCGCCGAAGCTGGTGCGGCTCTTCACCGACGATTCGACCGAGAGTACGCCGAGCACGTCCTTGGTGATTTTTGGCTCGATCGCCTGCATCTCCTTGAGCGGTAGCTCATGCAGGGCGACGCCGCCCTCGGCGGCCTTGGCGACAATGCGGCCGGTGACATGATGGGCCTCGCGGAACGGCATTTTCAGCGTCCGCACCAGCCAGTCGGCGAGGTCGGTCGCGGTGGCGTAGCCCTCGCCCGCGGCCGCCTTCATCCTGGCTTCGTCGGGCTCGAGGTCGCGGACCATGCCGGTCATGGCGCGGATCGCCAGCGACAGCGCGGCGAAGCCCTCCATGGCGCCCTGCTTGTCCTCCTGCATGTCCTTTTGATAGGCGAGCGGCAGGCCCTTCATCACGATCAGGAGACCGTTGAGCGCGCCGATGACGCGGCCGGTCTTGGCGCGCACCAGCTCGGCGGCATCCGGATTGCGTTTCTGCGGCATGATCGAGGATCCCGTGGTGAACTTGTCGCTGAGCCGGATCAGGCCGACCAGCGGCGAGGTCCAGATCACGATCTCCTCGGCAAAGCGCGACATGTGCACGGCGCAGATCGAGGCCGCCGACAGCGTCTCCAGCACGAAGTCGCGGTCGGAGACCGCGTCGAGCGAGTTCGCCATCGGGCGGTCGAAGCCGAGCGCCTTGGCGGTGGCGTGGCGGTCGATCGGGAACGAGGTGCCGGCGAGCGCGGCGGCGCCGAGCGGGGATTCGTTCAGCCGCTTGCGCGCGTCCTGGAAACGGCCGCGATCGCGCCCGGCCATCTCGACATACGCGAGCAGATGATGGCCGAAGGTCACGGGCTGCGCGGTCTGCAGATGGGTGAAGCCGGGCATCACTGTTGCGGCATGCTCCAGCGCGCGATTGACCAGCGCGGCCTGGAACGCGGCCAGCGCCGCGTCGGTCTCGTCGAGGACGTCACGGACATAGAGACGGAAATCGGTCGCGACCTGGTCGTTGCGCGAGCGCGCGGTGTGCAGGCGGCCGGCGGCCGGGCCGATCAGCTCGGTCAGGCGGCTCTCGACATTCATGTGAATGTCCTCGAGTGCGCGCTTGAACTCGAAGCCGCCGTTGCCGATTTCTGACAAAATCGTGTCTAGACCCTTGCCGATATTTTTCGCATCAGAGCCCGTGATGATGCCCTGGCTGGCAAGCATCGCAGCGTGGGCCTTGGACGCGGCAATGTCCTGGGCGAACAGGTGACGATCGACGTCGATGGAGACGTTGATCTCTTCCATGATCTCGTCGGGACGTTCCGAGAACCGGCCGCCCCACATCTTGTTGCTCATGATCGCCTGCTCACGCCTTGATTTGCCGCACGTTTGCCGGCTGCCGCCAGCCGTACTAAGAGGCCCCTGATAGCCATATCTGCGACCGGATGACAAACGATATGCTCGACAAGAAGCCCTCCGCCACGCGCCGGGTCCCCCTCGTCATCGCCACGGTGGCGATCGGAGGGCTGGCCGGCTTCGCCGCGTTGTACGGGCTGGGCCTGAGCCGGGCACCGTCAGGCGATCCGGCCTGCAAGCCGGCGGTGGCGACGGCGCAAAAGATCGCCCCCCTCGCCCATGGCGAGCTGGCGGCGCTGACCATGGCGAGCGCGCCCCTCAAGCTGCCCGACCTCGCCTTCGAGGATTCCGACGGCAGGCCGAAAAAGCTGTCCGATTTCCGCGGCAAGACGCTGCTGGTGAACCTCTGGGCCACCTGGTGCGTGCCGTGCCGGAAGGAAATGCCGGCGCTGGACGAGCTCCAGGGCAAGCTGTCGGGCCCTAATTTCGAGGTGGTGGCGATCAATATCGACACCCGCGACCCCGAGAAGCCGAAGACGTTCCTGAAAGAGGCCAATCTGACCAGGCTCGGCTACTTCAATGATCAAAAAGCCAAGGTGTTTCAGGACCTTAAATCGATAGGCCGGGCCTTGGGCATGCCGACCTCGGTGCTGGTCGATCCGCAAGGCTGTGAGATCGCGACGATCGCGGGGCCGGCGGAATGGGCGAGCGAGGACGCGCTCAAGCTGATCCGGGCGGCGACGGGCAAGGCCGCCGCAGCACTCTAGGGATTTTAAGCCGTGACGTTGAGATTGCCGCCGACGCCGGCACCGACATTGGCGAGCGAGGGCTGACCCGCGCCCATCAGCGTCAGGACGGTGGATTTCTCCATATCCGCGTTCTGCTTGGCCAGCGTCGCCGAGATATTCGACTGCAGCGCGCCTTGCTGAGCGGCCAGCATGGTGCTGACCATTGCCATCATGTCCATTACGCGAACCCTCGTACTGGCCGTAACCTAGGGTGGATGGGTTAACGCGACATGAATTGTCACATGGCCGAGGTGCCGTAGGGCGGGCAAAGCGAAGCGTGCCCGCGCACTTTTTGCGACCGAGAGAGATGGTGGGCACGGCGCAAGTGCGCCTTTGCCTACCTTACGAGACCCGCCTTAGCGCGTCGGAACCGGCTTGGCGCCGCGGTAATCGTAGAACCCGCGCTGGGTCTTGCGGCCGAGCCAGCCGGCCTCGACGTATTTCACCAGCAGCGGACACGGGCGGTATTTGGAATCCGCCAGCCCCTCATGCAGCACCTGCATGATCGAGAGGCAGGTATCGAGGCCGATGAAATCGGCGAGCTCCAGCGGGCCCATCGGATGGTGGGCGCCGAGCTTCATCGCCGCGTCGATCGCCTCGACATTGCCGACGCCTTCATACAGCGTGTAGATCGCCTCGTTGATCATCGGCAGCAGGATGCGGTTGACGATGAAGGCCGGGAAATCCTCGGAGACCGCGACCTGCTTGCCGAGCTTGGCGACGAATTCCTTGGACGCCTCGAAGGTCGCATCGTCGGTGGCGATGCCGCGGATCAGCTCCACCAGCTCCATCAGCGGCACCGGATTCATGAAGTGAATGCCGATGAAGCGCTCGGGCCGGTCGGTGGCGGCGGCCAGCCGGGTGATCGAGATCGAGGACGTGTCGGAGGCGACGATCGCCTCGGGCTTCAACACTGCGCAGAGCTCGTGGAAGATCTTGCGCTTGACCTCTTCCTTCTCGACCGCAGTCTCGATCACGAGATCGCAGTCGGCGAGACCGTCGAGCTTCTCGGCGAGCGAGATACGGGCGATCGCCTTGGCCTTGTCGTCCTCGGTGACTCCCTTCTTGGAGACCTGGCGCGCCAAATTGCCATTGATGGTGGCCATGCCCGATTTGAGACGGTCGGACGAGACGTCGTTGAGCACCACGTCGAAGCCGGCCAGCGCCGCGACATGCGCGATGCCGTTGCCCATCTGCCCCGCGCCGATCACGCCGACCTTCTTGATCACTGCCGCCATAATGTCATCCACCGGAACGGCGCGCGACGCGCGCGCCTGCCTATCTCCCAAGCCGGGAGGTCTGATTTGATCAGAAGCTTGATTTAATCAGAACCCGGGCTCGAAACCTAGATTGGATCGCCTCCCCGGCGTGCCCCACGCCAAAGAAAACGCCTCAGAAATGAAACACCGGCCGGAGTTTATCCCTCCGGCCGGTGTTTTCGACGTGTTTTACTTGCCGAGCTTGCCGAGTTCGGCCGTCAGCTCCGGAACCGCCTGGTAGAGATCGGCGACCAGGCCGTAATCGGCAACCTGGAAGATCGGCGCGTCCTCGTCCTTGTTGATCGCGACGATCACCTTGGAGTCCTTCATGCCGGCCAGATGCTGGATCGCGCCGGAAATGCCGATGGCGACATAGAGCTCGGGGGCCACCACCTTGCCGGTCTGGCCGACCTGCCAGTCGTTCGGCGCATAGCCGGCGTCGACCGCCGCGCGCGAGGCACCGACACCGGCCCCAAGCTTGTCAGCGAGCGGCTCGATGTACTTGGCAAAATTCTCGCGGCTCTGCATGGCACGGCCACCGGAGACGATGATCTTGGCCGAGGTCAGCTCGGGACGGTCGCTCTTGGCGACCTCCTCGCCGATGAAGGACGACAGGGCCGGATCGGCGGCCGCCGCGACGGTCTCGACCGGCGCGCTGCCACCCTCGCCGGCTGCGGCGAAGGTGGAGGTGCGGACCGTGATGACCTTCTTGGCGTCCTTGGACTTCACCGTCTGGATGGCGTTGCCGGCATAGATCGGGCGCTCATAGGTGTCGGGGGCGACAACCTTGATGATCTCCGAAACCTGCATGACGTCGAGCAGGGCGGCGACGCGCGGCATCACGTTCTTGAAGCGCGAGGTCGCGGGCGCGACGATGGCATCGTAGCCCGAGGCGAGCGAGACGATCAGCGCGGCCAGCGGCTCGGCGAGATCGTGTGCGTAGAGCTCGCCGTCGGCGAGCAGCACCTTCTTGACGCCGGCAAGCTTGGCGGCGGCATCCGCCGCGGCCTTGGCGTCCTGGCCGGCAACGAGGACCTCGACATCAGCGCCGAGCGCGGCGGCCGCGGTCAGTGCCTTGTTGGTCGAATCCTTCACCGACGCATTGTCGTGTTCGGCAATCAGCAGCGTCGTCATCAGAGCACCCCGGCTTCGTTCTTGAGTTTCGACACCAGCTCGGCGACGTCCTTGACCTTGACGCCCGCCTTGCGGCCCGCCGGCTCCGTCGTCTTGACGACCTCGAGACGGGGAGCGACGTCGACGCCGTAATCGGCGACGGTCTTGTCCGCGATCGGCTTCTTCTTGGCCTTCATGATGTTCGGCAGCGAGGCATAGCGCGGCTCGTTGAGACGCAGATCGGTGGTGACGATCGCCGGTCCCTTCAGTTTCACGGTCTGGAGGCCGCCATCGACTTCGCGGGTGACCTTGAAGTCAGAACCTTCGACCTCGAGCTTCGAGGCGAACGTCGCCTGCGACCAGCCGAGCAGCGCAGCCAGCATCTGGCCGGTCTGATTGCTGTCGTCGTCGATCGCCTGCTTGCCGAGGATGATCAGGCCGGGCTGCTCTTCGTCCGCAACCTTCTTCAGGATCTTGGCGACCGCGAGCGGCTCGACCGCGCCGTCCGCTTTCACCAGGATGCCGCGATCGGCGCCCATGGCAAGACCCGTGCGGATCGTCTCCGACGCCTGCGCCGGTCCAATGGAGACCACCACGACTTCGGTCGCCTTGCCGGCTTCCTTCAGGCGCAGCGCTTCCTCGACCGCGATCTCGTCGAACGGGTTCATCGACATCTTGACGTTGGCGAGTTCAACGCCCGATCCATCGCTCTTGACGCGGACCTTGACGTTGTAATCGACCACCCGCTTTACCGGCACAAGAACCTTCATCGATCCTCTTTCACTCAATTTGGGAGGGGGGTTATCAACTGGCGCGGAACCTAAAGGCCTGATCTGCCCCGGTCAACGCGCGAACGGGCCTAATTTTAGCCCTCGGAAATGCGAGAGTTCGATGGGTCAGCGGTTCTGGCCTGGAACCCAGAGCACGTCGCCAGCGCCATGACCGTTGGCGGCTCGGCTGGCCACGAACAGGAAGTCCGACAGACGGTTCATATATTGGATGCCAGCCGCGCCGACCTGCTCCTCGGGTCGGGCCGCCAGTTCCACGATCACCCGTTCCGCCCTGCGGCATATCGTACGCGCCACATGGAGATGGGCCGCAGCCGGCGTGCCGCCCGGAAGCACGAAGGAGGTCAGCGGCGCGAGCTTGTCGTTGAGCGCGTCGATGTCGCGCTCGAGCCGCTCGACCTGGCTCGCCACCACCCGCAGCCGCTCGGCTTTGCCTTCGCGTTCCGGCACCGCGAGGTCGGCGCCAAGGTCGAACAGATCGTTCTGGATGCGGCCTAGCATCGCATCGAGATCTGGCATGTCTGCGGTATGAAGCCTGACGACGCCGATCGCGGCGTTGGTCTCGTCGACAGTGCCGTAGGCCTCGATGCGCAGATCGTATTTCGGACGCCGCTCGCCGGTTCCGAGCGCCGTCGTGCCGTCGTCACCGGTCTTGGTGTAGATGCGATTGAGCAAGACCATGATTACCGCCCCATCGCCCAGACCGCGAGCATCGCGATGACGATCGCCACGAACTGAAGCAGCACGCGCCAGCGCATCAGCTTCTGCGAGGTGTTGGGCGAGCCGCCGCGCATCATGTTGATGAGCCCGAGCAGCAGCACCAACGCCACGGCGCCGGCTGCCACCGGCAGGATGAAAGTACTCAGGAGAGATGCCATTGGGGGGTGATAACACCGTGTGAGGCGGTCCGCCAAGGTGCCGCGGCAGCCTTCGGCGTCATTCCGGGGCGATGCGAAGCATCGAGCCCGGAATCCATCGGGCCACCACCCACATTGCTGCGAAATGGATTCTCAGATGCGCAATTGCGCATCATAGCTCGCGCTGCGCGCGCCCCGGAATGACAGCAGGGCGCTTCGCGAACTGGCTTTTGGGACAATAATATCAGATGGTAGCGCAATGATTTCCGATTTGTGCCCATTGCCTGTTCTCCTGCTCTCTCCCGACCTGCCGGGGAAGAGAGCAGCGGTGTAGGTGCCACGTGAAAGCGATCCGCACCATCTACGACGTCGCGATGGACGCGTTCTACACGTTCCTGGCCGACGACGGCTGGGCGATCGCGAGCCACATCGCGCTGTCGACGCTGATGGCGCTGTTCCCGTTCCTGATCGTGCTGACCTCGCTCGCGGGCTTCTTCGGCTCCAAGGAACTCGCCGACCAGGCCGCCAGCCTGATGCTGCAGATCTGGCCCAAGCAGGTCGCCGATTCGATCTCGGGCGAGGTGCATGACGTGCTGACCACGACCCGTACCGGCCTATTCACCATCGGCGCAGTGCTGTCGGTCTATTTCGCCTCCAACGGCGTCGAGGCGCTGCGGGTTGCGCTCAACCGCGCCTACGCGGTGGTGGAGATGCGGCCCTGGTACTGGCTGCGGCTGGAGTCGATCGGCTACACGCTGGTCGCAGCCTTCACCGCGCTCGCCATGGCGTTCCTGATCGTGCTCGGCCCTCTGCTCATCGAAGCTGCGCGCAGCCACATCCCGCTGTTCGTGGAGTCCAACGAGCGGATTTTGACTGGCATCCGCTATGGCATCACCGTCGGCGCGCTGGTGGTGGCGCTGCTGATCCTGCACGCCTGGCTGCCGGCAGGACGGCGCAGCTTCGTCCAGATCCTGCCCGGCATCGTCTTCACCATCGTGGCGTCGCTGATCTCGGGCATCGTGTTCGGACAATATCTGGCGCGCTTCGCCAACAACTACGTGACGATGTATGCGGGGCTCGCCTCGGTGATCATCGCGCTGGTGTTTTTGTACTTCATCGCCGCGATCTTCGTTTACGGCGGCGAGCTCAACGCCGCGATCATCAAGTCGCGGCTTCCTCACGGCGTGTCGCTTCAAGCAGCGCAGTCGCTAGCGCCCGCGGAGACACAGGCTTGACCAGGAAGGCGTCGGCGCCGGCCTCGCGCGAGGCCGCCTCGTCCTCGCTGCGGCCGGACACCCCGATGATCGGGATCCGGGCCAGCGGCGCCTGCATGGTGCGGATCCGCCGGATGGCCTCGATGCCGTCGATGCCGGGCAGCACCATGTCCATCAGCACCGCGTCGAACGCGCCTTGCGCCAGCCGGCCCACGGCGTCCTCGCCGCGCCCGATGAACTCGGCATGATGGCCGAGCTCGGTCAGAATCGTGTTGAGCACGACGCGGCCGAACGGATTATCCTCGACGCTGAGGACGCGCAGCGCGGCGACCGCATCTGCCTCGGTCTCGCCCTTCGTCTTGCGGGTTTTGCCGGGGCCCGCCGCATCGAGCGACACCGTCAACGTAAAGGTGGCGCCGCCGCCGCGGCGCAGAGCGACGGTGATGTCGCCGCCCATCGCGCGCGCCAATTGCTTGACCGAGGACAGCCCTAAGCCGGCACCGCCGAAGCGCGAGGCGATGGTGACATTGGCCTGGGTGAACGGGCGGAACAGCCGCTTGATCTCGGCCATGGTCAGGCCGATGCCGCTGTCGGACACCGCAAAGGCGACGCCCACCCTGCCCTTCGCCTTACCCTTGACGGGGCGCCAGGGCGCGACCTCGAGCCCCACGCCGCCCTGGTCGGTGAACTTCACGGCATTGTCGATCAGGTTCTCGAGCGCGGCGCGCAGGCGGACGGGATCGCCGACCACGAGGCCGGGGAGCTTGTCGGAAATCCCGACCTGGGCGTGGAGACCCTTGGCAGCGGCGCGGCCGGCGAGTGAATCGCCAGCGGTGCGGGCGAGTGTCCCGAGGTTGAACAGGTCCTGCCGCAGCGTACTTCCGGCTTTGCCAGCCCCCTTGCCGGTTCGGGCGGCATCCACGAACAGCGTGGCAAGGCTCGCCAGATGCTCGGCGCCGGCCTTGATGGTGTCGGCCCAGCGCCGCTCCCGTTCGCCAAGATCGGAGGTCGCGAGCAGATCGCTGATCGCCAGGATGCCGGTCAGGGGGGTACGGACCTCATGGGCAAAGGCGGCGAGCGCGGCCTGGACCACGTCCGGCCCGACCGCCTTGGTGCTGCGCTTGCGCAACGGGGCGGCCGGCCCGGGCCGCTTCCGAGGCGGCCGCCTGGACGTCCGCGTGGTGCGCGCTGGGCGCTTCTTCGCCGCCATAAATCCCCTTCGAAGTGTCGCCTTCGAACCCCCGGGCCATCAGGCGAGCATGGCACGGCGGAACCCCCGGAGTCACGGCGACGTTTAGCTAAACCCCAGAGAAATCTAACCTAATCCCACCAAGGCACGGATGCTCGCGGGCGAGGCCCCGGCGGCGCGTAACTCCCGCAGGCCGGTCGAGCGGCTCGATTTCGACAGCTTCCGCCCCTCGCCGTCGCAAATCAGCCGGTGATGGCGGTAGGCGGGTTCGGGCAGGCCGAGCAGGACCTGGAGCAGGCGGTGGACGGCGGTGGCGTGGAATAAATCCTGGCCCCGCACGATCTCGCTGACACCCTGGAGCGCGTCGTCAACGACAACAGACAGGTGGTAGCTGGTTGGCGTCTCCTTGCGGGCCAGGATCACATCGCCCCAAGCCTGCGGTCGCGCCGGGACGATGCCGCCCTCGCCGCCTTGCTCCTCGCCGAGCTCCCTCCAAGTCAGGCCAGCGACGCGCTGACAGGCGGCCGCCATGTCGAGCCGCAGCGCGTAAGGTACGCCCGAAGCGATCAGACGAGCCCGCGCGTCGCCCGGCAGCGATTTGCACTCGCCGGGATAGAGCGGCGCGCCGTCGGGATCACGTGGCCACGGGCCGTCGGCCTCGCGCGCGGAAACGAGCCTTGCGATCTCGGCGCGGCTTTCGAACGCGGGATAGACGAGACCCAGCGCCGACAGCTTGTCCAGCGCGGCGCGATAATCGGCGAGATGCTCGGACTGCCGCCGCACCGGAATCTCCCAGCTGGTTCCGAGCCAGGCCAGATCCTCGTAAATCGCCGCCTCGAATTCCGGCCGGCAGCGCGTCGTGTCGATGTCCTCGATCCGCAACAGCAGCCGGCCGCCGGTCTCGCGCGCGCGGTCGAAGTTCAGCAGCGCCGAGTAAGCGTGACCGAGATGCAGGTGGCCGTTGGGGCTGGGAGCGAATCGGAAAACTGGTGGCATCGGTTTCAGGGACCTCGTCATTGCCGGGCTTGACCCGGCAATCCATCTTCCACGACTCTGTTACGATAGGAGATGGATGCGCGGGTCCCGCCTACGCCGAAGGCTTCGGCGGGCTTCGCGGTATTGGGCCGGCGGAGCCTTAGCAGAGACGGCAAGCCCGCGCATGACAAGTTGAGTGACCATGACCATCCACCTCGAAACCCAGTCCGATCTCGAAGAGGCCATTCACACGCTGATCAAGCGCGACCCGCGCCTCAAAGCCGTGTTCGAGATCGCGGGCATGCCGGCGTTGCGGCGGCGCGAGCCGGGTTTTGCGGGCCTTGCCCACATCGTCTGCGGCCAGCAGCTCTCGACCGCGAGCGCGGCGGCGATCTGGGGACGGTTGTCGGCCGCCTTCGATCCGTTCGACCACGACGCGGTGCGCCGGGCCCGCACCGACCGGCTGGGGCGGCTCGGCCTGTCCGCCGCCAAGATCAAGACGCTGAAACATCTCGCGCGCGAACTCGGCGCGCAGCGGCTGAACCTCGACGTGCTCGCGGAGGAAGATGCCGACGCCGCGCATCACACGCTGATCGCGCTGCCCGGCATCGGCCCCTGGACCGCGGACGTCTATCTGCTGTTCTGCCTCGGCCATGGCGATGCCTGGCCCGCCGGCGACCTCGCCGTGCAGGAGGCCATCAAGATCGGCCTCGGCCTTCCGGCGCGGCCGACGGAAAAGCAGATGGCGCCGCTCGCCGAGCCCTGGCGTCCGCTGCGCGGCGCGGCGGCGCATTTGTGGTGGAGCTATTATCGCGCGGTGAAAAAGCGCGAGGGCGTGCTGCCGGCGTGACATGGGCGCATTCCGCCCGAGCAGGGCCACATGCTCTCGCTGCCCGGGTAAAGCGCTTTCGACCACCATCGAACCGGTATAGCGTTCGACCTCACAGGAAACGCCGCGAAAGACGGCCACGAGGTCGCGCATGCTCGACAAGACCAAGAATCTATCCGTCAGCGCCCAGGCCTGGCTCGACGCATTCGAGCGCGCGCTGAACAGGCCCGATCCCGCCAAGCTGGACCGCCTTTTCGTGGCCGACAGCTTCTGGCGCGACGTGCTGGCGCTGAGCTGGAACCTGCAAACGATCGCCGGCCGCGAGACGATTGCGCAAACCCTGGCCGCGCTGGGGCCGAAGGCGGCACCAGCCAATTTCAAGGTCGCGCCCAACCGTGCGCCGCCGCGCTGGGTGACGCGCGCCGGCACCAACACCATCGAAGCGATCTTCGATTTCGAAACCGCGACCGGGCATGGCAGCGGTATCCTGCGGCTCATTCCCGACAGCGCCGACGACGACCGCCTGAAGGCGTGGACGCTGCTCACGGCGCTCGACGAATTGAAAGGTTTCGAGGAACAGCTCGGCACGTCGCGGCCGCGCGGCCAGGCCTATTCGCGCGATTTCCGCGGACCGAACTGGCTCGACCTGCGCAACGTCTCGCGCGACTATGCCGATCGCGATCCGGCCGTGCTGGTGGTCGGCGGCGGCCAGGCCGGGCTCGCGATCGCGGCACGGCTGAAGCAGCTGCAGGTCGACGCGCTGATCGTCGATCGCGAGTCGAGAATCGGCGACAATTGGCGCAAGCGCTATCACGCGCTGACCCTGCACAACCAGGTGCAGGTCAATCACCTTCCCTACATGCCGTTCCCGCCAAACTGGCCGACCTATATCCCCAAGGACAAGCTCGCCAATTGGTTCGAAGCCTATGTCGACGCCATGGAGCTGAACTTCTGGACCGCCACCGAATTCGAGGGCGGCTCTTACGACGAGGCGAACGGACGCTGGACGGTCACCCTGCGCCGCGCCGACGGCGGCCAGCGGACCATGCATCCGCGTCACGTCGCCATGGCAACCGGCGTCAGCGGCATCGCCAATATTCCCGATATTCCGACGCTCGAGAATTTCAAGGGAACGCTGCTGCATTCCAGCCGCTACGAGGACGGCGAGAACTGGAAAGGCAAGCGCGCGATCGTCATCGGCACCGGCAACAGCGGTCACGACATCGCGCAGGATCTTCATTCCAGCGGCGCCGAGGTGACGCTGGTGCAGCGCTCTCCGACGCTGGTCACAAATATCGAACCGTCGGCGCAGCTCGCTTATGCGACCTACAATGAAGGCACACTCGAGGACAACGATTTGATCGCGGCTTCGATGCCGACGCCGCTGGCGAAGAAGACGCATGTGATGCTGACGGAGCAGTCGAAGCAGCTCGACAAGGAGCTGCTCGAAGGCCTTGCCCGCGTCGGCTTCAAGCTCGACTTCGGCGAGGCCGGCACCGGTTGGCAGTTCAAATACCTTACCCGCGGCGGCGGCTATTATTTCAACGTCGGCTGCTCCAATTTGATCGTCGAGGGCGCGATCAGGCTCAGGCAGTTCGACGAGATCGAGGGCTTCGTCGCGGAAGGCGCGCGGATGAAGGACCGCACGCTCCTTCCCGCTGATCTGATCGTGCTCTCCACCGGCTACAAGCCGCAGGAATATCTGGTGCGGAAGCTGTTCGGTGACGGCGTCGCCGACCGCGTCGGCCCGATCTGGGGCTTTGGCGACGGCGTCGAGCTTCGCAACATGTATGCGCGCACGCGGCAGCCCGGCCTCTGGTTCATCGCCGGCAGCCTCGCGCAATGCCGCATCAACTCGAAATACCTCGCGCTGCAGATCAAGGCGATCGAGGAAGGGATTTTGGGGCGAGAGGTGGGCGCCACTTGAGGCTCCATCATTGCGAGCACGACAGAGACAGTGAGAGGAAGGAACACAATGCCAGCCATTCTCGGCAGCGGCGAGCACCGCTACCGCGTCGTCGACAACTTCGCGAAACTGCCCGCAGGCTGGCAGCTCACCGATGTCGCCTCCGTCGCGGTCGACAGCAAGGACCGCGTCTACGTCTTCAACCGCGGCGCCCATCCGATGGTGGTGCTCGACCGCGACGGTAATTTCCTGCGCAGCTTCGGCGAAGGGCTGTTCTCGCGCGCGCACGGCCTGCACATCGACGCCGACGACAATCTTTACTGTACCGATGACGGCGACCACACCGTGCGCAAATGCACCACCGAGGGCAAGGTGCTGCTGACGATCGGCATTCCCGAGAAGCCGTCGCCATTCATGAGCGGCGAGCCCTTCCATCGCTGCACCCATACCGCGCTGTCGCCGAAGGGCGAGATCTACGTCTCCGACGGCTATGGCAATGCGCGCGTGCACAAGTACACGCCGGACGGCAAGCTGCTCAAGAGCTGGGGCGAGCCCGGCACCGATCCCGGCCAGTTCAACATCGTGCACAATATTGCCACCGATGCCGATGGCTGGGTCTACGTCGCCGACCGCGAGAACCATCGCGTCCAAGTATTCGACGGCAACGGCAAATACGAGACACAGTGGAACAATCTGCATCGGCCCTGCGCGCTGTGCTGTTGCGGTGGGGCCAAGAGCCCGACTTTCGTCATCGGCGAGCTCGGCCCGGGCCTTGCCATCAACCGCAAGGTGCCCAATCTCGGCCCGCGGCTGTCGATCGTGGACGCCAAGGGCAATCGCATCGCACGCCTCGGCGGCGAGGACGGGCCGGGCGTTGCGAGCGGAAAATTCCTGGCGCCCCACGGCATCGCGCTGGATTCGAAGGGCGACATCTATGTCGGTGAGGTCGGCGTCACCAATTGGGACACCAGCTTTCCCGACGAGGATATGCCGGCCGCGGTGCGCGCGACGCGATGCTTGCAGAAGCTGGAGCGGGTACGGGAGTAGCTGCCGCAGCAGCGCCGCGACCCGCCTGTCGCGGCAGTTCCGCGCCAGCCGCGTACCTTCCTCAAATCGCGGCTTTTTGAGCGCTTTCGCCACCCCGGCGCCGCATTGCTTGCGCCTGAATAAGTCGCTCAACGGGCTTCACAATCCCGTCACGCTGCATGTAGTATGTCAGGACATGCTGCTTCGCAGCGTATGTTGGAGGCCGGGAGCGTTACTTGAACGCACATGTCTCGCAAGGCAGTTGGCCGGTGTTGGTGCTGAATGCGGACTTCCGGCCGCTGAGTTACTACCCGCTGTCTCTTTGGTCGTGGCAGGACGCGATCAAGGCGGTGTTCCTCGATCGCGTCAACATCGTCGCGCATTACGATCAGGCCGTTCACAGCCCCACGCTGCAAATGCAGCTGCCGAGCGTCGTCTCGCTCAAATCCTTCGTCAAGCCGACCACCCATCCGGCCTTCACCCGGTTTAACGTCTTCCTGCGCGACCGTTTTGCCTGCCAATATTGCGGCTCGCCCGAAGACCTGACCTTCGATCACATCATCCCGCGCAGCAAAGGCGGCCAGACCACCTGGGAGAACGTGGTCGCGGCTTGCTCGCCCTGTAACCTGCGCAAGGGCAATCTCACGCCGGCACAGGCAAAAATGTTTCCGCGCCAGCACGCGTTCGCGCCGACCGTGCACCAGCTCCACCGCAACGGTCGCCTGTTCCCGCCGAACTATTTGCACGATAGCTGGCTGGACTATCTGTATTGGGATACGGAGCTGGATCCGTAGGGGCGTGTATCACCCCCCGATCGCATTCCTTGCCACCACGTCGGGATAGAACGCCGCGCTCAGTTCGGCGCGGTCGATCGATGCGGCCTTGTCATTCTCCGCACTCCAGGCGCCTGCGGCTACGCCTAGCGTGGCAAGGCCCGTGAGCTTGGCGAAATGGCGCTGCGAGACTTCGGCTGGCATCGCTATCTCCGCGCCTGCTCCATGTCGATCTGATAGGCGGAAATCCGGTCGATCTCGAATGCGACGCTTCGTGGCGATTCCGCATCGACGGGACTGACACCGGGAAAGAACTTCGATCCGATCGCAAGATTGACGATCATGTACATGGGATCGTCGAAACCGATCGGCACCTTGATGTCGGAGACCGGATTGCGATCGATGAAGTAGATCAGCCGATCCTCCTGCCACAGCACACCGTAATTGTGGAATGCGCTTGAGGCGTCGCCGACCGCAAAATCGAAACCGCAGGACTGGATCTTCTGGGTCGAGGGGATCCGCCAATGTGTCGTCATCACGAGATCGCCCGGCCGCTCGCCGCGGCCTTCCAGCACGTCGACCTCCGGCGGCCAGCCGCCATCGTCCGCCAGCATCCAGAACGCCGGCCACACCGCATGGCCGACCGGCACCTTGGCGCGGATTTCGAAATAGCCGTGCTTCTGGGCGAACGTGCCCTGGGTCGTCAGAATTCCGGAGATGTACTCGTTGTCGAACAGCAGCGGTTTCAATTCCGGCGGCGTGCGGCTGGCGACGATCGACAGCACGCCGTCCTTCACCCTGAACGGATCGAGGCCGAGCGGCGCGGCCGCGCGGCCGGCATAACGCGGATCGACGTAGATCTGCTGCTCGCCATTGGCGCTGGTCTTGCGCTTGAAGTCGGAGCCATCGCCGCCCCAATAGCGCGCCTCCGGCCAGGCCGCTCCGCCCGCATAATGCGGGACCCAGCGCCCGTTCGACAGCGGATGCTCGTCGAAATCTTCGCTGAACGTCCGGCGCAGCGGCAGGAAAACGAGCGAGGCCGGGTTGACCGTTTCAAGCCGGCGGCACGCGATGGTGGAGGGATCGGTCGTGACCTGCAGCGACATGCGAACCGGCGCGCCATCGAGCTCGTCCTGCGCGATGCCCGGCGCAGGCACGGCGCAAAGACCGATCGCGACCAGAGCGCCCCTCGTCCAACGCTCGATCATCATCGCACCTCGAAGAGACCAGGACAGGCGCGGAAGTTAGCTCACCCGTCTTCGCGCCGGCAACGGCAGCATCCGACGCCAACGGGCGATTTGAAAACCGCCGTTCTCGCTCCCCGCTCCGCGGCCCGGGGCGTGACGACCTTACCCGCGCTGCAAGGCAAGCGTCACACCACCGAGCGTGAGCGCCATCGCCGTCCACTCGCGATAGCCCAGCGGCTCGCCGAGAATGATGGCGGCAGAGACCACGCCGATCACGGGAACGATCAGCATGCCGGTCGAGGCCGTGGTCGGCGGCAGGCGGCGCAGCGTCTCGAACCAGGTCACGTAGCAGATGCCCATCGGCACCAGCGTCATGTAGACGAAGCAGCCGAGCCCCAGCGGGGTGATCGCGGTGACGTCAGGATGCTCAAACAGCACGCCGAGGACCAGCATGGTGGCGCAGCCGAGCCCGACCTGCCAGGCGACGACGACCAGCGGCGGCATCGGCAACGGCTTGCGGTTCAGCACGTTGCCGAGCGCGAACAGGATGGCGCAGAGCAGCGCGAGCGTGATCCCGATCAGCTTCTCGGCGCCGAACGCAAAGCCGTTGCCGCTGAGGAGCAGCGTCACGCCGGCAACGCCGAGGACGAGCCCGAAGACGTCCCGTAAGGCCGGCCGCGTGTGCAGCACCGGCCAGGCGAACAGCATCGCCCAGATCGGCATGGTGTAGGCGAGCAGGGCGCCCTCGCTCACCGTCACATATTTCATCGCGACCGTGCCGAGCCCCATCCAGGCGAAGACATTGGTGAAGGTCGCAAACAGCAGCCGCGGGATCGCCTCGCGCGGCACGGCGAACGATTCCTTCTGGCCCAGCACCAGCATGCCGAGAATGACCGAGGCGCACACGCCCGCAAGGCCGCGCGCGAACAGCGGCGGCCATTGCTGGAGCAGCAGCTTCATCAGCGGCCAGTTCAGCGCCCAGCCGAACGCCGTCACGCAGAGGCAGAGAGAGCCGATCGTCCTGTCGCGTCGTGCCGAATCCATGGATAGCGCTTAGCAGGCAAGCGCGGCCGGCTCCACCTCGGCCGGCGCATGCGGGCCATCACGGCCCCGGGGAACCCGAAGCGCGCAGGCCCGTTCAGAGTCGGCGCCATGCGCGTCGCACCGAAGGCCTTCGTCGGCCGCAAGATGAAACAGGAGAAGACCCATGCCCACACCCGAGAGTGATCATGTCTACAAGATCCTGGACCTCGTCGGATCCTCCGACAGCTCGATAGAGGACGCGATCAAGAACGCGATCAGCCGCGCGTCCAAGACCATCCGCGAAATGAAATGGTTCGAGGTGGTGCAGACGCGCGGCCACATCGAGAACGGCACTGTCCGCCACTATCAGGTGACGCTGCGCGTCGGCTTCACGCTGGAGGGATGAGGCGGCCTCGTCGCGGCGATCCGGCCTCACCCCGGATTGTCGCCTGCGTTCCGGCGAGATAAGACTCCGATCAAGGCCGGATGTCCGGCCGATCCGCGAGTGCTGCCGTGAGCGACGCCATCAAGCTCGTCCTATTCGACATGGACAATGTCCTATGCGCCTACGACAGGGCGACGCGTGTCGCCTATCTGGCGGAGCTCGCGGGAACGACGCGCGAAGCGGTCCACGTGGCGATCTGGGACAGCGGATTCGAGCTGCTCGGCGATTCCGGCGCGCTCGAGGCTGCCGATTATCTGGGAGGCTTTGGCGAACGCATCGGCTATCCGCTGTCACTCGAGGAGTGGGTGGAGGCCCGGCGCCGTTCAATGCAGCCAGATCGCGCGATGCTGGATATCGCCGGCCGCTTGCGAAACACCGTCGATATCGCCGTCCTGACCAACAACACCACGCTGGTCGCCGACCACATCGACACGCTGCTGCCGGAATTGCGCCCGCTGTTCGGCTCCCGGATCTACACCTCGGCGCAATTCAAGACGGCCAAGCCGGACCCGCAATGTTATCGCCGCTACCTCTCGGAGCTCGACACGACGCCAGAAGCCGCCCTGTTCGTCGACGATCTCGCAGCCAACGTCGCCGGAGCGCGCGAGGCGGGCTTGTTCGCGCATCAGCACACCTCCATGGAGAGCTTCAAGCAGGCGCTGTCGGAGCACGGCCTGCTTCGCGAGTGAACCCGCTTTCGCGGCGTCAGGCGAGATGACACGCCACGAAATGCCCGCCCGCGCCTTCCCTCAGCACAGGCGCGCTTTCCGCGCAGCGCGGCTGGGCGATCGGGCAGCGGGTGTGGAAGTGGCAGCCCGACGGCGGCTTCATCGGACTTGGCACGTCGCCCTTGAGGCGGATGCGCTCGCGCTTCAGCTTGGGATCCGGCACCGGTACCGCCGACAGCAGCGCCCTGGTGTACGGGTGCTGTGGATTGCGGTAGAGATCGCTGGCCTTGGCAAGCTCGACGATCCGGCCGAGATACATCACCGCGACGCGGTCGGAGATGTGCTCGACCACCGAGAGGTCGTGCGCGACGAAGAGATAGGTGAGGTTCAGCTCGGCCTGGAGGTCTTCGAGCAGGTTGATGACCTGGGCCTGGATCGACACGTCGAGCGCCGAGACCGGCTCGTCGCAGACGATCAGCTTCGGCTCGACCGCGAGCGCGCGCGCGATCACGATGCGCTGGCGCTGGCCGCCGGAGAATTCGTGCGGATAGCGCCGCATGTGCTCGGCCTTGAGCCCGACCTTGACGAGCAGGCTGGCGACGCGCTCCTCGCGCTCCTTGGCCGATGATCCCAGCTTGTGGATGATCAGCGCCTCGCCGAGGATCGCGCCGACCGTCATGCGCGGATTGAGCGAGGCGAACGGGTCCTGGAACACCAGCTGCATGTTCCGCCGCATCGCGCGCAGATCGTCGCCGCCGAGCTGGCGAACGTCCTGTCCGTCGAACGTGACCTCGCCGTCGGTCGGCTCGATCAGGCGCAGCACGCAGCGTCCCGTCGTCGACTTGCCGCAGCCGGATTCGCCGACGAGACCGAGCGTCTCGCCGCGATTGACCGAGAACGACACGCCGTCGACCGCATAGACGGTGCCGACCTGGCGCGACAGCAGGCCGCCGAGCACCGGGAAGTGCTTCTTCAGGTTGGAGACTTGCAGCAAGGGCTCGCTCATGCCGCGCCTCCCAGATTTGTATCGCCGAGATGACAGGCCATGCGATGGCCGGGTGCGATCTCGCGCAGCAACGGCTCCTGCTCGGTGCAGACGTTCATCGCGAACTTGCAGCGCGCCGCAAAGCGGCAGCCGACCGGCGGATTGATCAGGATCGGCACCGAGCCGCCGATCGCCTCGAGCCGCGTCTTGTGCTCGGCGGCGAGATCGATGCGCGGAATCGAACGGATCAACCCTTGCGTATAGGGATGGCCCGGGTTGCTGAACAGATCGTCGACCGGCGCTTCCTCGACCACTTTGCCGGCATACATCACGACGACGCGTTGCGCGGTTTCGGCGACGACGCCCATGGCATGGGTGATCAGCATCACCGCCATGCCGAAGCGCTCCTTCATGTCCTGGAGCAGATCGAGGATCTGCGCCTGGATGGTGACGTCGAGCGCGGTGGTGGGCTCGTCGGCAATGATCAGCTTCGGCTTGCAGGCGAGCGCCATCGCGATCATCACGCGCTGGCGCATGCCGCCGGAAAACTGGTGCGGATAATTGTGCACCCGGCCTTCGGCGTTGGGGATCTGCACCAGCTTCAGCATCTCGATGGTACGATCGAGCGCCTGCTTTCTTGTCACGGACTCGTGGCGGCGCAGGCTCTCGGCGATCTGCTCGCCGATGGTGAGCACCGGGTTGAGCGAGGTCATCGGCTCCTGGAAGATGAAGCCGATCTCCTTGGCCCTGATCTCGTCGAGCTGGTTGCTCGTCAGCGGCACGAGATCGCGACCCTCGAAGATGATCTGGCCCGCCGCGATACGGCCCGGCGGCATCGCGATCAGCTTCAGGATCGACATCGCGGTGACGGTCTTGCCGCAGCCGGATTCGCCGACCACGCAGAGCGTCTCGCCCCGGTTGATGGAGATGTCGACGCCGTCGACGGCCTGGAGGATGCCGTCGTCGGTTGAGAAATGGGTCTTCAGTCCCTTGATCTCGAGCAGCGGCGCCATCAGATCACCCGTCGCGCATCGAGCGCGTCACGCAGGCCGTCGCCGATGAAGTTGATGGCGACCACCGCGATGAAGATCGCGCCGCCCGGAAACAGCGCCCAATGCGGGCCGATGTCGAGAAAGTCCTTGGCGTCATACAGCAGGCGGCCCCAGGTCGGCGTATCCGGCGGGAAGCCGAGGCCGAGGAAGGACAGCGTCGATTCCGCGATGATCGCGGCGGCAACGTCGATGGTGCCGGCGATGATCACCGGGCCGAGCGCATTCGGCAGGATATGCCGTATCACCTGCCGTACCGGGCTGGCGCCGAGCGCCCGCGCGGCCTCGACGAATTCCTTCTCGCGGATCGACAGGAACTGCGCGCGCACGAGCCGTGCCACCGGCATCCAGCGCAGCCCCCCGATCACGAGCACGATCAGGATGAAGATGCCGCCCTCGGGGCCGAACGCGGCCTTCAGCCCGTCACGGAACAGATAGATCAACAGCAGCAGCAACGGCAATTGCGGCAGCGACAGGAACAGGTCGGTAAGCCACATCAGCCCGTGACCGAGCGCACCGCGCGACATGCCGGCGAGCGCGCCGATCAGCGTGCCGACGAATACCGACACCAGCATGGCAGCGAGGCCGACCGCGAGCGAAATGCGCCCGCCATAGATCATGCGTGCGAGGATATCCTGCCCGAGATCGTCGGTGCCGAAGGGATGGGCCGGCGAGGGCCCCTGGAGCCCGGCTACGATGTCGATGTCGTCGATCTTGACCCGCCAGACGAAGGGGCCGAGCACCACCGCCAGGATCAGAACGAGCAGCAGGAAGGCGCTGACCACGGCGAGCTTGTGGCGGCTGTAGCGCCGCCACGTCTCGCGCCAGGGCGAGTAGACGCGCCGCTCAGCGGAAGGAGATGCGAGGGTCAAGCCAGCCATAAAGGATGTCCGCGATGAGATTGAACAGCACGACCAGGCACGCGAACACGAAGGTGACGGCCATCACCACCGGCGTGTCGTTGGACAGGATCGAGGAGATCAGCAGCGAGCCGATACCGGGGATGCGGAAGATCTGCTCGGTGACGATGGCGCCGCCGAAAACCGCGGGGATCTGCAACGCGATCAGCGTCACGACCGGGATCATGGCGTTGCGCATCACGTGCTTGACGATGACCTTGGCCTGTCCGAGCCCCTTGGCGCGGGCGGTGGTGACATAGTCGAGCCGGATCACATCGAGCATCGCCGACCGCACGAAGCGCGTCATCGACGCCGCCTGGAACAGGCCGAGCACCGCCACCGGCATGATCGCCTGCCGGATCATCTCGAACACCCAGTGGATGCCGGTGCCCTTGATGTCGGTGGTGTAGACGAAAGGCAGCCAGTCGAGCGTGACCGAAAAGATCAGAATGAACAGGATGCCGGTGAAGAAGGTCGGCAGCGAGAAGCCGACGAAGGCGAGCGTGTTGGCGATCTGGTCGAACAGCGAATACGGCTTCGTCGCGGCATAGACGCCGACGGGAATCGCGATCAGCAGCGCCAGGATCTGCGCCGAGCCGATCACATAGAGCGTGGTCGGCAGGCGCTGGAGGATCAATTTGTCAACGTCCATCCGGCTGACGAAGGAGAAGCCCCAGTCGCCGTGCAGCATCGCGTTGAGCCAATGCACGTAGCGGAGGTAGATGGGATCGTCGAGGCCGAACTTGGCCCGAAGTGCAGCCTGCACTTCGGGGGGGACGTTCGGGTTCGTCGCCAGCTCCGAGAATGGATCGCCGGGCGCGAGCGCCAGCACGAAGAACAGCACGGCCGAGATTCCGAGCAGGCTCGGAATCGCGATCAGCAAGCGACGCAGAACGTATTGACTCATGAGGGAAGGCCCCGTCTAGAGCTTGGGGATCATTCCTCGCGGTACCAGTCGAACAGATTGTCGGTTTCGTTGGCCCAGCCTGAAATCACCGGACGCAAATTGTTCGCGGCTGCCTCGACCTTGAGACGATGCATCACGGGGATGAACACGGTGTCCTGCCACATCAGGTCGTTGGCCTTGATGTAGTACGCGGCGCGCTTGACCGGGTCCATTTCCATATCGGCCGCCGTGATCGCCTCGTCGTACTCCTTGTTCACCCAGCGGGGGAAGTTGGTGCCCTGCCACTTGTTCTCCTTGGTCGCGACGCTGGTGGACAAATAGCGGCGCATGTGCTGCGACGGATCCGGTTGGCTCAGCGGGATCTGGAACATCTCGAGGTCGGCGTAGAACTTCGGATAGGTGTCGGGATTGGCGACGTCGGACGAGAAGAACACTGAGGCCACCACCGACTTCAGCTCGACGTCGATGCCGGCCTTTTGACAGGCCTGCTTGACGATGGCCTGGGTCTTCTGCCGCGGACCGTTGATCGAGGTCTGGTACAGCAGCTTCAGCTTCTTGCCGTCCTTCTCGCGGATGCCGTCGGCGCCGGGCTTCCAGCCGGCGTCGTCGAGCATCTTGGCGGCCTTCTCGATGTTGAATTCCCAGCTGGTGTTCTTCGAGACGAACTTCTCGGGGCCATTGAGAAAGTTGGCGGTGGTGCGGCCGGCGCGGCCGTAGATCGCCTTCTTGACGGACTCGCGATCGACCAGCAGGGACAGCGCCTTGCGCACGACGGGATCCGAGAACAGCGGATGCTTGGTCTTCATCGACGAGCGCTCGCCATCGACCTCGACGTTCGGATCGGTGAAGTTGAGCGCGATGAACTCGGTATCCCCGCCCACGGCATAGACCGTCTTGCCTTTGCCACCCTTCTCCAGGCGCAGCAGAACATCGTCCTCGACCTGGATGTTCCAGCCGAAATCATATTCGCCGGTCTGGATCACCGCACGCGCGGCCGAGACGGCGTCACCGCCGCCCTTCATCTCGATCGAATCGAAATAGGGCCGGTTGGCCATGTGGTAGTCGGGATTGATCACGCCGCGGATGAGATCGCCCGGTTTGAACTCGACGAACTTGTAGGGACCGGTGCCGACGGGCGCGAGGTTGGTGGGGGCTTCGCGCGACTTCGAGCCGATAAAATCTGCGAACAGATGCTTGGGCAGGATCTGGCCGGTCGCACCGACGAAGGCGTCGGCCCAGAACGGCGTCGGCTTCGCGAAGGTGATCTTGACCGTGAGATCGTCGATCTTTTCGACAGTGAGGTCGCGATAGGATGCGATGGTCACAGCCGCCGTGGCCGGATCCTTGATGTACTGCCACGTGAATACGACATCGTCAGCCGAGAAAGGTTTGCCGTCGTGCCATTTCACGCCGGGCTTGAGCTTCCACGTCACCGACTTGCCGTCGGCGGCGAGCAGGCCGTTCTGGGTCGAAGGAATCTCGGTCGCCAGAACCAGCTTCATGTTGCCGTCCGGGTCCCAACAGCCGAGCGGTTCGTAGAACAGGCGCGAGCCGTCCTGGTCCTTGGTGCCGGTGGCGAAATGGGGATTGAGCAGGGTCGGGCCCTGCCACCACAGCAGCTTCAGCGCACCGCCGCCGCCACGCTTGGTCGGCTTGTAGGTCGAGGCGCCCTCGGCCATGGCAACGCCGCCCAGCGCGAGGATCTGATTGGCAAGGGGAGCGGTGAGACCGACAGCGGCCATGCGCTTGATGAAGGAGCGGCGATCCATCCGCCCGTCCTTCACGTCACCGATCATCGAACGCAGTTCTTTATCCAGCATGGTTGTCCCCGTCTGGTTTCCATCATGATGATGACGGCCAACACGAGGTGGCCGCCCAATTAGCTGGCAGTAGATGGCACACCGAATGGGGGGTGCGTCAACTGGGACCGTGTGTATGCAAACGGTCTTCTGGCTGTCTGTTGGGCAAAACCGCGCTCCGCAGCCCATCCATTTGGCAATCCAGCATCAAAACGTGCTGGATTGCACGCTGCACTGCGGAAAATTTGTTCGCCGCATCAGACGAAGTGTCGAGGCGAAATTCTACGCGACGGACATGTCGAGCGGCGGATCAATGTGATCCGGCAGCGGACAGACATATGGCGTCTTGGCCGTCCGCTTTTTCAGGTCGGCCTTGGCCGCCTTGATCAGTTCCGGATCTGTCAGCGCCTTGATGCCGAGACCGGCCATCGCCTTGGCGGCCTGCACCATGGCCTTGTGGGCATGCGGGCTCTTGCCCTGCGCCACCACCTGCCAGGTGTGGAACGGTGTGCCGATCGCAACCGTGGGTGCGTGAACCTGTACGGTCGGCACCACCCAGCTGACGTCGCCGACGTCGGTCGAGCCGACCAGCGGATTGCGCTTGGCATCGAGCGGCACCAGGAAGTCGGCCAGCGGCCGATCGGTCTGTTCCATGCCGATCGCGTAATAGACCGATGCGATATCCTTGTCGCTCAACGTCGCGCGAATCTGGCTGGCAAAGCCCTTGTCCGCATCGTCGAAATGCGGCGGTCCGAGTTCTTCCATGACCCGGTGCAGCGCCTGCTCAAGCGGCGCGTTCGGCAGGATGTTGGAGACCGCGGAGATGATCTTCATCTCGACCTTGGTCTCGGTCATCAGCGCCGCACCTTCTGCGATCTTGCTGACGCGCCCGACCAGTTCGTTCATGCCGGGAAGGTCACGGGCGCGGATCGAGTAGCGCACCCGCGCATGGGCCTGGACCACGTTGGGCGCGATGCCGCCGGTGTCGAGCAGCGCATAGTGCACCCGCGCATCGCTCGGCATGTGCTCGCGCATGTAGTTCACGCCGACATTCATCAACTCGACCGCATCGAGCGCGGAACGGCCGAGATGCGGCGAGGCCGCGGCATGCGAGGTGCGGCCGGTGAAGATGAAGTCCGCGCGCGTGTTGGCGAGCGACGGCGTCACCGCGACCTCCCAAAAGCTGTGCGGATGCCAGGTGACGGCGATGTCGGCGTCCTCGAACGCGCCGGAACGCACCATGAAGGCCTTCGCCGCGCCGCCTTCTTCAGCCGGGCAACCATAATAGCGCACGCGGCCGGGCACCTTGTTCTCGGCGAGCCAATCCTTCACCGCGGTCGCGGCGAGCAGCGCGGCGGAACCGAGCAGATTGTGGCCGCAGCCATGACCGTGGCCGCCGGATTCAATCGGACGAGGCTCGGCGACACCCGCTTCCTGGCTGAGACCGGGCAGCGCGTCATATTCGCCCATGAATGCGATGACAGGACCGCCCTCGCCCCACTCGCCCATGACCGCGGTCGGAATGCCGGCGACCTTCTCGGTGATGCGGAAGCCCTGGTGGCGCAGTTCGGCGAGGTGCTCGGCGGCGGACCGCGCCTCGGTGTAGCACACCTCGGGCATGCCCCAGACCTTGTCGCTGAGGTCGATGAAACGCCCCTTGATTGTGTCGATGCCACGCCAGATGTCGCTGCGGTTATCCATTGCTTCGGTCCGTGATCTCTTGGTCAAGGGAAGCGGCAATGGTTAGCAGCTTCATCGTACGCCGCCTAGCACCTCGCCGGACACCAGCCATGCGGCCGCATGCTGGATCGAGGGTCGCCTGCCATCCGCACGGGATGCCTCTGAGCCTTTCGAAGATTTCACGCGGGGTTCTACGAATAGTTGGGAACGAGGCTTTCAAGACGCCCTTCCTCAGCCTAAATTAACCGTGCTTCGCGCGTCGCTCTGCAGCAATATCGGAGCGACGCACTAAAGCCAGGAGAACTCCATGCCCGCTTTGACCGAATGGAGAGTGCCGCCGGCCAATCAGCCGCGTGCGAGCGACTACGGTTTCGATCTCGACCGCGCACTCGCATCCGTCGTCGGCCTGCACGCCATCATTCCGCCGGACGCCTTCAGCGCCGAGACGCTGGGCACCGAACGCGCCGGCAACGGCGTCGTGATCGACCGCGGACTGGTTCTGACCATCGGCTATCTCATCACCGAGGCGGAATCGGTGTGGCTGCACCTCGGCGACGGGCGGGTGGTCGAAGGCCATGCGCTCGGCTTCGATTCCGAAACCGGCTTCGGCCTGGTGCAGGCTCTCGGCGACCTCGACGTCGAGCCATTGCCGATCGGCAGCTCGGCGAAAACTGGGATCGGCGACCGCGTCGTGGTCGGCGGCGCCGGTGGTCGTACGCGCTCGGTCGCCAGCCAGATCGTGGCCAAGCAGGAATTCGCCGGCTATTGGGAATATCTGCTGGACGAGGCCATGTTCACCTATCCCGCGCATCCGAACTGGGGTGGCACGGCGCTGCTCAACGAGCGCGGCGAGCTGATCGGTATCGGCTCGCTTCAGCTGGAGCGCGAACGCGACGGCAAGGCCGAGCACGTCAACATGGTCGTGCCGATCGACATCTTGAAGCCGGTTCTCGACGATCTGCGCAAGTTCGGTCGCGTCAACAAGCCGGCGCGACCATGGCTCGGGCTCTACTCGACCGAGATCGACAACCGCGTGGTCGTGATCGGGATCTCCCCGAACGGCCCTGCCGCGCGCGCCGAGCTCAAGACCGACGACATCATTCTCGCCGTGAACGGCGACAAGGTCACGAGCCAGACCGCGTTCTACAAGAAGATGTGGGCGCTCGGCGCCGCCGGCGTCGATGTGCCGCTAACCGTGTACCACCAAGGTGTCACCTTCGACGTCACGGTGACCTCGACCGATCGCTTCAAGCTCTTGAAGGCGCCAAAGCTGCATTGATCCGACGCTGAAGGAAGCCGCAATGAGCGAGGCCGTGGTCGACGACATCGTGGCCGTGCTGCCGCCGCTGCTCAATGCGCTGGAAGCGCTCGGCTTCTTCCAACGTCAATTGCATCCGCCGGCGTTCGCTTCCGTGATGAATGCGATCGGCGCACCGGATGAGGCGCTGCAAACGGCCCACGCGGCTATCGGAGCGTGGCCGGAGCAGTTCGCGAGCCTCCGCGAGCGGCTCGATCGCGCCTGCGACGAGACGCTTGCCGCCTTTGCCGGGATCCGCGAGGTCGAGCGCGGCAATGGCGATCTCGTCGCCGTCTTCCGCGCGCTGCGCCATTTGCCGCGTGCACAGGAGGCGCTTTATCCGTTGTCGCCGCAATTTCCTCCCGTCAGCAATTTCTTTCTCAACACCGCCAATCGCGACAATGCGGATCTGTTGTCGCGGCTCGAAGCCGGCACGAGTGAAAATGCCGGCATCTTCCACGACCACAACGAACCCGGCAGCCGCGGCGGCTTCTCGGTCTACGTGCCTGAGCATTATACGCCCGAGCGCGCCATGCCGCTGGTAATGGCGCTGCATGGCGGCAGCGGCAACGGACGCGGCTTTCTGTGGAGCTGGCTGCGAGACGCCCGCAGCCTTGGCGCGATCCTGGTGGCGCCGACCGCGACCGGTCCGACCTGGGCGCTGATGGGCGATGATGCCGATACGCCCAATCTCATGCGCATCCTCGAAACCGTGCGCAGCCGCTGGCGCATCGACAGCTCGCGCATGCTGCTGACCGGCATGAGCGACGGCGGCACCTTCAGCTATGTCAGCGGTCTCGACGGCGCCTCGCCCTTCACCCATCTGGCGCCGGTCTCGGCAACCTTCCATCCGCTGATGGCGGAGATGGCCGACGCCGCGCGCCTGCAAGGTCTGCCGATCTTCATCACCCACGGCAAGCTCGACTGGATGTTTCCGGTGCAGACCGCGCGCCAGACCCAGGCGGCGCTCGCGGCGGCGGGCGCCGATGTCACCTATCGCGAAATCGACGACCTCAGCCACACCTATCCGCGCGAGATCAACGCGGAGCTGGTGCAGTGGCTGAAGGCGGGATGAACAAGTCCACTTCATCCGTGCCACAGTGCCGCGGAACCTTAACTGCGGGCCAACGTTATCGGCCGTCACCGGAGGTTAGCCATGCGGACTTTTTTCGGAATGATCTTGGGCGCGCTGCTCCTTGCCGGAGGAGTCTATGTCTATGACTCCATGCAGACGTCGTCCGTCGCCAACGGCGAGGTCGCGAGCGTCAATCGCACGATCGTGAACTGGGACGTCGCGAAGGCCGATTGGGATGCGCTGCGCGATCGCGCGCACAGGGACTGGGTACGAATCTCGCAGAAGTAACGCCGCACTGTCGAACATGAACGAGGCGCCGTCGCGAATCCGCGGCGGCGCCTTTGTGTTGGCTGCGATCGACGCTGCGCGTATCAGTTCATCTTGGCCTTGCGGGCATCGGCGATGACCTGCTCGAACTCGGCCATGCTGAGCGCGCCCGGAACGCGATACTTGCCGACGATGAAGGCCGGGGTGCCGCGGAAGCCGAAGGCTTCGGCCTGCTCGTTGTTGCGCTTGAGCAGGGCGTCGATGTCGCTGCCGCGGCCGGCGAGATCGCGCTTCAGGCGGTCCATGTCGACGCCGGCGGCCGCGAGCAGCTCGTTGATGCGCGGCTCGGTCAGGCGCGAGCTGACGCCCATCATGGCGTCATGGGCCTGATGGTACTTGTCCTGGAATTTCGCCGCGAGCGCGGTCCGCGCCGCGGTGACCGAGACCGGACCGAGGATCGGCCAATCCTTCATCACCAGCCGCACCTTGCCGTCGTCCTGGATGACCTGGCGCAGCTCGGGCTCGAGCTTGCGGCAATAGGGGCAATTGTAGTCGGACCATTCGACGATGGTGACGTTGCCGTTGGGATTGCCGGCGACGGGCGTGTCGGGGTCACGCAGCACCTTGGCTTCGGTCAGCACCTCGTTCTCGTCGGTCGCCGCGCGCACTGAGGCGCCGCCCGTCAGCGCGAAGGCGCCTGCCCCGATCAGCGTCAGCGCCGCGCGCCGCGTCGGCCCAAGGCCCTTAGTCCCAAATCCAGCCATATCTCGTCCCGTTTCGGTCCCATCTCCCCGAATACGGTTCGGGACCGGGAATTGTTACTCGTCATATAGAGTGTCGCGGCAGTGATGTCATCGCACCAGCAGCGTGACCGCCAGGGGGACCAGGAACGAGGTCACCAAGGCGTTCAGGCTCATGGCGATGCCGGAGAAGACGCCGGCAATCTCGTCGACCTGGAACGCACGCGCGGTGCCGATGCCATGCGCGGCCAAGCCAGCCGCAAATCCGCGCGCGCGGTAATCGGTGACGCCAGTGCGGTTCATCAGCGGCGTCACGATGATGGCGCCCATGATGCCGGTGAGGATCACCGCAACCGCCGCCAGCGAGGGATCGGCGTGCAGGGATTCGGCGATGCCCATGGCGACGCCGGCGGTGACCGATTTCGGCGCCAGCGACAGCACCACGTCGCGCGGCAGGCCGGCGAACTCGGCCAGCAGCACCACCGACACCACCGCCGTGATCGATCCCGCGAGCAACGCCACCAGCATCGGCACGATGGATGACACGACGCGCCAGCGGTTCTCATAGAGCGGTACCGCGAGCGCGACGGTGGCAGGCCCCAGCAGGAAGTGGACGAACTGCGCGCCGGCGAAATAGCTCGTATAGGACGTGCCGGTCGCGAGCAGGAACGCGCCGATGATCCACATCGCGTGCAGCACGGGATTGGCGAGCGGATGGCGCCGCGTCGCCAGCGACACCGCATCCGTGGTCGCATAGACCAGCAGCGTCACGGTCAGCCACAGCAGCGGCGACTGCGAGAGATAGACCCAGAGCGAAAACGGATTGTCGCTCATCGCGCGTCCTGCTGCTTCAACAGGCGGCTGACGAGGCGAAAGGTCAGCACCGTCGCCAGCAGCGTGACGACCACGGAGAGCGCGAGCACCAGGACGATGGCGATGCCGTGAGAGGCGAGCAGGTCGAGCTTCTGCACGACACCGACGCCGGCCGGCACGAACAACAGCGACAGATGCGCCAGCAGGCCCTTGCTGGCGTTTTCCACGCCGTCGTTGCGCAGCGGCCCGTGTGCAAGCACAGCGAAGCGATCGCGGGCGAGCAGCAGGATCAGGAGCAACAGCAGGCCGAGCACCGGCCCCGGCAAGGGTAGACCGATGCCGCGCACGACGGCTTCGCCGATCAATTGGCACAGCAGGATGAGGCCGAGACTCGCAAGCATGACCAGCACATCAAGGGATGCGTCGGCAGGCTTGTCAATCGGCGCTGTGCATGGGACGTGCGCGGCTCGTGCGAAGCGGCAATGCGGGGCAGCATCGAACGCGATCGCGCCTTTCGGCTCTTGATACGATAGCGTATCAGGGCCTCCTCGCGTTAGCAATACGGCACCGTATCAAGAATCGGAGAGGCCTCTTTCATGAGCGACGGCAAGGGCGATGTCTGGGTCGAGGCGGGCTTTATCGAGCTCGCCCGCGCCGGGGTCGAGGGTGTCCGGGTCGAGGTGCTCGCCAAGAATCTCGGCGTCACCAAGGGCGGCTTCTACCGTCGCTTCGCCGACCGCGCCGCGCTGCTCGATGCCATGCTGCAGCATTGGCGCGAGGGGCGGGCTGAGTCGATCGCGCAGCAGACGCGCCTCGACGGCCAAGAGCCGCGCGAACGGCTGAAGGCGGTGATCCAGCTCTATTCCGAGCGGCTCAATCCGGAAGCGATGGCGATCGAGCTCGCGATCCGGCAATGGGCCCGCTCCGACGAGAATGCCGCGGCAGCCGTGGCGAGCGTGGACGCAGCGCGGCTCAAGCATGTGGCCGAGCTCTATCGCGCGACCGGGCTCGCGGCCGAAGAGGCCGACGCACAGGCCTTCCTGTTCTACTGCTTCATCTTCGGCCAGAGCCTGTTGTTCGTCGAGCGCGGCCCGCGCAAGCGAGCGCAGCTGGTGGCAAGGTCGGCCGAAAAGCTGCTGGGCTAGGCAACAAGGCCGGAGCGCTGCTCCGGCCTTGGCGTCAATTCGAAGCTCAGGCGGCGCCCTTCAGCTTCTTGTTGCATTCGCTGTAAAAGCCGCCGCCCTTCTGGATCCACTTCAAGCCGCCGTTGCCGTTGGTGGTCTTGTTGGCGTTGTACTGGTCGACGCAGGTGTGCAGGCGGCCCTTGCCCGGGGTCTCCTTGGCATATTTCGGATCGATCGCGTTCGGATAGATCGCGGGTCCGGCCGGCAGGGTCGGCGCGGCGGCGGGGGCCGCCTCCTTCTTGGCCTGCTTCGGCTCGGCGGGAGCGGCGGGCGCAGCCGCGGTCGGTGCAGGAGCAGCCGGTGCGGCGGCAGCCGGCGTTGCATCCGCACCGCACTGGGCCTTGCGGAAGTCATTCCACTTCGTGGTGCCGAGCGAACCGTCCTTCTTGGCGGCCTGGTATTTGGCGCTGCACTCCTGCGACGTCAGCGCCTGCGCCGGCGCCGACACCGCCAACGCCGCAAATCCCGACAACGCCATAGCGCAGAGCCATTTTGATTGAATGGTCATCCCTGATCTCCTCCTTGGTCTTCCCCGAGGGAAGTGAAACGAACATTACTATCCTAGCGTGCCGGCCGCCCGCGACAAGGATGCGATGCGTCGCCCCGGCAAAATATAGTGATCCCGTCATTCCCATCATTCATGTCGCGTTCAGCAACGCGGGCCGACGGTCTTATCCCTCCCAATTCTCCCAAGCAGAGTGCAACACATGACCTTCACGTCCCGCCTCGCCGCCGTCGCTCTCGCCTCTCTGCTCGTCAGCGGCACTGCCTTCGCGCAGACCGCCGCGCCGGCCACCAAGCCCGATGCAGCCGCCATTGCCGAAAGGAAGGCGCCGAAGGAGCGCTCGGCGGAATCGCTTGAATGCTCCAAGCAGGCGGACGCCAAGGGATTGAAGGGCAAGGAGCGCAAGAAATTCCGCCGGGAATGCAAGAAGGAAGCGAGGGCTGGCAGTGCGGCGCCCGCCGCCCCTGCCGCCGACAAGAAGTAAGTCCGTCGCGATTCTCCACCTGCATCAGACAGAGGCGCGCGCATTGCGGCATGACGAGCCTGCAATTGTGCGCCTCTCGCCGATTTGCGATAAGGCGGCGTGAAGCAAATCGCCGCCTCCCTGTCGTTCGAATGGCCGAGCCGTGCCAGGATCCTGAGCACGGCGGAGACGCTCGTCATCGGCACCGCCGGCGGCCTTGCGTTTCTGCTCGCCGGCCTTCCCGGCGGACTGATCTCCGGCTCGATGATCGCGGTCGGGATCGCCGCGATCGCCGGGCGCCAGCTCGCGCTGCCGCCGCTCCTGACCCAGACCGTGCTGGTGCTGCTCGGCATTTCGCTGGGCTCGGTGGTCTCGCGCCATCTGCTTCAGCAGGTCGGCGCCTACCCCCTCACCATCGGGCTGCTCGCGCTCGCGACCTTCTGCTCGACCTTCGGCTCGAGCTATTACCTCCAGCGCATCCATGGCTGGGACCGCACCTCGGCCTTCCTCGCCGGCAGCCCCGGCGCGCTGTCGCAGATCACGATTCTGGCGGTCGAGCGCGGCGCCGACCTGCCGGGCATCGCGGTGGTGCAGACCATGCGCGTCATCATCCTCACCGCGGCGCTGCCGATGGTGCTCGCGTTTGCAGGTGTCGCCCCCTCTGCCGCGCCGTCGCTGACGACGACGATCGCCTCGCCGCTCGATCTCGTTGAGCTGGTCGCGGCCTCGCTGGCCATGGCGCTGGTCCTGCGCCTGATCAAATTTCCGGCGAGCTGGATGTTCGGCGCCATGATCGCCTCCAGCGTGCTGCATGGCGCCGGCTGGGTCGAGGGCGGCCTGCCGAACTGGGTGCGCGGCGTGGCGCTGGTCGGCATCGGCGCGCTGATCGGCAGCCGTTTCGCGCGGATGCGGATCAAGACGCTGGCCGGCCACATCAACGCGGCGCTGGGCTCGTTCACGGTCGCGATCGCCGTCTCTGCCATCTTCGTCGGCATCGTGGCGCTGACCACCCAGGTCAAGTTCTCCGACACCGTCGTCGCCTTCGCGCCGGGCGCGATGGACGCCATGCTGGCTCTGGCACTGACCTTGCACATCGACCCGATCTTCGTCGGCGCCCATCACCTCTCGCGCTTCGTGTTCGTGACGATCGCAACGCCGGGCATCGTGCATCTGTTCGGACGCACGCAGGACGACGTGGATGATTGAGGGAACGCAGCGGGCGTAACGGGCTTCGCTCTTGTAGGGTGGGCAAAGGCGCGCTTGCGCCGTGCCCTCGTTCTCTTTCGGCCTTATCAAGACGAACGGCCATGAATAGCGATGAATCGTGGGCACGGCGCGCGAAGAGCGCGCCTTTGCCCACCCTACGGCAGCTAGCCTAGCCTCTCGCCGTCCGTGCAAATCCCCACGCGGCGATCGCGGCCATCAGCAGCGAGATCAGCACATTATATCCGGCGAGCGAGAGGCCGAGGAAGCGCCACTGCACCTCGTCGCAACGCACCACCTTCACGGTGTCGAGCTTCGAGAAGAGATCGCCGGCATTGCCGAGGTTGACGACCGGACCGGTGCAATCGGTCGGCCCCTGCCAGAGTCCCCATTCGACGCCCGAATGATAGGTGCCGAGACCGGCATTGGCGAGCGTCGCCAGCGCGAGGATCGCGAGCCCCGCCAGCAGAAGCGGCCGCGGCGCGCCGCTCCGCGCGGCAAACGCCGTCAGCACACCGAGCGGAATCGCGAGGTAATAGGCGTAGCGCTGCTCCAGGCAGAGCGGACAGGGCAGGATCTCCAGCACGAGTTGGAAGAACCAGGCTCCCGCGATGGTCGCAGCCGCAATCAGCGTGACGAGCAGCGAGGCGGTCAACGCGGGGTTCGCGGCCGCCGGCTTGAAGGCAGGTATTGCGGCACTCTGGGTCGTCACGGCAGCCTCTTTCCGGTCGGTTGCTCTCTTAAGCCTCTAGCCCCGGTCCATGCGGCTGTCGAGAACGGCCGACATCACTTTGGCGCGGGTTGACCCCGCTTTGTCCATGGCTATAGTCCGCCGACTTCGCGACGCTCGCCTCATAGAGCCGACCGAGGGCCCCTGTGGCGGAACTGGTAGACGCGCTCGACTCAAAATCGAGTTCCGCAAGGAGTGCTGGTTCGATTCCGGCCAGGGGCACCACGCTTCGCCCTTCGGGCTACGCGTGGCGCGGCCAAGCTGGACCGGAAGACGAGCATGTCGAGGCAGCCACGCGTAACCCCGAAGGGTGAAGCGTGTCCGGCGAAGCCTCTTGGCGAAGACGGACTGCCTCAACATTTCCCCCTCCCCTTCCAATCGTCATATCCCGACTGTATAAACCGGTAGCTTCTTCCGTTACTCGAAGGAGCTCATATGAACGATTTGCACGCGTGGCTTTCGCAACAGCACCACGGCTTGCGGACCTTCCAGACCTTTCAGCACATGCTTGAGACGCTCGGCCGGAGCGATCCCGCCCAGCGCGGCCTGTGCCGCCTGCTCAGCGGTATCGTCGGCAGCTACATCGAGGCCTTTGACGAGGCGCCGCTGCCGGTCGACATCGCCGAAATCGCCTATCGGCGCCTGCTGACGCTGGTCGAAAGCCTCGATCTGCACGGAAACGCCGCGCGCCGCCTCGCCGACATCAACCGCGTGGCGACCTGCGAGTTGTGGCGGTGATCGACAAGACCAGCCCGCCCACTTCAATTTCTCGATAACGAGACGCGCCGCTACGGCCTCGCGACGCATGACGCCCGAGTCTTGTGCTTCTCTCGACGCCCCTTCCTTGGAAAGGGCGCAGGGAAGGCCGGGCGCCGGCTGGCACCCGCGGTCCGCTGTGCGCAAATTGCGCGAAAACAAAATGCACAGCGGCATACAGGGCAGCCTGGGACATCCCGGCCTTTCCCTGCGCAGTGGTTTGACGGCTTATGGCGCGCTCTCCCCGGGGAGCGATTCACTATTGCCCCCGTCGCCTTGCGGATGGCTGATGCGCACGCCCGGTCGGGCAGCCACATCACCGCAAACCTTGACGCACAGACCCCGGGCGTCAGGACGACACGCTTTTGCCGTACGCGGACCGCACCGGTCGTGTGCGCGCTGCTCGACCGCTCACGGGCCAAACCCGCCCTGCGATTGCTGGCGCGCCGATGCACTCCACGTCCACCGCCACCCGGCCCGCGCATCGTGACGATCGCGAAACGCCCCTTATCCATGGGCCGGGATGAGCGACACATACGACATTTCCGAATTTCGGTCAAGACGAATTATCTCCCCGAGGGTAGGGCAATCATAAATCATACTTGAGAGCGATTTCCCGGCGGCCATCCTTCGAGACGCGCGCGGAGGCCGCCCAGAATGCCACCCGACTGTCCTGCTCCGAACCGGTGCGAGCCGTTCGACTTCGTCGCACCAATCCCTATATCCTCCAGCAACCCATCTAACGCAGCGGACAGCTTGATGGCCAGGACACGCACGACTGACGCCGACGACTTTCCCCGCTACTTCGTCTGGGTCCGGGGTCTCGAAGGCCCCGAGCCGCAGAAATGGATGGCGATGGATTTCGGCGTCGGTGACTGGAAGCGGCCGCTGGTGCTGGCCTATCTGGAGCTGCCGCAGGACGAGCGGCGTCTGTCGCTGTCGATGCTGGCCCGGCGCTATCCGCCGCCGCGGGTCGACGTGTCATAGACATGGTCGGCGTCAGCGATACCCATCACTATCTCGTCATGGTGAAGCGGCTGGCTTGCTACCTCAACGGGATCGTGTGCAGGCTTCACCTGCATTTCATGACGCAGCGATTGATGGATTCCGGGGAGTGCAGCCCGGTTCAGGCCTGACACTTTCCGGTTGCATTGCCGGTGAGACCCATGACGCATCATGACGAGCGGAACGCCGACTCTCCCAAGGCCGATTCTCCCAGGCCGGAACGCACGTCCAGCGCCGGGGATGACGGAGGCGCGGCCCTGCCAAGACGCAAGCTGGTGCTGTTCGCCGACGGCACCGGCAATGCGTTCACCACGAAGGAATCCAGCGTCTGGCGTCTCTATGAGGCGCTCGACCATACCCAGCCGGATCAGATCGCGCATTATATCAAGGGGGTCGGCACCGCCGGCTGGGCACCGCTTGCCGCGCTCGACGGTGCCACCGGCGTCGGCGTTCCCGGCAACGTCCGCAAGCTCTATCGCTTCCTGTGCTGGAACTGGCGTCCCGGCGACGACATCTACATCTTCGGCTTCAGCCGCGGCGCCTTCACCGCGCGCACGCTGGCCGCGCTGATCTCGAGCCAGGGCCTGGTGCCGGCGGAGATCGACGACACGCCGGTGTCGCATGCCGAGATGGGGCGCAACGTCAAAGCCGCCTGGCGCGCGTACCGGCGCGACACCGTGCCCTGGACCAGGAGCCTGCCGACGATCTGGGTGACGCGCTGGATCCGCGACTTCCTGCTGTTCGTCTATCACTGGCTTTGTCGGCACCGTACCTACGCCGAGGTGCGGAGCAAAATGAACGGGCGCAGCGAGGTCGAGATCGCATTCCTCGGCCTGTTCGACACCGTCGAGGCGTTCGGCGTTCCGATCGAAGAGCTACGTCTCGCCGTCGACTGGGCGATCTGGCCGATCTCGTTCCGCAATCACCGGCTGTCGCACAAGGTCAGGCACGCCTGTCACGCGCTCGCGCTCGACGACGAACGCACCACCTTCCATCCGCTGCGGATCGACCAGAGCCATCTGGCGCAGGGACAGATCGTCAAGGAAGTGTGGTTCACGGGCGTTCATTCAGACATCGGCGGCGGCTATCCGGAATCCACGTTGTCTTTCGTCCCGCTGGTCTGGATGGTCGAGCAGCTCGGCGGCCGGCTGCGCTTCAAGGACGGCGAGATCGAGCATTTCAGCGACTATCAATCGGCGCTCGGACCGCGGCACGATTCCCGCGGCGGCGCAGCGGTGCTGTACCGCTACGGACCGCGTCCGATCGTCGGCGGCGACGTGAATGGCGGGCTGCCGGTCGTGCACTTCGCGGTCATCGAGCGCATGCTGTTCGGCTGTGACGATTACGCGCCCATCATGCTTCCGGCGAACTGCCTGGTGCTGCTGCCGGACGGAACGAAATTGCCGCTGCGGTCGGAGGGAGACGACAAGGATCTCGACGAGCAGCATGTGCGCGAGGTCATGAAGGCCGCCTATCTGCAAAAGGCGACGGGACCGCGTCGTGCCGAGGAGGCCAGGGCCTTCACCGGGATGAGCACGCCCGACGCCACCATGTCGAGCCTGACGCGCGACACCGTGTGGTGGCGGCGCGTCGCCTATTTCTCGCTTCTGTTCATGGTCGGCGTGATCGCCGCCTGGCCGTGGATCGCGCACGCGCTGGTGCAGTGGTCCGAAGACCGCGCCCTCGAGGGCACAGGTGCGCTGTCTTTCATCACTAATATCGACTGGGTGATGGGCGCTGTGGTGGCGCCGCTGACCAATCTGCTGCGAGACGTGCTGCCGTCCTATGCGGCCCCCTGGCTCAACATCGCGACCTACTATCCCTTCCTGACCTCGATCGTGGTGATCGTCACCTGGTGGATCTGGCACAAGAACGGAACGTTGCGTGACGACATCCAGGAGCGGGCGCGTCTCGCCTGGAACACGCCGCGCCGCAGGGCGAGCAGGGAGCACGTCGACCAGCCGGGGCCGTTAATGCGGTTCGGACACTGGATGCGCCTGAATGCCGGCCCGGCGCAGCGCGTCATCACCAAGGGATTGGTGCCGGCGGTCTTCCTGATCGCGATCTTCGGCTCGGCCGCCCTGATCGTGTCGAGCAGCCTGTTCACCGGACGTCTTGCTCTCGGATCGGTCTGCTCGCCGCCTGCGGTCAAGGGCTCGCCCTCGTTCCAGACCGGCACGCCGGTGACGGACGAGCCGCTCGAGGCGCGCGCGTCATTCGACACCAGGGACTTCTGCTGGTGGAGCGGGCTCGCCGTCGAGAAGGGCCGCAAATACCGCGTCTTTCTCGAGATAAAGGAGCCATGGTTCGACCGCACCATCATGAGCGGCGCGAACGGATTTGCGACCTACGAGCCGCATCATTACGTGGCGCTGCCGGAGCGTCGTCTGTTCGCCGCGGACTGGTTCCAGCCGGTGGTGCGCATCGGCAGCAAGGGCATCAACGACCTGCCGCTGACCGCAGTCAATGTGATGCCGGCCGACGAATTCCCCCGCCGCATGAAGCCCACTTTGCCCGCCGAGGACGACATCAGCCGAACCCGCAACAGGTACCCCGTGCGGCTCGACGACACGGCCGAGTTCAAGGACCGGCTCGACGGACTCGGCAAATTCGAACCGATTCCGCCGGCCATGCTCGCCGAGGCAGGCCAGGTCTGGACCAGGCAGCTGTTGACCGGCCGCCTCGTCGCCGAATTCGTCGCGCCCGACTCCGGCGAGCTGTTCTTCTACGTCAATGACGCCGTCCAGATCTTCCCGCGTCTGCTTCCGGAATCGTGGGTCCCGTCCTGGCTCGATGCGATCCAGGGACCGCGCGATCTCTTCTACCGAAACAATAGCGGCACTGCGAAGATCAAGGTCCAGCGCCTGCCGGCCGCGCCGATGCCGCCGGACATGCCGGCATCACCGCTGGCGCGCAACTGAGACCCGGCGGGGATCCCGCGTCGGCGTTCTCCGCGCCGCGACTTGGACACCCCGCCCCCATGATTATGGGTGTCGCTGCCTGCGCCCGGCGGATAAACTTGCCCTTGCGCCGCGGGGGACACGCGGGTCGCGGGACCATGATCATGACTGAACAGGGCGAGACGGGTGAAATCATCACCATCCTCCTCGTCGAGGACGACGCGCCGACCTGCTGGCGGCTGCAGGACGCGCTGGTCAAGGCCGGCTACGAGGTGCGCAGCGCCGGCACGCTCGGCGAAGCCCGTTCGGCGCTGGCCGCCGGCGCGCCGCGCGTGCTGCTGACCGATCTGCGGCTGCCCGACGGCCACGGCATCGAGCTGATCCGCGAGACGAGACAGCGCTTCCCCGACACCGAGATCATGGTGATCTCGGCCCTCGGGGACGAGGAGAGCGTGATCTCCGCGATCACGGTCGGCGCCACCGGCTATCTGCTCAAGGACGCCTTCCCCACCGACATCGCCACCACCGTGCGCGACCTGGTCGCCGGCCATTCGCCGATCTCGGCCTCGATCGCGCGCTTCATCGTGCGCAGAACACAGGGTGCCGCGCAGAGCTCGGCGGAGCCACCGCCCGGCCCCGCGCTCAATACGGCCAGGCTGACGCCGCGCGAGATCGACATCCTCTGGGGCATCGCAAAAGGCTTCAGCTATGCCGAGATCGCCAGCCATCTCGGCCTGTCCAAACAGACCGTGCCCGGCCACATCAAGAACATCTATCGCAAGCTCGAGGTGCACACGCGCAGCGAAGCTGTGTTCGAGGCGGTACAGCAGGGCCTGATCAAGCTGTGAGCGAGATCGCGGCCAAGGAAACGACAAAGGCACCTGAAAGGGCAATCTCGAAGGCACCCACGCGCCCGCGGCGCCGGCTGATCGCCTCGCGTCTCGTGCCCTATCTGCTGCTGCAGGCCCTGATCGTGATCGCCACCCTTCTCGGGCTGCGGCTGCTGCAGCCGAGCGACCCCGACGAATTTGCGCTGAGCGGATTTTCGATGCGCCAGGACGGCGTGACGCACCCCGTGACGCTGCCGCATTTCACGACTTCGCGCAATTCCCTGGACGACCCGCCGCTCTACACCGGGACCTTCACATTCCGGCGCGGCGACGCGGCCTCGGGCTGGTCGGTCTATCTGCCGCGCTTCAGCAACGCGGTCGAGGTCGCGATCGACGGCGTCGTCGTGCTCGACTCCCGGCGCGATGCCAATGCCAACCGGCCCGATCGCAACACGCCGCAGATCGCAGCCATTCCCTCTTCGCTGCTGCGCGAAGGCGCCAACGAGATCACGGTGCGGCTGTTCGTGTGGGGACCGTTGAAGGGTTTTCTCGACACGGTGTATGTCGGTCCGGACGCCGCCCTGCGTCCGGCCTACGAGACGCGCACGCTGCTGTTCGTCACCCTGCCGGTGGTGTTCTCGGCCTGGCAGTCGATCCTGGCCGTCATCCTCGCGATCATGTGGCTGATGCGGCGCCGCGAGCCGGTCTACGGCGTGTTGGCGGCTGCGATGGTGATCGGCGTGGTGCAGGCGTACGTCCCGCCGCCGGTGCCGCCGGCCGCCGCGTCGCGACTTGCCGCAGTGCTGCTGGCGTCCGCGCCGACCGAAAGCGCGTTGGTCGTCATGTTCGGCGTGCTGTTCTTCGGCTGGCGCTGGCCGCGCTCCGGCGCGCTGCTGTTCGTGCCGGGAATCGTCGTGTTCGTGGTTGGGCTGATCGGAGGACCGCCGCTGCCGCGCATCCTCTTCCTGGTGCTCGGCATCCCCACGGTCGGGCTTTGCCTGCTGCTGATGGCCTGGGTGACCACGATCGCGGTCGTGCGGCGGCAGGACGCCGCAAGCTTCACGATCGGCTGCGCCGTCACCATCGTGCTGGTCTGCTGGATCCAGGATATGCTGACGGTGCTCGAGCTCGTGAACAACGATCGCATCTTCGTTTCGCGCCTGTCCTATTCGGCGATGCTGGTCGCGATCGGCGCGGGACTGACCTGGCGCTTCGCCCGCGCGCTGAACCAGGTCGACAGCTTTGCCGGCCAGCTGGTGACGCGCGTGCGGGAGGCCGAGGAGCGGCTGAAGGCGAGCTTCGTCCGCGAGGAGGAGCGCGCGCGCGCCGCCGCGCTCGCCAATGAGCGCACGCGCCTGATGCGCGACCTGCATGATGGTCTCGGCGGCCAACTCGTCAGCATCGTCGCGCTCTCCGAGCGCGGCCATGAGGGCGCGACCATCACCGACGCGGCCCGTGCCGCGCTGAAGGATCTGCGTCTCGTCATCGATTCCATGGACGACATCGGCGGCGACCTGATGCTGGCGCTGGGCTCCTGGCGCGAGCGCGCCAGCGCGCAATTGCGGCCGCACGACATCACGCTCGACTGGCGGGTGGCGACCGTGCAGGGCCTGCCGCTGCACCCCGAACTGCGGCCGTGGCACGTCATCCAGATCGTGCGCATCCTCGACGAGGCCGTGACCAACGCGGTCAAGCACGCGCAGGCCCGCCACATCGCGGTCACCATCGAAACGTTCGACGCGAGCGAGGGGCCGTGCGGCCTGATCAGCGTGACCGACGACGGCCGCGGCTTTGCACCGGCCGGCCACGGCGAAGCCGGACGCACCGGCCAGACCGCGCGCGGCCTGCGCAACATGAGAAATCGCGCCGCGCGCTGCGGCGCGGTGCTCGATCTGAGGTCCGATGCCTCCGGGACGCGCGTGCGGTTGCAATTGCCGCAACGTTTTCCCGACAGCGACGCGGCGGCGGGCTGAAAAGCCCCCTCTCCGAACGCGTGGGACGCGCGGAGAGAGGGAACGGGCCGGGTGATATGCCGGCGGAGGACGGGGGGTTCGTCCGCAGGGCGCCCTGGGCCCGAAGCGATGCAATCAACTCAATCGAATGGAAATATCAGCGCACGCCGACGCGATTGACCGGGCCGCCGCGATTCATCGGTGTTCCCGCGCGCACGCCGACACCGGGCGCGCCGACGCCGGGCGTTGCGACCGCGGCCCTTGCGACCGGCGCTCCGGGCGCGACCACCACCGCCGCCGTCGGCCGCACCACGCAGCCCTTGGGTACGCCGACGGTCTTGCAATAGACCACCGCCTGCGCCGGGCTCGTACCCAGCGACACCATCGCCACGCCCGCCAGCGCCATGACCGTCAGCGCCATGACCGTCAGCCTTGCACTCAGCGCTCCAGCTCTCTTCGACATCCTAGCTCTCCTGCTTCCCGTTCGGCGTCCCGATGCAATCACCGGGTCTCGCAGCCGAGGTGCAGCCTGAATGACAAAAGACGGCGTGCGGATACATGCCATGAAGATGGGGGGCCCGCGGCCGTGAGGGCTTGCCGGTGCCATGAACATGGCATGGACCGGCGCGCAGGCTTTGCGGGATGGTCCGGCCCGATTGATCCCGGTCGGGACCAACGAGGATTCACAAGAGGTGCTTCATGAAGATTTCCGTTCTTGCCGCGCTGCTGCTCGCTGCAGCCGCCCTGCCCGCTGCCGCGCAATCCGGTCCATCGGTCCAGGAGCAAATGGCCTGCCGCGGCGATGCCAGCAAATTCTGCGCCGAACATATCGGCAAGCCGCCGCAGATGAACGCCTGCCTGCGCGAGAACAAGTCGAAGCTCTCAGACAGCTGCCGCAAGGTCGTCGAGTCGCGCGGCGGCTGATCCGCCGTCCTCTTCCTTAGGAAGGCAGAGAGGGCGGCGCTGAGCCGCCCTCTCGAGAGATTTGAGCGCACGCCTCGTTCTTCGAGACGGCGCTGACGCGCCTCCTCAGGATGAGGCTAAGCAGCATTGGTGCTCGCTACAACTGACGCACCACACGCGGTCCTCATCCTGAGGGTCCGCCAACGGCGGACGGCTCGAAGGATGGCGCAGGCGACGGCCTTGCCGCTACTCCTGCATCATCTCGCCGCTGCCGCCGAACTCGGCCGGGAAATCCTTCAGCTTGGGCAGGCCGTCGCGCATCGGCAGCACCGTCTCGGCATAGTTGACGTGAACGCCGGGCGCGAAGGCGAGCGTCGGGATGGTGGCGGTGAAGACGTCGACCAGGCCGAGCGGCGGATGGTTGGTCATGAGGTGGCCGCCGCACTGCTTGCAATATTTGCGCTGGCTGAGCGGCGTCTTTGCAAACGTCTCGACATTCTGCGCGCCTTCGGTGACGCGCACCGCCTCAGGCTTCCACAGGCTGAAGGCGTTGACCGGGCCGCCCGACCAGGAGCGGCAGGAGCGGCAATGGCAATAGCCCATCGCCTCCGGCGCGCCCGTGACCTCGATCGTGACCGCGCCACAGAAGCAGCTTCCGACATGTTTCATTGGGTCGTCTCCGTTTGATGAAGGGTGAAAAATCCTCTCCCCGCTCCTCGTCCACAATATGTCGGGACCGATGGGATGCGGGGAGAGGTGTCGGGGTGAAGGGGGACATCACCCCGGGGGACGTTGGGGGGACGGGCGTGTGAGATGCTCGGGTAGCCGACTTCAAGCGGCCGCGCGTCCTCCGTTCGGCGGACGCGCGCGATGGAGTGCAAAGGCTAGAGTGACCGGCGCCAGGGAATAAGCATCGAGACCCGTTGTTTGTACTGCCGGTACTCGTCGCCGAAGAGAGCGACGAGGTCGTGCTCCTCCAGCGCGATGCCGACGAAGATGTAGAGCGTGGTGACGACCGCGAACAGCAGATGGCCCGCGGTCATGGTCGGCGCCGCCCAGAACGCAACGATGAAACCGAGATAAATCGGATGGCGCACGAAATTGTAGAGCAGCGGCGTCTTGAAGCGCGGCGGCGTCATCTCCTTGCCGACCAGATGGTTGGTCACCTGATGCAATCCGAACAATTCGAAATGATTGATCATGTAGGTGCTGGCGAACACCAGGACCCAGCCCGCGAAGGACAGCGTGACCAGAGTCACGGCGAGATCCGGATTCTCGACGTTCCATATGACCGCAGGCAACGGGCGCCACTGCCAGAACAGGAGCAGCAATGACAGGCTCGCCAACAGCACATAGGTCGAGCGCTCGACCGGCTTGGGGACGAATTGCGTCCACCACGCCTTGAACCGCTTCCGCGCCATCACGCTGTGCTGAACGGCGAACAGCGTCATCAGGAGTAGATTGACGATGATCGCCTCGACCGTCGGCGTGTCGGTTCCGGTGTCGATGGTCTTCGGCACCATCACCCCCATGACGAAGCCGATGGCGTAGAGAATGGTGACGAAGAATACGAGATAGGCCGTAATTCCGTAAAGAAAGGCGACGAGCTTGAAAATGCGTGAGCCCGCAACCTCCGGGCCGGTGGAATGAATCTGGTGATCAAGTTGGGTCATGAAACGCTCCGTTGTGCCGAGACATCGACACTGTTTGGTCTTCGCAGCATGCCGGATCGGACATCCGCAGACTTTGGCAGACGGTTGATTTTCGCCTGAGACGACTTTGATTTTTGCTTGAGACGACGGAAGCGTGCGATTTCGCTTTGAAAACAACGTGCTCGACGGCGACCTGCGGGAACTCACCTGCGGCGGGGCAGCCGTGCCGTTGCAGCCGCAGGTGTTCGATCTCCTGCTTTATCTCGTCGCGCAACGCGCGCGTGTGGTCAGCAAGGATGACCTGATCAGCGAGATCTGGAGTGACCGGATCGTCTCGGATTCCGCGCTGAACAGCCGGATCAACGCCGCGCGCAAGGCGATCAGTGACGACGGCGCAACGCAGCGGCTGATCAAGACCATTCCGCGCAAGGGCTTCCGCTTCGTCGGCGAGGTCCGGGAAGAAGTGGCAGCATCGATCGTGCCGGCCGAAGCCAGGCCCGCGCCCTCGCGCGTGGCGGACCGCCCGGCCATCGCGGTGCTCGCCTTCGAGAACATGAGCGGCGATCCCGCGCAGGACTATTTCGGCGACGGCATCAGCGAAGACATCCTCACCGCGCTGTCGAAGCAGCGCTGGTTCATGGTGATCGCCCGCAACTCGTCCTTCACCTACAAGGGACGCGCGGTCAACATCAGGCAGATCGCCGAGGAGCTCGGCGTCCGCTACGTCGTCGAAGGCAGCGTGCGCAAGGCAGGCAGCCGGGTGCGCATCACCGCACAGCTGAACGATGCCAATTCGGGCAGCCATTTGTGGGCCGAGCGCTACGACCGCGAGCTGGTCGACGTCTTCGCCGTCCAGGACGAGATCACCAACGCGATTGCCGCTGCGATCGAACCGCGGATTCACGCAGCCGAGAGTTTTCGCGCCCACCGCAAGGGACCTGCGAGCCTGGACGCATGGGATCTGCTGATGCGGGCGTTGTCGCATTTCTGGCGGGTGACCCGGGGCGATCACGAGACCGCACGGATGCTGCTCGAACGCGCGATCGGGATCGATCCGAATTACGGCCAGGCGCTGTCGGTGCTGGCGGCAAACCACATGTTCGGCGTGCATCTCGGCTGGACCGAGCTCGCCGCGGTGGCGCCGGCGGCGGAAGCCGCGGCGCTGGCTGCAGTGCGCTGCGATCATGAGGATGCCTGGGCGCATGTCGCGCTGGGCAGCGTCTGCTTCTCGACACGCAGGCTTGCGAACGCGCTGGCCGCGTTCGAGCAGGCGCTCGCGCTCAATCAGAACTTCTCGCTGGCGCAGGGCTTTTACGCGCTGGCGCTATCCTATGCCGGACGTTCGAAGGATTCGTTCGAGGCCGCGCAACGGGCGATCCGGCTGTCACCGCGCGATCCGTCGCTGGCGATCTATCACGGCATCGCCGGCTATGCGCGCTTCACCGAACGCCGCTATGACGAGGCCATCGCACTCGCGCGCGAGGCGATCCGCCATCGCGGCGATCTCACCGGCGCCTACCGCGTGCTCGCGGTCTCCGCCGGCATGACCGGCGACGCAATGCTTGCGGAGACGGCGCTGAGCGAGCTCCGCCGCACCCAGCCCGACATCTCGCTGCACTGGATCGCGACGCAACTGCCGTGGGCCGATGACGGCGATCGCGAGCACTATCTCGAAGGCTTCCGGCGCGCGGGGCTGCGCTAGGCGATCGCCTTGCGGGGGTCTCGCCAGGCGCTGGCGCGTCGGGCGCAGGCCGGCGTCAACAGGCAGACCATGCTGCACGCCCGCATCGCGAGATAGCGTGACGACGGCCGGCCAATTGCAGCGGCAAGGAAGTCCGGAGTTGGAGCTATCGTCTGCGCCGCCGGGAGCTGAGCTCGAAAGCGGGTTTCCCCTCGGGGGCCGCCCACCCCTGGACGCTGACATCCGCCAGGGCCTCGAATATGGCCGCTGTGCGTTCCAGGCGGGCAATCGTTCGTGCGCCTTCGACGGCAGCGACCAAGGCGGCTGCGGTAGACGATGCGCGCGCGGACGTGAAACCGCAGCCCCTGAAGTGCTCCGCAACGATCTCGGTTGAATCAACAAATCCGCGCGCTACCCGTTTGGTCAGATCGGCGTCGAGTGCAGGAAGCTCATTCGCCAGATTTTGCATGAGACATCCGTACTGGAAATCAGAGGCGACCATTTCGGCCGCGAACGCGCCGAAAATCCGATGAACAAAACTCAGGGCATCACCCGTCGTGTTCGCCGAGATGTCGCGCAATACGGCAATCCTGGTCGCAACGTAATGATCGATTGCCTCTTCTGCGAGCTGTGCCTTGCCGCGCGGAAAATGAAAATAGAACGACCCTTTAGGCGAGCCGCTTTCTTCAATGATCTGGTTCAGTCCCGTCGCAGTGTAGCCCTGGATGCGAAACAGTCGCTCGGCAGTGGCAATCGCGCGATCACGGGCGTCAGTTTTACGAGGCATTTTGTGAGCATACCACGCCCAGCTTGACACCGCTATGGTGATCGCCATACTATGGCGATCACCATAGTTACTGTGCCCCGCCATATCCCCGTTATCAAATGACCATCCAGAAGTTGCACACAGGGATATCTCCCTCTCAAAGATTGCTGCGCAGGAGAACCTCGAATGGGCTTGAGCAACTTCGATTTCGGCGACTGTTCCGGCAAACGGGATCACTGAGATGGCCTTCAGAACCTGCTCGATGATGCTTTTAGGAGCTGCCATGTTCACTGCGATGTTCACTCGCGTTGTCTCCGGAGAGACTGCAAGCGATGCCATCTGGCACAATAAGATCCCGGCCGCTTCGAGCGAACCTGCCGTTGATATCGATCGGGATCCGAACCTTCTGCACAAGTATGCGGAAAATGCGGGAACGAAGATCCACTACGTCACGATGGGATCCGGTCAAAAACCGCTTATGGTGTTCGTGCACGGATTTCCCGACTTTTGGTATTCCTGGCGAAATCAGATCCAGGCCTTTTCAGCAAATTATCAGGTGGTCGCTCTCGATCTGCGCGGGTACGATTTGAGCGATCAGCCAGAAGGCGTCGAGAACTACAAGTTTCCGGTTCTCCTTGATGACATCCGTGCCGTGATCAATGCAGAGGGAAACGGTCGCAAGGCCATCCTGATCGGGCACGACTGGGGCGCCGCTTTGTCGTGGCTGTTCGCCGGGCAAAATCCGGATCTGATCGAAAGACTTGTCGTCCTCAGCGTTCCTCATCCTGCCGCCATCACGAGGGAATTGCTGCCCTGGAACCATCCTATCGCGCAGGCCAGGGCCAGCGCCTACGCCACACGGTTCTTCGCTCAAGGCAAAGGCGACCATTTGACTGCGCAAGATTTGGCATACTGGGTTGTAGATCCACAGGTTAAGGGTCGATACATCCAGGCTTTCGCGAAATCTTCCATCTCGTCCATGATGAGTTATTACAAAGCCAACTACGCGTTTTCTCAGCTTGCGCTCAATCTTTTCGATCCGGCCATGAAGAAACTCTACGGTGCCGTGATCAAATGCCCGGTCTTGCACGTGCACGGACTCGAGGAGAGCCACGCTTTGCTGAGCACTATTGAATTGGAAAAGTCGTGGATTGAAAATCCCGAAAATCTCACGGTCAAAATCATGCCTGGAGTTGGCCACTTCATTCAGCATGAAGTGCCGGACGACCTCAATCAGATGATTGCCTCCTGGTTGAAAGATTTGGGAAGCTGACCCAACTGCCGTGGGCCAATGACGGCGATCGCGAGCACTATCTCGAAGGCTTCCTGAGGGAGCGCGCTGGTCGACCGCCTTGCCGGGCCTACGGCGCCCGCTTGCGGCGCAGGTGGACGATGACGTCGAGCCGTGCGATCTCGTGGCCGGGAAGCGCCTCGGGAATCCTGGTGAAGGCGAGGCCTTCGGCGACGTCGACCAGCATATCCTCGCCTTCGAGATAGAAATGCGGATGCACCGACGTGTCAGTGTCGAAGAACGACTTGATGCCATCGGCTGCGATGCGGCGCAGCAGGCCAGCCTCCGTGAACTGGTTCAGCGTGTTGTAGACGGTCGCGAGCGACAGATAGGCGCTCGTCGCCATCGCTTCTTCGAACAGGCTCTCGGCGGTGACATGACGATGGCCGCGCAGGAACAGCAATCGGCCGAGCGCCATGCGCTGGCGCGTCGGGCGCAGGCCGGCGTCAACAAGCAATTTCAGACAATGCTGCACGCCCGCATCGGGCGGCAGCTCAAGGCCGGCGACGTCAGATCCGCTATCGTCAACCGCAGGGATATTCGTGGCCTGGATGTCCATCAACGGTCTCACGCGTCTCACAGCTCAAGGGCGCGGGACGCGCAGTGCCGCGTCGCCAGTTGCCATTCGATCGCAAAAGCGGCGGCCCGGCTTTGATCCGGATCAAATCCGAAAGCCGCCTCTGACTTATCGCAAGGCGATCCGCTTTATTCCCAACCAGAATGGGTTGAGATCAACGAGGTTCAGATGTCCCGCCCGGTTCCCGACAAGGCAGAGATCGCGCTCGAATACCCCGACAAGTTCTATGTCGGCACCTTCGAGCATTCGTCGCGGTTCGAGGCGCGGCTCGACGGCAGCGGCGTTGCGCTGGTGCTGCAACATCCGGGCGCTGCCGACGAACGCAAATCGGTGCACCTGCACCTCAATTTCGGCCTGCTCGCCGGCATCCTGCGTGAGCTCGCCGGCAGCGTTGCTGGCCTCCCCAAGGACGACATCGCACATCGCGAGCAGCTTGCGGAGGCGCTTGCCGAGCTGCAACGGGCGCTCGGCGCGAAATGATGACCTGACGCTTTTGGTCGCAGGCGCAGCCTTGTGCATCACCTCTACCAAATCCCGACATGACTGAGGTCGCCTGATCAGCGGGAGCGGCCGATCCGCCATGGCGGAGAGCATGTGGGATAACAGGACGCGCTGTACATTTTTTGTGCGAACACTGTCGCGACTTTCATCTTGCGGCGCCGAACGGGACTGTGTGAGCCTCGCTCCCGGATGGGGACTGGGATGGGCCGGCCGTAGCTTTGCGCGCCATGACGTGCGAAGCGCTAACGGCTGGTCACGCTTGAGAAAGATACGATATGCCAAAACGAGTGTTGCTTGGTCTTCTGCTGGCTTGCGGCCTTGCGGCCCCGTCACTGGCGCAGGAGCCGAAAACGGGCGGTGTGATCAATGCGGTGATCCAGCCCGAGCCGCCCGGCCTGATGCTTGCGATGGTCCAGAACGGTCCGACCCAAATGGTGTCGGGCAACATCTTCGAGGGCCTGCTGCGCTACAGCCCCAAGCTCGAGCCGCAGCCGGAGCTCGCCGAGAGCTGGAGCGTCAGCGAGGACGCCAAGACCTACACCTTCAAGCTCCGGAAGGGCGTCACCTGGCATGACGGCAAGCCCTTCACCGCCGCGGACGTCTTGTTCTCGATCGAGATGCTGAAGCAGACCCACGCCCGCGCCCGCACCAACCTGGCGCAGGTCGACAAGGTCGAGGCGCCCGACGATTACACGGTGGTGTTCACGCTGAAGCAGCCGTTCGGCCCGTTCCTCGGCATCTTCGAGGTCGGCTCGATGCCGATGGTGCCGAAGCATCTCTATGAAGGCACCGACTGGAAGACCAATCCCTACAACAACGCCCCCATCGGCACCGGCCCCTTCATGTTCAAGGAGTGGCAGAAGGGCTCGTTCATCCGGCTGGTCAAGAACCCGAACTATTACGAGAAGGGCAAGCCCTATCTCGACGAGATCTACTGGCAGATCATTCCCGACGCCGCGGCGCGCTCGGTGGCGTACGAGACCGGCAAAGTCGACGTGCTGCCCGGCGGCTCGGTCGAGAATTTCGACGTGCCGCGGCTGACCAAGCTGAAGGACACCTGCGTCACCGGCGCCGGCTGGGAGTTCTTCTCGCCGCTGGCCTGGCTGTGGCTGAACAACCGACAGGGCCCGCTCGCCGACAAGCGGGTGCGGCAGGCGGTCATGTATGCGATCGACCGCGACTTCGCCAAGGACGTGATCTGGAACGGGCTCGGCAAGGTTGCGACCGGCCCCTCGGCCTCGACCATCAAGTACTACACCGACGACGTGAAGAAATACCCTTACGATCCGGCCAAGGCCAAGGCGCTGCTGAAGGAAGCCGGCTACAAGGGCGAGAAGATCCGCCTGCTGCCGCTCGCCTATGGCGAGACCTGGCAGCGCTGGGGTGAAGCGGTGAAGCAGAACCTCATGGACGTCGGCATCAACATCGAGACCATCGCGACCGACGTCGCCGGCGGCAACCAGAAGATCGGCGACTGGGATTACGACATCGCCTTCACCTATCTCTATCAGTACGGCGATCCCGCGCTCGGCGTCGGCCGTAACTACATCTCCAGCAACATCGCCAAGGGCCAGGTGTTCAACAACGTCGAAGGCTACTCCAACCCGGAGATCGACAAGCTGTTCGCCGACGGCGCGGTCGCGACCCCGGACTCCAAGCGCAAGGAGATCTACGAGAAGGCGCAGAAGATCCTGGTCGAGGACGTGCCGGTGGCCTGGATGCTCGAGCTGCAATTCCCGACCATCATGCGCTGCAAGGTCAAGAACCTGATCACCACGGGGATCGGGGTCAATGACGGCTTCAAGGACGCATGGCTCGACAAGTGAGCCCTGCTCTTTCACCTCTCCCCGCTCGCGGGGGGAGGTGCTCTAAGAGCACCCTCGCCTCCGCGGCCGCAGGTCACCCCACCGGTATGACTCTCTAATATGCTCTCCTTCGTCGCTCAACGTGTCGTGAAGGGCGTGATCGTCCTGCTCGCGATCGTCGTCCTCAACTTCTTCCTGATCCGCCTTGCGCCGGGCGACCCGGCGGTCGTCATGGCCGGCGAGGCCGGCGCCAGCGACCAGGTCTTCGTCAAGCAGCTCCGGGAAAAGTTCGGTCTCGACAAGCCGCTGCCCGAGCAGCTCTTCATCTACGTCAAGGGTGTCGTCACCCTCGACCTGGGCTTCTCCTTCCGCCAGCAGGCGCCGGTCGCAAAGCTGATCGGCGAGCGGCTCCCGGCGACGTTGCTGTTGACGCTGACGGCATTCGCGATCTCGCTGATGCTGGGCGTTCTCTTTGGCACCTTCGCCGCGCGCTTCGCCGGAACCTTTCTCGACACCGCCATCACCATCTTTGCACTGATCTTCTACGCCATGCCCCTCTTCTGGGTGGCGTTGATGGGCATCCTGCTATTTTCGGTCACCATGGATTGGCTGCCGAGCTTCGGCTACGAGACAGTCGGCGCCAATCTGACCGGCCTTGCCCACGCGGTCGACGTCGCAAAACACCTGATCATGCCGGCGATGACGCTCGGCCTGTTCTTCATGGCGACCTATACCCGCATGACGCGCGCCTCGATGCTGGAGGTGAAGCGGCTCGACTTCGTCAAGACAGCGCGCGCCAAGGGCCTATCCGACGCCGTGATCCAGCGCCGCCATGTGCTGCGCAACGCGCTGCTGCCCGTCGTGACGCTGGCCGGCGTGCATTCGGGAACGCTGATCGGCGGCGCCGTTATCACCGAGACCGTGTTCGCCTGGCCCGGCATCGGGCGGCTGATGTACGACGCGCTGTTGCAGCGCGACTACAATCTGCTGCTCGGCGTCTTCGTGATCTGCTCGGCCATGGTCCTGATCTTCAACCTCATCACCGACCTCGTCTATCGCCTGGTCGATCCGCGCATCGAATTCGCCTCATGAAACAGTTCTGGAAATCGATGCTGCGTAGCCCGAGCGGCGTCATCGGGCTCATCATCCTGCTGCTCGCGATCTCGGTCGCATTGTTCGGACCGATGCTGTTCCCGAACTCGCCCTGGCGTATGGTGCAGCGGCCGTTCCTGCCGCCGTTCACGCTCTCGACCGTGCCGCTCGGCACCGACGCGCTCGGCCGCGACGTGTTCGCCGGCATGATTTTTGGCGCACGCGTGTCGCTGCTGGTTGGCCTCGTCTCCACGCTGGTCGCGCTGATCGTCGGCGTTCCCATCGGTGCCATGGCCGGGTATTTCGGCGGCAGGGTCGACGACGCCCTGATGCGCTTCACCGAGTTCTTCCAGACCATCCCGAGCTTTGCGCTCGCGATCGTGCTGGTCGCGATCCTGCAGCCCTCGATCTATTCGATCGTGACCTCGATCGCGCTGGTGAGCTGGCCGCCGGTCGCCCGCCTCGTGCGCGGCGAGGTGCTGTCGCTGCGGACGCGCGAATATGTCCAGGCCGCCGTGGTCACCGGCCAGAGCAACACCTGGATCATCATGCGCGAGATCCTGCCCAACGCGCTGTCGCCGGTGATCGTGCTGGCCTCGCTGATGGTGGCGACCGCGATCCTGCTGGAATCCTCGCTGTCGTTCCTCGGCCTCGGCGATCCCAATCTGATTTCCTGGGGCTACATGGTCGGCGCCGGCCGCACCGTGATCCGCCAGGCCTGGTGGATCACGGTGTTTCCCGGCGTCGCCATCCTGATCTCGGTGCTCGGGCTGAACCTGATCGGCGAAGGCCTCAATGACGCGCTCAATCCGCGCCTGTCGCGGGAGGGACGCTGACGATGACCGCTCCGCCCGCCGTCTCCATCAAGAACCTGCGGATCGCGCTGCCTGAGGGCGCCGAGCGTCCATTTGCCGTCGACGGCGTCTCGCTCGATTTGCGGCCCGGCAAGATCGTCTGCGTCGTCGGCGAGTCCGGCTCCGGCAAGTCGATGTGCGCGCATGCGCTGATGGGCCTGCTGCCCGACACGGTGTCCATCGCCTCCGGCGAGATCCAGTTCGAGGGCCGCGACCTGCTCAAGCTCGACGACGACGGCTGGCGCGATCTGCGCGGCCGCCGTTTCGCGATGATCTTCCAGGAGCCGATGACCGCGCTCAATCCGTTGATGCGGATCGGCGACCAGATGGCGGAGATGTTCGAGGCCCATGGCCTGCTGACCCCGAGGGAGCGGCGCGCCAAGGCGCTGGCGCTGGCGCGGGAGGTCGGGCTGCCCGACCCCGAAAGAATCGTGCGCGCCTATCCGCACCAGCTCTCCGGCGGCCAGCGCCAGCGCGCCATGATCGCGATGGCGCTCGCGCTCGAGCCGGCCGTGCTGGTCGCGGACGAGCCGACCACCGCGCTCGACGTCACCACGCAGGCGCAGATCCTCAAGCTGATCCGCAATCTCCAGCAGAGCCGCAACATGGCGGTGATGTTCATCACCCACGATTTCGGCGTGGTCGCCGACATCGCCGACCAGGTCGTGGTGCTCCGCCACGGCAAGGTTGTGGAGGAAGGCCCGGCCGCAACGGTGTTCAACGCGCCACAGCACGACTACACCAAGGCGCTGCTCGCTGCCGTGCCGTCGATGGACCCGCCGGCGCGCGCGCCGCTCGACGACAGGGCCAGGGCGGTCGAGGTGATCGGGCTCGACAAGACCTATGTCACCTCGGGCGGCTGGTTTCGCGAGGATCGCCGCGTCGATGCCGCGCGCGCGGTCAATTTCAACATCCTCAAGGGCGAGACGCTCGGCCTGGTCGGCGAATCCGGCTCGGGCAAATCGTCGGTGGCGCGGCTGGTGATGCGGCTGATCGAGGCCGACCGCGGCACGGTGTGGATCGGCGACACCGAACTCACCTCGCTCTCGGGCAAGGCGCTGCGCGCCGAGCGCCATCGCATCCAGATGATCTTTCAGGATCCGTTCGCCTCGCTCAATCCGCGCCGCAAGGTCGGTCACATCATCGCCGACGGTCCGATCGCGGCCGGCACCGACCCGAAGGTCGCCTTCGACCGCGCCCGCGATCTGCTCAAGATGGTCGGCCTCGATGCCGGCGCGCTCGAGCGCTATCCGCACGAGTTCTCCGGCGGCCAGCGTCAGCGCATCGGCATTGCGCGCGCGCTCGCGCTCGAGCCCGAGATCATCGTCGCGGACGAAGCCGTCTCCGCCCTCGACGTCTCCGTGCAGGCGCAGGTCTTGCGGTTGCTCGAAGATCTCAAGGCGCGACTCGGCCTCTCGATGCTGTTCATCACTCACGACCTTCGCGTCGCCGCCCAGATCTGCGACCGTATCGCGGTGATGCAGCGCGGCGCCGTCGTCGAGCTGAAGCCGACCGCACAGCTGTTCGCATCGCCCGAGCATGCCTATACGCGCGAACTGCTGGCGGCGGTGCCGGGACGGAAAGAGCGCGCGCTGGCCGACTGAAAACCGAGCGGCCGGATCCTACTTGGCGGGAGGATTGGTGTTTCGCCAGGTTGGGACCGAGTTGGTCACGCCGACCGAGGGCCGGTTGTAACTTCCCACCGACGGTGCCGTCGACGTCCCGACGGTCTGTCCCGAGCTTCCGTAAGGCGCGCCCTGCGTTGCCGGCACTCCCGGACTTCCGGTCGTGTTGCTCTGGGTACCCGTGGTTTGCGCACCGGCGGCGAATGGCAATGCCACGGCTCCGGCTGCGGCGAGTATGGCAAGGAAGCGTTTCGTTCTCGTCATGTTTGATCCTTTCGGATGCGCTGCGATCTCTCGTCCGACAACGCCTCGCGGACGAAAATGTGCCCCGGCGGGCCCGGGAGGCGATCCCGGATCACACCTTTATCTCGTCGTGTTGCTCCAGGTGGGCACCGAGTTGGTCACGCCGACCGACGGCCAATTATACGATCCGACCGACGGCGCCGTGACCGTTCCGACCGTCTGTCCTGACGAGCCGTAAGACGCCCTCGGTTGCACCGCGGGCGCTCCGGCACCTCTATAGGTCGGAGCCACCACGCCCGTGCTGTAATGTCGGCTCGACCGTGCCTTCTTCGCTTCAGCCGCGAAGGGCGCTGCAAGCAGCCCGGTCGTGATGAGCGCGGCAATCGCGAATTTGATGCTCGTCATGGCTGATCCCTCGGTCGCTGGGGCCCTCTTGTGCCATGTGTTCATGGATCGGACGATGTCCATAGGCACGAGTTCATATCTCCGTGCGCGGGCGAATGCCGACATTGCCGTTCGTCACCTCCGCTTCGGACGGCAGGCATGACGGCCATGCCGGTCCTTCACGGTTGCGACCGAATGCATCAATTCCCTGAAAGCGGTGATCGCCTTGTCCTCATCGAGCGCGCCGCCGTGATTGGCCTCCAGATGCTCGATCACGGCCAAAAGCGCATCGGCGACCTGCCCGATCTGCTTGCCGTAGCTGCCGACATCCGACAGCACGTCCTTCTCGACATCAGGCGCCGAGGATTGCCCGACCGTGATGTTGACCAGGCCGAACTGGCCGCCGGTTGGGCTGAAGAACGATGGGTAGATGGACTGGACGACATCTCCCGACAGGGGCAGCTTGAACACGGGCATGCAATTTCCCTCGCTGACTTCGACCGGCGAAAAAACACTATCACGATCATGCCGGCCTTCGGATGGACCCGAATCAGCGCTAGGGCATAGCCTCATCGACTTCGCGTCTTGAGGCGACATGACCGGGCCCGAACTGAAGCAACTCCGCGCCGACCTCTCCGATGCCCTGGAGCGGAAGCTCACCGCGGCCGACATGGCAAAGCTCTGCGGATTACCGGAGAAGGGCGGCGGCGACACCATCCGACGCTGGGAGGTGAGCGGCCCGATGCCGGAGGCCACGAAACTGCTGCGCGTGCTTGCGATGGCGAGCGAGCGCTATCCCATCCTGGAGAAGTTCGACATCTTCGATCGCCATGACGTGCGCGAGGAGGATCGCCCTGCAAAGCGCGCGGCGTTCCGCGAGCAGATGCGGGATGAGGCGCGACGGCGTCTTGGTTAACGAAAGACGCGAGATCGTTGCCGGCAGGCTGCGAAGTTAAGCCTTCCTTCACCACTTCTTAAGCCGGCATTAAGCACGAAAATCATTTGCAGCCCAATAAGTTAGGTTGGATGCCGCTGTGCCACGCATGTGACAGCATTTTCGTCAAAAGAGAGCTATCTGCAAAACCAACGAAGGCCGCGGAAAGCGCGCCTGCCGGGGACCTATAGTGTCGGAGTTCAAGACGATGAAGAAGATTCTGTTTGCGACCGTTGCGCTGCTCGTGGTGGGCGCGGCTGCGCCGGCCGTCGGTGCCGATCTCGGCAACCGCAACTATTACAAGTCGCCCGCGCCGGCCTATGCCGCGCCGATCTACAACTGGACCGGCTTCTATGTCGGCGGTCATATCGGCGGCGCGTTCTCCAGCGACAACAATTTCAGCGGCCTCTCCACCGGCAACAACGGCAACGGCCGTTTCCTCGGCGGCGTGCAGGTCGGTGCGGACTGGCAGTTCCACCCGAACTTCCTGGTCGGCGTCGAAGGCCAGTATTCCTGGCTCTCCGGCAGCGTCGGCGCCGTGTTTCCGGGCGGCATCGCCTATACCAACGACCAGCGTGGCCTCGGCTCGATCACCGGCCGCGTCGGCTATACCTGGGGCCCCGGCCTCGTCTACGTGAAGGGCGGCTACGCCTATTCGGACAACAACGAGAAGGTGACCGTCGGCGGCGTGCCGGCCGCCTTCGTCATCACCGGCGATCACCGCAACGGTTACACCGTCGGCGCCGGTCTCGAATACATGTTCGCCCCGAACTGGTCGGCCAAGGCCGAGTACCAGTACTACAATTTCGGCGACGCGAGCTTCACCGGCGGCCCGCTCACGGGCACCGGCAGCTTCACCACCGACGACCACACCATCAAGGCGGGCCTCAACTACCGCTTCAACTGGGCAAGCCCGGCCGTCGCGCGTTACTGATCGGTTACCACGACCTTACCGTGACCGGGGGCCGGCGATTTCGCCGGCCCTTTCTTTTTCGCTCTGCGGAATTGGTGCAACCGTTTGCGGAGATTGCGAATTCTTAACCCGCGGTGCGGATACTGCCGGCCACAACCAGAAGCAAGAATGTTGGGGGAATTTCGATGGCGATCCGTCTGGGACTTGGCCGCTTGGGCCGTTTTCTGCCTCGCTTCAAGCTGCCGGCCTGGGGCGTGCGTGGCAGCCTGTTCGCGGCCTTTGCGGTGGTCGCGGGCATGGGCCTCGTGATCGCGGCTGGCGCCGGCCTGGCGCTGCAGAATCTCGGCGGACGGATGACCGAACTGAGCGGACGGGACATTCCGCGCCTTGCCGCCAGCCTGCAATTGTCGGCACTGAGTGCGAGCCTTGCGGCACAGGGACCGGCCCTGCTCGCGGCGCAAAACGAGGAAGCCCTGAACGAGCGTACCAAGAAGCTCAAGGAATTGCAGGAGCAGACCCAGCAGAAGTTGACCGAGATCATCCAGCTCGGCGGTGATAAGACCGTCGTCGCCGGCCTCAGCGAAACGATGAAGAGCATCAACGAAGCGGCCCAGAGCCTGGCCAAGGCCGCCCGCGAACGGCTGGACATTGCCGCCCTTCACGACAAGCAATATGACGCGCTCCGCAACGCGCAAGGCGCCTTCGTCGGCGCGGCCAGCCCGGCCATGCTGGACGCCCAGACCCGGGTCAATGCCATTCTCGGCTCGGCCGACCTGTCCGCCGCGGATGCCAACGACGCCGCGCAGACCGTCGGCCAGCTCGGCAACGTCGTCGCCAGCGGCAATCTCGCCGCCGCCGACATGAGCGCGGCGCTGTCGGCCAACACCAGCGACAAGCTCGACGACATCCAGAAGGAATTCAAGACGGCCCAGGGCCGCCTGCGCTCCAACCTCGATCTGCTGCCCGACAACCAGGGCAACAAGATGCTGCGCGAGACGGCGGAGAAACTGCTCGCGCTCGGCACCGGCAAGACCGGCGTGTTCAACCTGCGTGAGAAGGAGCTCGACTCGGTCGACTACGGCCAGACCATCCTGGACGAGACCCGCAAGCTCAATGTCGGCCTCGGCATCAGCGTGCAGCAGCTCGTCGACGGCGTGCAGAAGGAGACCAACGCCTCGACCTCTCAGGCGCAGCAGGAGACCTCGCTCGCGACGACCGTGATGCTGGCGCTGGGGGCCTTGATGCTGGTCGGCTCGGCGCTGTTCGTCTGGCTCTATGTGGGCCGCAACATCCTGCGCCGCATCCGTGAGCTTCAGCACGCCATGCAGCTGCTCTCGGCCGGCGACCTCGACACCGAGATCGTCCGCTCCCGGCAGAACGACGAGATCGGCGTGATGAAGGAAACGCTGACCGTGTTCCGCGACAGCATGATCGAAGCCCGGGCGCTCGCCGGCGAGCAGGAGAAGGACCGGATCGCCAAGGCGGAGCGGGCCGCGCGCATGGAAGCCAGGATCGCCGAATTCGAAAACACGGTGCGCTCGGCGCTCGAGAATCTGGCGCAGTCGGCCAATTCGATGCAGTCGACCGCGCAGAGCATGTCGACCACCGCCGACCAGTCCAACGCGCTGGTCAACGCGGTCGCCTCCGCCGCCGAGGAGACCTCGGTCAACGTGCAGACCGTATCGTCGGGCACCGAGCAGCTGTCGTCCTCGATCGAGGAAATCAGCAAGCAGGTCGTGACCTCTGCCGCGATCGCCAAGAAGGCGGTCGACGAGGCGGGGGCGACCGACGCCACGGTGCAGAGCCTCGCAGACAGCGCGAGCCGCATCAGCGTCGTGGTCGACCTGATCCAGACCATCGCCTCGCAGACCAACCTGCTCGCGCTCAACGCCACCATCGAGGCGGCGCGTGCGGGCGAAGCCGGCCGCGGCTTCGCGGTGGTCGCCTCCGAGGTGAAGAGCCTCGCCAGCCAGACCGCCAAGGCGACGGAAGAGATCCGCGCCCAGATCGCCAGCATGCAGAACATCACGACCTCGGCTGTCGGCGCCATCCAGGGCATCGGCCGGATCATCGGCGAGATCGACGACGTGACCACGACCATCGCGGCCGCGGTCGAGGAGCAGGGCGCGGCCACCCGCGAAATCGCCCGCAACATCCAGCACGCGGCCGGCGGCACCAGCGAAGTCTCCAGCAACATCGTCGGCGTCTCCACCGCATCCGCCGAAGCCGGTGCCGCGGCGAACGAAGTGCTGGGCGCCTCCGACGCACTCCGGCGCGAAGCCGACATGCTGCGCGGAGAGATCGACGCGTTCCTCAACAACATGCGGGCGGCGTAAGCCGTTCGTCGGTAGCCCGGATGGCAGCGTAATCCGGGCTACGGAAAACTGCCCGGAATGACCGCCATGCGGGCGGGCCGCCTAGCCTTTTTCGGCTGGCGCCCCGGTCGCACTGGGTTTAAGCCGATAGCATGAACGCGAAAACCGACACCGCGCAGTCCTCGGCCGAGGCCCTGCGCTATCCCTGGGAACAGCATCCCGGCCACGACGAGGTCGTCGAGGTCAGGCCCGGCGTGTTGTGGGCGCGGCTGAAGCTGCCGTTCCGCCTCAACCACGTGAACATCTACCTGGTCGCCGACGGCGACGGCTATGCGATGGTGGATACCGGCTTCGGCAACGAGGAGACGATCGAGGCCTGGACCAAGCTGTTCGACGGACCGCTGAAGGGCGTCCACATCACGCGCCTGATCGTCACCCACTCCCATCCCGACCATGTCGGCCTTGCAGGCTGGGTGGTCGAGCGGTTCAGCTGCCCGCTGGTGATGTCGCAGGTCGAGTATCTGCAATCGGTCTATCACCAGAACCGCGGCACCGCGGAGCGGCAGGAAGCGCAGCGGCTGTTCTTCCGCCGCCACGGCATGGACGAGTCGCTCACCGAAAAGCTGCTGGGCCGCGGCCAGGATTATCTCAAGCGCGTTTCGGTGCTGCCGCCCTCCTACCGCCGCATCTCGCACGGCGAGGACGTCGTGATCGGAACGCGCCGCTTCAAGGTGATCACGGGCGGCGGCCACGCGCTCGACCAGGTGATGCTGTATTGCGCCGACGACAAGCTGTTCCTCGCCGCCGACCAGGTGCTGAGCAAGATCTCGCCCAATGTCAGCGTCTGGGCGGTCGAGCCCGACCAGAACTCGCTCGGCGAATATTTGGCCTCGCTCGCCAGCCTCACCACGACGCTGCCCTATGACGTGCTGGTGCTGCCCGGCCACGGCGTGCCGTTCTACGGATTGAAGACCCGCATCAAGCAGCTCGCCGACCACCATGAAGAGCGCTGCCGCCTGATCGCGGAAGCCTGCCGCGAGGTGCCGCAGACCTCGCGCGCCCTGGTGCCCGTCGTGTTCAACAAGCACGTGCTCGACGAGCACCAGATGGGCTTTGCCGCCGGCGAACTGGTCGCCCACGTCAACTACATGATCGTCGAGGGCCGGCTGACGGCGGAGACGAAGGACGGCGTGCTGCAGTTCAAGACGACGTGATGTCTCCTCCTCTCGCGCAAGCGGGGCGAGGGAGCAGACTCACTTCATGTTCGCAATCGCGTGCAGCGCCGCGATGTAGCCGAACGGGCCCAGCCCACAAATCACCCCGGTCGCCACGAACGAGATCTTCGAGTGCCGATGATATTCGTCGCGGGCGTGGATGTTGGAGATGTGGACTTCCAGCACCGGACCTTCGAACGTCTTGATCGCGTCCATGATCGAGACCGAGGTGAAGGAGAGGCCCGCCGGATTGATGACGATCGCATCGGCGTCCTGCCGCGCCGACTGGATCAGGTCGACCAGCACGCCTTCATGGTTGGATTGGTGGAAGGCGAGCTGGAGCCCGAGCGGTGCGGCAGCCGCCTCGCAGCCCGCGTTGACCTCGGCGAGTGTCGTGGTGCCGTAGATGTGCGGCTCGCGGATGCCGAGCATGTTGAGATTGGGACCGTTGAGGATCATCACGCGCTTCATGGAAGGGTCCTTTCGAAGACCTGGTTGAGCATGCTCTCCGGGCAAATGGCGCATGCGCTGCGAAATTCGGATCGATCGGGCCGGCAGCAGCGTCAAGGAAAGCGCGTGCCGGGCCGCCAAGGAAGACCGAGCTGGCCAGAATCCGCCCCCCCGCGGATGCTGCAGAGCAACATCATATGTTGCGCAAACTTGATCGGGATCAAATTTCAAATCGCACGATAGGGCATTTTGCCCAAATGCTCCTCACGGCCAAATGTGGGATAGCGCATAGACATTGGAGCTGGAAAAGCTCTAAGAAGATGCGGCCCTCTTGGTCAGTTCCGTCTTAGGTTTCGCCGATGGATTACAACCAGTTCTTCGATTCCGCCCTCGATCGTCTCCACGCCGAGCGCCGCTACCGGGTGTTCGCCGACCTCGAGCGCACGGCCGGCCGATTCCCGCACGCGGTCTGGCACTCGCCCAGGGGCAAGAGCGACGTCGTGATCTGGTGCTCCAACGATTATCTCGGCATGGGCCAGCACCCGAAAGTGGTTGGCGCCATGGTCGAGACCGCGACGCGCGTCGGCACCGGTGCCGGCGGCACCCGCAACATCGCCGGCACGCATCATCCGCTGGTCCAGCTCGAAGCCGAACTCGCCGACCTCCACGGCAAGGAAGCCGCGCTGCTGTTCACCTCGGGCTATGTCTCGAACCAGACCGGCATCCCGACCATCGCAAAACTCCTTCCGAACTGCCTCATCCTCTCGGACGAGCTCAACCACAATTCGATGATCGAAGGCATCCGCCAGTCCGGCTGCGAGCGGGTCGTGTTCCGCCACAACGATGTTGCGCATCTGGAGGAGCTGTTGAAAGCGGCCGACCCGAAGCGGCCGAAGCTGATCGTCTGCGAAAGCCTCTATTCCATGGACGGTGACGTCGCTCCGCTCGCCAGGATCTGCGATCTCGCCGAGAAGTACGACGCGATGACCTATGTCGACGAGGTCCACGCGGTCGGCATGTACGGCCCGCGCGGTGGCGGCATCGCCGAGCGTGACGGCGTCATGCATCGCATCGACATCCTCGAAGGCACGCTGGCGAAAGCGTTCGGCTGCCTCGGCGGCTACATCGCCGCCAACGGCCAGATCATCGACGCCGTGCGTTCCTATGCGCCGGGCTTCATCTTCACCACCGCGCTGCCGCCGGCGATCTGTTCGGCCGCGACCGCCGCGATCAAGCATCTGAAGACCTCAAGCTGGGAGCGCGAGCGCCACCAGGACCGTGCCGCCCGCGTCAAGGCGATCCTCAACGCCGCCGGCCTGCCTGTGATGTCGAGCGACACCCACATCGTACCGCTGTTCATCGGCGATGCCGAGAAGTGTAAACAGGCGTCCGACCTGCTGCTCGAGCAGCACGGCATCTACATCCAGCCGATCAACTATCCGACGGTCGCCAAGGGCAGCGAGCGGCTGCGCATCACGCCCTCGCCCTATCACGACGACGGCCTGATCGATCAGCTCGCCGAAGCCCTGCTGCAAGTGTGGGACCGTCTCGGCCTGCCGCTGCGCGCAAAGTCGATGGCGGCGGAATAGGCTTTCGCCTCTCCGAACTCACTTCTAGCGTCCCACACCAGGGCTATGGCAGATGGCGCTTGGCACGACCTGAGCGCGCGCCTCGTCCTTCGAGACGACCGCTTCGCGGTCTCCTCAAGATGAGGCAAAGCAGCATAGGTGCTCGCGGAAACTCGCGCCGCGCACCCGGTCCTCATCCTGAGGGCCCGCCAACGGCGGGCGTCTCGAAGGATGGCCACCGGCGAAATGGCTCCCATAAGCGATAGCCCTGCGTCCCGCACAGGGACTCTCTCCGAACTTAACGACAACCCCGGATCCCGCCCCTTTCCCGGCATTTCGCTGTCGCCTCGCCCAGCCCAACGCGCTAGATTTGCAGCGAAAATGAACTCGGGCGCGGTCGGCGCCCAGGGAGAAGCGCACCTCGCCATGCTGCACGACTGGGGCGTGATCGCCGCCGCCTTCGGCTATATCGGCTTCCTGTTCCTGGTGGCGAGCCATGGCGACCGCCGCTCGCCGGCCGGGCGCGGCCGTGCCTCCGGGCTGATCTATCCGCTCTCGCTGGCGATCTACTGCACCTCCTGGACCTTCTTCGGCTCGGTCGGCTTCGCCACCCGCACCTCGACCGACTTCCTCGCCATCTATGTCGGCCCGATCCTGATGATCGGCCTCGGCGCCGGCGTGCTCCGCCGCGTGATCGAGCTGGCGAAAGCCAACAACATCACCTCGATCGCCGACTTCATAGGGGCCCGCTACGGCAAGAGCCAGGCGGTGGCGGCGACCGTGGCGCTGATCGCGATCATCGGCTCGGTGCCCTACATCGCGCTGCAGCTCAAGGCGGTCGCCTCGTCGCTCGAAACGATCCTGAGCGAAGACCAGGCCTTCTCCCACATCCCGATCGTCGGCGACGTCGCGCTGATGGTGACGCTGGCGATGGCGGCCTTCGCCGTGCTGTTCGGCACCCGGCAGACCGACGCCACCGAGCACCAGCACGGATTGATGCTGGCGGTGGCGACCGAATCCATCATCAAGCTGGTCGCTTTCCTCGCCGCCGGCATCTTCGTCACCTTCTGGATGTTCTCGCCGCACGAACTGATCGAGCGCGCCATGAAGACGCCGGAGGCGGTGCGCGCCATCAATTATTCGCCGTCGATCGGCAACTTCCTCACCATGACGTTACTGTCGCTCTGCGCGATCATGCTGCTGCCGCGCCAGTTCCACGTCAGTGTGGTCGAGAACTCCTCGGATGCCGAGGTCGGCCGCGCGCGCTGGCTGTTCCCACTCTACCTCGTCGCCATCAACCTGTTCGTGATCCCGATCGCGCTCGCCGGCCTCGTGACCTTCCCGTTCGGCGCCGCCGACCCCGACATGTACGTGCTGGCGCTGCCGATGGAGGGCGGTGCGGGGCTTCTCAGCGTCGCCATTTTCGTCGGCGGCCTCTCGGCGGCGACCGCGATGGTGATCGTCGAATGCGTCGCGCTCTCCATCATGGTCTCGAACGATCTCGTGGTGCCGCTGGTGCTGAAGCGGCGGCCGGAAGGGCGCACCGGCGGCGCCGATTTCAGCGACTTCCTGCTGCGCTCGCGGCGGCTCGCGATCTTCGCGATCATGGTGATGGCCTATTTCTACTACCGCGCGCTCGGCAATACCCAGCTCGCGGCGATCGGCCTGCTCTCCTTTGCTGCGATCGCCCAGCTTGCACCGAGCTTCTTCGGCGGACTGCTGTGGCGGCGCGCGACGGCGCGCGGCGCGATCGGCGGCATGCTGGTCGGCTTCGTCGTGTGGCTCTACACGCTGTTCATCCCGAGCTTCATGGACACCTCGACATCGGGCATCCTGCTGCTGCAGCACGGCCCGTTCGGGATCGAGGCGCTGCGGCCGCAGGCGCTGTTCGGCGCCGATCTGCCGCCGCTGATGCACGGCGTGATCTGGTCGCTGTCGCTCAACATCCTGACCTATGTACTGCTGTCGCTGGCACGCAGGCCGTCGTCCATCGAGCTGTTGCAGGCAGATCTGTTCGTGCCCAATACGCTCGCACCGATCTCGCCGAGTTTCCGCCGCTGGCGCACCACCGTCACCGTGCAGGACATCCAGACCACGGTGGCGCAATATCTCGGGCCCGACCGCGCCCGGCATTCCTTCGAGGCATTCTCCGCGCGGCGCAACGTTCGTCTGGAGGCGGGAGCGCCCGCGGATTTCGAGCTGTTGCAGCATGCCGAGCATTTGATCGCTTCCTCGATCGGCGCTGCCTCCTCGCGCCTCGTGATGTCGCTGTTGCTGCGCAAGCGCACGGTCTCGGCGAAGGCCGCGCTCAAACTGCTCGACGACTCGCACGCGGCCCTGCATTTCAACCGCGAGATCCTGCAGACCGCGCTCAACCACGTGCGCCAGGGCATCGCCGTGTTCGATGCCGACCTGCAGCTGATCTGCTCCAACCGGCAGTTCGGCGATCTCCTCAACGTGCCCCCGCACATCGTCCAGTTCGGCACGCCCTTGCGCGAGATACTGGAATTCATCGGCGTGAGCGATCCGGACGACCCGGTCGAGCGCGAGGCCATGCTGGAGCGGCGTCTCGCCGCCTACACCACCGACAGCGAGCCATATCTGGAACGCCTGCCGGAACGCCACATGGTGATCGAGGTGCTCACCAACCGCATGCCCGGTAGCGGCTTCGTCATCACCTTTACCGATGTCACGCCGACCTTCGAGGCGGCGGAAGCGCTGGAGCGCGCCAACGCGACGCTGGAAAAGCGGGTGCGCGACCGCACCGAGGAACTGACGCGGCTGAACTCCGAGCTGGCATTGGCCAAGAGCGCGGCGGAAGACGCCAGCATCTCCAAGACACGCTTCCTTGCGGCGGCCAGCCACGACATTCTCCAGCCGCTGAACGCGGCGCGGCTCTATGTCACGAGTCTGGTCGAGCGCCAGCACAGCGGCGAGGAGACGCGGCTGGTCGAGAACATCGACGAATCGCTGCAGGCGATCGAGGAAATCCTCGGCGCGCTGCTCGACATCTCGCGGCTGGATGCCGGCGCGATGGCGACCTCGATCTCGAGCTTCAAGATGGCCGATCTGATGCGCTCGCTGGAAATCGAGTTCGCGCCGAGCGCACGCGCCAAGAATCTGGAGCTCGCCTTCGTGCCCTGCTCGCTGCCGGTCGAGTCCGATCGGCTGCTACTGCGGCGCCTGCTTCAGAACTTGATCTCGAACGCGATCAAATATACCCCGCGCGGCCGTGTGCTGGTCGGCTGCCGCCGCCAGGGTCCCTCGCTTAAGATCTGCGTCTACGACACTGGCGTCGGCATCCCCTTGGTCAAGCGCGGCGAGATCTTCAAGGAATTCCACCGCCTCGAGCAGGGCGCGCGGATCGCGCGCGGGCTGGGACTCGGCCTGTCGATCGTCGAACGGCTGGCGCGCGTGCTCAAGCACGGCATCGCCATCGACGGCAATAAAAGCGGCGGCTCGGTGTTCTCCGTGACGGTGCCGACGGCGAAAGCGATCACCCACACCGCGGCCGTGACCAGCGCGACGCCGCTGGTGCGCACGCCGATCTCGGGCGCCCTGATCGTCTGTATCGAGAACGACGCGGCGATCCTCGACGGCATGCGCACGCTGCTGAAGGCCTGGGACGCCGAGGTGATCGCGGTCGCCGATCCCCAAGGCGCGATCGCCGCCATCGAAACGGCGGGACGGCGCGTCACCGGCCTCCTGGTCGACTATCATCTCGACCGCGGCAACGGCATCGCCGCTATCCGCGAGATCCGCCGCCGTTTCGGCGACGCCATCCCTGCGATCCTGATCACGGCCGACCGCAGCCCCGCCGTGCAGGTGGCTGCCCGCGAGGAGAAGGTCGCGGTACTCAACAAGCCGGTCAAGCCAGCCTCGCTCCGCGCACTGCTCGGTCAGTGGCGTACGCAGCAGATGGTGGCGGCGGAGTGAACGCCTTCAGTAGTCCGTCGACACGCTGAGTGCGCGCCAGCTCTCGAGCTCTTCGAGGCGTTGCCGGTCAGTCGCGGAGATGGCGTTGACGGCATCGCTGCCCAGCGCGATGCGCAAGGGTGGTCGATCCATCTCGACGAGTTTCAGGAGAACTGCTGCCGCCTTCGCTGGATCGCCGGGCTGACGGCCGTCGTAGTCTCGCTGCATCCTGACGGCGGCTCCGACGACGACATCATACTCTGCACGCCCCTCTCCGGTCGCGTGCGCGGTCTGCGCGAAGCCGGTCCTGAAGCCGCCGGGCTCGACAATCGTCACGTGCACGCCAATCAGCGCCATCTCGCGCGCCAGCGACTCCGAGAAGCCTTCGACGCCCCATTTCGCCGCGGAATAGGCGGCACGGGCGGGAGCACCAATCCGTCCGCCGACGGACGAGACCTGCACGATATGGCCGCGGCGCTGACGACGCAGTACGGGGATCGCCGCCTTGGTGACGATGATGGTGCCGATCAGATTGACCTCGATCTGCTGCCGAAAGGACGCCAGTCCGGTGTCCTCGACCGATCCGAGCTCGCCGTAACCGGCGTTGTTCACGACCACATCGATGTCGCCATATGCCTCCACGGCGAGACCGATCGCGGCCTGCGCAGCGGCATCATCGGTCACGTCGAGTTTTGCCAGCCGCAATCGCTCCCCGAAACGTTCACGCAAGGGTTCGAGCGGAACTGTGTCGCGCGCGGAAGCGACAACACGATTCCCCGCCGCGAGCGCGGCTTCCGTGAGCGCGCGGCCGAGTCCGCGCGAGCTGCCGCTGATGAACCAGGTCTTCGACGCTGTCATTTCGGGGCGCTTCACGGCGCCAGCCGCGTGAAGACGTAGTCCCGGTTCTTGACCCGCGCTTCATGGCAGGCGAAGCAGGTGCGGTGCTGGGCCTCGTCGACCGGCTTGCCGTTGACGAAACGGCCGAAACCCCAGCCGCCGGTCGCGGCATATTTTTTGGAATCCTTGACCATCACCTGCACCGTGGTCGCGGCGCCGGGAACCGTTGCGGATGCGAATTCCGGCGATTGCTTCCGCTTCCAGGCGCGCTTGACCAGGATGGTACCGTCGGGGATCGGAAGCTTTCCGGCCTGATAGGCGTCAATTGCGGCCTGGTTGCCGACGACAGCGCGAAGCTCGTCGAGCGGCGCGGCCTCTTCGGCCGGCGCGATCAACTCCCACTGCTTGTAGCCCGGCGGAATCGTCACACCGAAGATCGGCGACGCGTCGGCGCGCTCTGCCGCCTCCTCCGCAAGCGCGATCGTGACGAGATACGGCACGCATGTCAGGACAACCACAATCAGAATCGCAGCGAGCACGATCACCGTCGGGAAAGACGATCTCTTCTTTTCAGTTTCCGTCGACGTCATGATCTTTCACCAGGCTGGGATTAACGAATGTCCTCGGTCCGGCGTGGGCGGACCAAGGCACTGACGATCACTCAAGTGCCGTCGGCGTCGATGACAGCCTTGGCAAAGGCCTGCGGCGCCTCCTGCGGCAAATTGTGGCCGACGCCTCCCGTGATCAGCCGGAATTCGTACCGGCCGGAAAATTTCTTGGCATAGGCGCTGGGGTCGGGGTGCGGCGCACCATTGGCGTCGCCTTCCATCGTGACGGCCGGGACGTCGATGACTGGAGCTGCCGCGAGCCTCTTTTCAAGCTCCTCGTATTTCGCTTCACTCTTGGCAAGGCCGAGCCGCCAGCGGTAATTGTGGATCGTGATCGCGACATGATCCTTGTTATCGAGTGCGGCTGCGCTGCGGTCGAAGGTGGCGTCGTCGAACTTCCACTGCGGCGAAGCCAGCTTCCAGATCAGCTTTGCGAAATCATACGTGTATTTCTCGTATCCGGCGCGGCCGCGCTCGGTCGCGAAATAGAACTGGTACCACCATTGCAGTTCGGCCGATGGCGGCAGGGGCGCATTGCCCGCGGCCTGGCTGGAGATCAAATAGCCGCTGACCGAGACCAGCGCGCGGCAACGCTCCGGCCACAGCGCCGCGACGATATCGGCGGTGCGCGCGCCCCAGTCGAAACCGGCGATGACAGCCTTCTTGATGTCGAGCTTGTCCATCAGCGCGATGATGTCCGCCGCCATGGCAGCGGGCTCGCCATTGCGTAGCGTCTCGCTGGAGAGGAAATGCGTCGAGCCGTAACCGCGCAGATAAGGAATGATGACGCGATAGCCGGCCTTGGCGAGGATCGGCGCGACATCGACGAAGGCGTGAATGTCGTAGGGCCAGCCATGCAGCAGGATCGCGACGGGACCGTTTGACGGGCCGGCCTCGGCATAGCCCACGTTGAGAACGCCGGCGTCGATCTGCTTGATCGTGCCGAACGAGGCATTCGATGACGATGACCTTGGCGCTTCCGTCTCGGCGCGGGCGAAGTCGATGATGCCGAGCCCGACAGCGAGGGTCCCCGCGGCGACGCCGAAGAATTTGCGGCGATGCTGGTCGATGATCTGCTTCATGGTCGTGTACCTCGTTGGGCGCTGGTGGCGCGTCAGATCAGCGCGACCGTGACGTCGATATTGCCGCGCACGGCGATGGAGTAAGGACAGTTCTGGTGGGCATCATCGATGATCCCGCGCGCGACCTCGGGATCGAGCCCGGGCAGGCTGACATTGAGGCGCGCCCGGAGAGCGAAGATGCCCTCATCGAGGAGAAGATCGATTTCCGCATCGATCGCGCTTTTTCTCGGAAGCACGATTTTCCGCTTGCGCGCGGCAATCTCCATCGCGCCCTCGAAACAGGCCGACCAGCCGGCGGCGAACAATTGCTCGGGATTGGTGCCGATGCCTGTGCCGCCCGGCGGCGACAGCTTGACGTCGAGGCGACCATCGGAGCTACGCGATATGCCGTCGTGTCGTCCGCCACTGGTGTGGGTCCTGGCCGTGTAGAGTGTTTTCGCCGCTTGTGTCATGAACGTCTCCTAGCCGTCGAAGCAATGACTAGCAGCGATCGTCCGAGCATACCCGTTTGGACTTGTGAGAAATTGTAAGGTCGCCACGCGCGCGCCTCACAAGGCCTGCATGCGCTGTCTGATGCCGATGCAGGGCGGACTTGCCCGATCGTCGCCATCTGGTTATCCGGTCGGTTCGAAGGGACTAGATTTCACCATGACCGAGCCGGCCAGTATCGCGACGGGAACTTTATCGTTCGGGCCGTTCACCGTAATGCCACAAGAGCGGCTCGTTACGCGCAACGGCGTTGCGCTGCCGCTCGGCGCAAAAGCCTTCGACACGCTGATCGCGCTGATGTCGCGGCCTAACGCAGTCGTCAGCAAATGGGATCTGATGGCGCTGGTGTGGCCCGGCATCACCGTTGATGAAGCCAATTTGCGCTTTCACGTCGCAGCGCTTCGCAAGGCGCTCGGCGACGGCAAGGATGGCGCCCGCTACATCACGACACTCTCCGGCCGCGGCTATTGCTTCGTTGCGCCGATTTCACAAACGGGCACCGCGGCCGCGCAGCGCCCCGCGCCGCGGCTGGAATTGCCGCCTGTGAAACTGCCGAACCGGTTGCAGCGGATGATCGGGCGCGATGATGCGATCGCCGCCGTCTCCGACAAGCTCATCGCCACGCGCTTTGTCACGATTGCCGGCCCCGGCGGCGTCGGCAAGACCGCGGTCGCCGTGGCGATCGCTCACGACCTGCTCGAAACATTCTCCGACGTCGCGCACTTCATCGATCTCGCCGCGCTCAGCGATCCCGATCTCGTGATCACCTCGATTCTGCTGATGCTGGGTCTCCCGGCCCAAACTGACGATCCTCTGCCTGCTCTGCTCGCGCATTTGCGCGACAAGCGGATGCTGCTGGTCCTCGACAATTGCGAACATGTCATCACGGCCGCGGCGCCGCTGGCCTCCGACATCTTCCACGCCGCGCCTGAGGTCCATATCCTCGCCACCAGCCGCGAAGCCCTGCGCGTCGAGGGTGAACAGGTCCATCGGTTGGCGCCGCTCGCGGTGCCGCCTGACGGTTTTGGACTGACAGTTGCCGCAGCGCAGACCTATCCTGCGCTGCAACTGTTCCTCGAACGTGCCACGGCCAGCGGCGCACAGATCGCGCTCGACGACGCCACTGCCACGATCATCGGGGGGATCTGCCGCAAGCTCGACGGCATGGCGCTGGCGATCGAGCTCGCCGCCGGTCGGGTCGAAGCCTACGGCCTGGCGCAAACGGCTGTCTTGCTCGATGAGCGCCTCAATCTGCTCTGGCAAGGCCAGCGAACGGCGCCACCCCGGCAGAAGACATTGCAGGCCACGCTCGACTGGAGCTACCGACTGCTGTCGGATCTCGAGCGCCTCGTGCTGCGCCGGCTTGCGGTCTTCGCCGGGCATTTCACCCTCGACGCCGCGCTCGAGATCGTGCCGGACGAGCACGTCGACCGCTCCCGCCTGTTCGACGCCGTCGACAGCCTCGTTGCCAAATCAATGGTCGCGCCGCGGCCCATCGGCGCCATGATGCGCTACCGCCTGCTCGATACGACGCGCGCCTATCTGCTCGAGATCGAACCGGGCGATGCGTCTCTCTCCGCCCGCCACGCGACGTACTACCGGCGATGGCTGGAACAGGCCGGTATGACGTGGGCCACAGTACCGAGCGCGGACGAACGGGCGATACACTTCTCCGCGCTTCACAATGTGCGCGCCGCGCTCGACTGGTGCTTCGGCGCGGACGGTAATCCCGACATCGGCATCGCGCTCGCCGCCGCCGCGACGCCGATCTTCCTGGCGATGTCCTTGTTGATTGAATGCCGGCGCTGGTCGGAGCGGGCGCTGCTGGCGATTGCCCCCTCCTCGCGCGGCAGCGCGGAGGAAATGCACATCCAGGCCGCCTTGGGACTGACCTTGATGTTCACCCGCGGCGGCAGCGAGGCGGCGCGTGACGCCTTGAGCAGGAGCCTTGCGATCGCCGAAGCGCGTGGAGACGAAATCAACCAGCTCCAGCTGCTCGGCCGGATGCATATCTTTCACGAGCGGCTGGGAGAGTTCGACGCCGCGCTCGGCTACGCGCAGCAGAGTCTCGCGGTCGCAAGGTCGCTGGGCGACCCGGCGTCGATCGCCCTCGCCCATTCCCTCCTCGGCGTCTCGTTGCATCTGGCCGGCGAACATCGCGAGGCGCAGAAGATGCTGGAGGGCGCCTGGCAGGGACCCGGCACGGAACGAATCAGCACCGTTCACGGCTTCGATCATCGCAACCGGGCCGGCATCACGCTGGCCCGCGAGCTCTGGTTGCAGGGCCGGCCCGCAGATGCGCGGCAACTGGCGCAGCAGACGGTCACCGAGGCGGCGCAGATGGATCACCCGATCACGCTCTGCATTGCGCTGATCTGGGCGGTCTCGATCGACCTCTGGAGCGGAGACCTCGACGGCGCGGACCAGAATATCGACCGCTTCATCGCGCATGCCAATTCGCGCTCGATGGGGCCCTATCTCGCCGTCGGCCGAGGCGTCAAAGGCGAGCTGGCGATCCGGCGCGGCGACGCCGCCGATGGCGTCGAGACGATCAGGACTTCCCTGCGCGAGCTCCGCGATGCCGGCTACGAGCTGCTCACCACGGCGTTCAACATCGCGCTAGTTCAGGGCTTGCTGGCGCTCGGGCAGATCGAACAGAGCGCTGAACTGATCGACGATGCGATCCGCCTCGTCGCGCGAAGCGGCGACCATCTCTACACGCCCGAGCTGCTGCGCCTCAAAGGCAAGGTCCTGTTGTCGTTGCCGGAGCCCGATGTCGCGCAAGCAGAAGCCCGCTTCATGCAGTCGCTGGATTTGAGCCGTCGCAAAGGCGCAAAGGCCTGGGAGCTGCGGGCTGCGATCGACCTCGCCGGGCTCATTGCCGAACGTGGCCGGCGTGACGAAGCAAAACGGTTGCTTCAATCGGTTCTGAAGGGCTTTGCTGAAGGTTCCGAAACGAAGGACATCAGGATCGGCAACGAACTGCTACGGATGTTATCACCTCCCTGATCCTGAGCTACAAGGCATGGGACGCAACGCGTCCAATGGGAGCCTCGAAGGAAGAGGGATTTGATAGCGCAGTAGCGCTCACCCCGTCGGCGTGCCCTGCTTCCACTGCCCGCCCGCGATCTTCGCCGCCGCGATCACCGCCTGGGTGCGGCTCTCGACGCCGAGCTTTTGCAGGATCGCCGAGACATGCGCCTTGATGGTGGCCTCGGAGACACCGAGCTCATAGGCGATCTGCTTGTTGAGGAGGCCTTCCGACAGCATCATCAGCACCCGGACCTGCTGCGGCGTCAGCGTCACCAGGCGGTCGCGCAGGCGCGTCATGTCGGGATCGGCCGCAGCCGACAGATCGGTATCGGCTGGAACCCAGACATCGCCCTCCATCACCTTGAGGATGGCATCGCGCAGGGTCTCGACGCCGAAACGCTTGGGAATGAAGCCGGAGGCGCCGAAATCGAGCGAGCGGCGGATCGTGGCGCCGTCGTCGGAGGCAGAGACGATCACCACCGGAATCGCCGGATATTGCGCGCGCAGATAGATCAGGCCGGAAAAGCCCGAGATGCCGGGCATCGAGAGGTCGAGCAGGATCAGGTCGATATCCGAAGTCTGTTCCAGGAGCTTGGTCAGATCCTCGAACGACCCGGCTTCGTCGATCCTGGCCGTGGTCAGGACGCCCGCCACCGCCTGCCGCAGTGCGTCGCGGAACAGCGGATGGTCATCGGCGATGACGAGATGGGTCGAGGGAGCGTTCATCGTTCTCTTGCTGTCGTTCACGCCGGGCGGCGAGTCAACGCCGCGGCCCGCCAATTCTTCCCCGAGCAGCCGTGGCATGCAAGGGCACATTATCCCTTTGCCGCAAAGGGGTTAATCCGCAAGCCTCGCGGCTGCCCGCCAGCGCCCGATACCGCCGCGTCAGCTGCGCGTCAGTGCGCAAGGCCGAAAGTCGTATTGGGGCGGGTTTCACGCCGATGTTACTTTGCAATCAAGACCCAGGTTGATCCGGCATGCCCGGACACCTGGGACGCGAGGAAACGACTTTCGGGGAGCGATTCAAACATGTCGACAATTGCAGTGTCTGAAACACGCGCGGGAGGGATGACGAAGGACGAACGGTTCGTCATTCTCGCCTCCTCGCTCGGTACCGTCTTCGAGTGGTACGACTTCTATCTCTATGGTTCGCTGGCCGGGATCATCGGCGCGCAGTTCTTCTCGGCCTACCCGCCGGCGACCCGCGACATCTTCGCGCTGCTGGCATTCGCCGCGGGCTTCCTGGTCCGTCCGTTCGGCGCCATCGTGTTCGGCCGTGTCGGCGACATCGTCGGCCGCAAATACACATTCCTCGTCACAATCCTGATCATGGGTCTGTCGACCTTCATCGTCGGCCTGCTGCCCAACGCGGCGACCATCGGCATCGCGGCCCCGATCATCCTGATCGCGCTGCGTCTCGCCCAGGGCCTGGCGCTTGGCGGTGAGTATGGCGGTGCTGCGACCTATGTCGCGGAGCATGCTCCGAACGGCAAGCGCGGCTACTACACCTCCTTCATCCAGACCACGGCAACGTTGGGCCTGTTCCTGTCGCTGCTGGTGATCCTGTTCACCCGTTCCGCGCTCGGCGAGCCGGAATTCGCCGCCTGGGGCTGGCGCATTCCGTTCCTGGTCTCGGTGCTGCTGCTCGGCGTCTCGGTCTGGATCCGGCTGCGACTGAATGAATCGCCGATCTTCCAGAAGATGAAGGATGAGGGCAAGAGCTCGAAGGCCCCGCTGACGGAAGCCTTCGGCAACTGGCAGAACGGCAAGCTCGTGCTGCTCGCGTTGCTCGGCGGCGTGATGGGCCAGGGCGTGGTCTGGTACACGGGCCAGTTCTACGCGCTGTTCTTCCTGCAATCGATCCTGAAGGTGGACGGCTACACCGCCAACCTCTTGATCGCCTGGTCGCTGCTGCTCGGCACCGGCTTCTTCATCGTGTTCGGCATGCTGTCCGACAAGATCGGCCGCAAGCCGATCATCCTCGGTGGCTGCCTGATCGCGGCGCTGACCTTCTTCCCGATCTTCAAGATGATCACCACCAATGCCAACCCGGCGCTGGAAAAGGCGATCGAATCGGTCAAGGTCGACGTGGTGGCGGATCCCGCAGGTTGCGGCGACCTGTTCAACCCGGTCGGCACCCGCGTCTTCACCGCGCCTTGCGACACCGCACGTGCCTACCTCGCCCAGTCTTCGGTCAAGTACTCGACCTCTCCCGGCGCGGCTGGCTCGGGCGTGAAGGTGATGGTCAACGGCAAGGACGTTGCCTACGCCAACGCCAAGGACGGCAACCCGGCGGTCCTCGCCGCCGTGCAGGCGGCCGGCTATCCGAAGCCGGGCGACGCGGGCATCGTGAAGATGTCGCATCCGTTCGACATCTTCCGCCCGCAGGTGGCTGCGGTTATCGGGCTGCTGTTCGTCCTGGTGCTGTTCGTCACCATGGTGTACGGCCCGATCGCCGCGATGCTGGTCGAACTGTTCCCGACCCGCATCCGCTACACCTCGATGTCGCTGCCCTACCACATCGGCAACGGCTGGTTCGGCGGCCTGCTGCCGGCGACCGCCTTCGCCATCGTGGCCTCGACCGGCGATATCTATGCCGGTCTCTGGTATCCGGTCATCTTCGCATCCATCACGGTCGTGATCGGCTTGTTCTTCCTGCCCGAGACCAAGGACGTCGACATCAAGTCCAACTGATCGGAAGCACCGATCGCAACCAATACGAACCGGCCGCGGTCTCCGCGGCCGGTTTTTTCATGGGCTTCCTGGTTTGACGCGTTTTTTGCTGCGGACCGGCGCCCACTTCGCTCGAAAACGCCCTACTGATTGCCGCCGACGAATTGCAGCACCACCTCGCGCCGGTGCGGGCGTCTGCGATGCTCGATCAGATAGATCGCCTGCCAGGTGCCGAGCGCAAGCCTGCCGTTCAGGACCGGGACATGAAGCGAAGTTCCGGTCAGCATCGTCTTGACGTGCGCGGGCATATCGTCCGGTCCTTCGGTGTCGTGGGTCCACCCGGCATTCTCCGGCGCGAGGCGGGACAGCGCCGTGGCGAGGTCGACGAGCACGGATGGATCGGCGTTCTCCTGGATCGTCAGCGACGCCGAGGTATGGCGGATGAACAGCGTCAGCGCGCCGTCACGCGCGAGGACGTCGGCGATGAACTTCGCAGCTTCGCTGGTGAGATCGGTGAAGCCGCGGCCCGGCGTCTGCACGGTCAGCAGCGACGATGCAATGGTGGTGGCCTGCACTGACGATGGCGCCGAACGTGCCAGGCGTTTCTCAGTTGTCATTCAAACTCTCAAATCCTCCCCGACACGTCCTTCTGCACCCGGTTGGCCATGTCGATCAGCCGCCGCCAGGCCTTTTCCAGAAATGACATCACGCGGTCGACGTCCTGGTCGCTCGGCAGCGGGATCTCGATCTTGCGCTCGCCCTCGGCGCCCCTGGGCTCCGCCCTCTTCAGCGAGTCGGATTTCGGCAGCGCGTCGTCGATCTTGCCCGACACCGTCGGCCCGGCTGCGAGCTGTCCCTTCAGCCGCTCGACCTCGGCCTGGAGCCTGCCGATCTCGGCGTCGAGCGCGGTCCGCTCGTCGGGGACCGCGTAGCAGGCCCAGCCGGCGCCGTTCCTGGTGCAGGTCGATACCGTGCCCGTGCGCGTGTCGAGCCGCAGCACGCCCTCGGGGATGGGCGTCATGCTGTAGCGGCCGTTCTCGCTGTCGGGAGCGGACTGGGCGGCATCGAGGTCGCCGCCGATCGCCATCGCAGCGGCGAGCGCCGCCACCGCAAGCCATGATGTTGTGGATGAATTCACTGGTCTCATCGCACCCTCCGCCACGACGTGAATGTGGCACTCTGACAAAATTCTACACCCCGGTGAGGCGATCCGCCGCCCAAAACACGCAACCGTATCAACGATCGCGGCGGCATCTTCGATCCCGGCAGCGTGGCGAAAGGGCGGCACCATTCGCCGATCCTGAGGCGAGCTGCTGCGGTGCGGCGTCACGCCGTGTGCAGCGCTGCCGCGCACGCCAATATCGTCAATTAAATCAGCTACATAACCGAAAGCGACGCAATCGTGACTCGGCTTGACTTGATTATGGGCCATCAGTATGGTCCGCGCGGCTTTTGAGGGTGACGGGCGCAATTTCCATTCAGCCGCGGCGTTTCGGGTCTTCGTTGCATGACACAGGGCACGGGACACGGCGGGAATGGAGATCGCGATAGATCGTCCGAGGAAGCTGCGCTTTCCGAACGGCTCGGAAATCTTGATCAGCGGTTGTCCGAACTTCGGGACCGCCGGATCAAGACCGAGCAACCCGCAGGTGACGGTGAAGACAGGGCGGCCAGAGCTTCGGCGATGGCGCTTGGCTTCCGGTTATCCTCCGAGTTGGTCGCCGGGGTCGTCGTCGGAGCGGGGATTGGCTGGGGGTTCGACCGCTTGCTGTCGACGTCGCCTTTCGGGTTTATCGTGTTCCTGTTGCTGGGCTTCGTCGCCGGCGTGGTGAATGTGGTGAGAACGGCGGGCGCGGGTCAGAACAGGCGCGGTGATTCCTAAAGCGATCCGCCAGGAGAGGAATGATCGTACCGGCATCGCCGGTACGGGCCGGCCCGGCCGGCAGACCGAGACCCGCCGGCATTGCCCGGCAGACCAAGAGATGCCGCGCTGATGAAAATCGATCCGATCCACCAGTTCAACATCGAGCCTCTCTTCACCCTGGGCCATATCGGCAATCACACGATCGCCTTCACGAATTCGTCGCTCTACATGCTGGTGACGATCGCGATCATCTCGCTCTTGATGCTCGCCAGCGGAACGCAGCTGGTTCCGGGGCGCCTTCAGTCGGTCGCCGAGATCTCCTACGAGTTCGTGGCTTCGACCATCCGCTCGACCGCCGGCGCGGAAGGCATGAAGTTCTTCCCGCTGATCTTCTCGCTGTTCATGTTCATCTGCGTTTCGAACCTGGTCGGCATCATCCCCTACACCTTTACGGTGTCGAGCCATCTGATCGTGACGGCAGCGCTCGCGCTTCTGGTCTTCTTCACGGTCTTGATCTACGGCGTCGCCAAGAACGGCCTGAAATTCTTCTCGATCTTCGTGCCCCACGGTGTCCCCGGCTACATCCTGCCGCTGGTGATGTTCATCGAGGTCCTGTCGTTCTTCCTGCGGCCGGTCTCCCACAGCGTCCGTCTGTTCGCCAACATGCTGGCCGGCCACATCGCGCTGAAGGTGTTCGCGGGCTTCGTCGCCATGCTCGGCTTCTCGCTCGGGGCGCTGGGCTGGGTCGGCGGCGTGCTGCCGCTGGCTCTCACGGTCGCGCTGTACGCGCTCGAGATCCTGGTCGCGTTCCTGCAAGCCTATGTGTTTGCGATCCTGACCTGCATCTACCTCAACGACGCCATTCATCCGGGACACTGAGCGGTCCGGGGAATTTCCACCCACAACCCAATCTTTCTTCCAAGGAGTCTAAAATGGATCCGGCAGCAGCAAAACTTATCGGCGCGGGCATCGCATGCATCGGCATGGGCGGCGCGGGCGTCGGCGTCGGCGTGATCTTCGGCAACTACCTCGCCGCGGCCGTTCGCAACCCCTCGGCCGCTCAGGGCCAGTTCGGCAATCTGATCTTCGGCTTCGCCGTGACCGAAGCGCTCGGCATTTTCTCGCTGCTGATCGCGCTGCTGCTGCTGTTCGTTCCGCTCTGAGGACGAAGTTTCGCGCCGCTTCAACCGAAGCGGCGCGCATGACGGCAACAGGAGTAATCCATGGCTGAAAGTCATGGCGGGGCGAAAAGTCCGGCGGCGGGCGCCCACACCGGGGCCGAAGGCGGTCACGGTGGTGGTTTTCCGCCGTTCGAGAGCAGCACCTACGCTTCACAGCTGGTGTGGCTCGCGATCTTCTTCGTCGCGCTTTATGTGATCGTGTCCAAGCTTGCTCTGCCGAAGGTCGGCGGTGCGATCGAGGCGCGCCAGAACAAGATCGAGGGTGACCTCGCCGAAGCGCAGAAGCTGAAGGACCAGTCCGACGCGGCGCTGAAGGCCTATGAAACCGAGCTCGCTTCGGCGCGCACACGGGCACAGGCGATCGGCAACGAATCCCGCGACAAGGCGAATGCGCAGGCGGAAGCCGAGCGCAAGACGCTGGAAGAACAATTGGCGGCCAAGCTCGCCGGGGCGGAGAAGACCATTGCCTCGACCCGCGCCACCGCCATGAGCAATGTCCGCGGCATCGCGGCCGATGCGGCAGGTCAGATCGTGCAGCAACTTACTGGCGTCGTTCCCGACGCTGCGTCGGTCAATGCCGCGGTCGATGCGTCCCTGAAAGGTTAGTCGAGATGTTCTTCGATCCTGAAACCTGGGTCGCCATTGCCTTCGTGATCCTGATGGTCCTGTTCGGCTATCTCGGGGTCTTCAAGAAAGCGATGACTGCGCTCGACCATCGCGCCGAGCGCATCAAGGCCGAGCTCGACGACGCGACGCGCCTCAAGCAGGAAGCGGCCAAGGTGCTCGCCGACTACAAGGCCCGCACCGCTTCGGCCGAACGCGAGGCCGCCGAGATCATCGCGAACGCCAGAGGCGAAGCCGAGCGCATCGCGACTGAGGCCAAGGCGAAGATGGAAGACTTCGTCGTCCGCCGCACCAAGACCGCGGAGAGCAAGATCGCGCTCGCCGAGGCCCAGGCGGTCGCCGACGTCCGCGCCGCAGCCGCGGAAGCCGCCGTCCAGGCCGCCTCCACGATCCTGTCGCAGTCGGTCAAGGGTTCGGTCGCCGACGATCTGCTCGCCAAGGGCATCACCGAGGTCCGGCAAAAGCTGAACTGAGGGTTTGGCCTTCACCAATCAAAAAGCCGGCGCGATGAGCGCCGGCTTTTTTGTTAGTCAGGTAACAGTATCCACAATCGCGGTGTCATCACCCGCGGAGGCGGGTGATCCAGTACGCCGAGGCTTCTCGGTTCAAGCGCTGAGGCCTCTGGAATACTGGATTGCCCGCCTTCGCGGGCAATGACAGCCGAGATTGCTGCAAGACTTCTTCCCTACTTCTTCTTCCGTCCCTTCGGTTCGGGCGAGAGTGCCTGCGGGTCGAAGCCAACGTAGAAGACATAAGAATCGGCGACCGCGGCCGACGGCACCGGATAGCTCACATCCTCGACGATGAAGGAGAAGGGCACGCTGCCGCCATCCGTCATCTCGACCGTGGTCCGGTAAGCCTTGGAGGCGATCACTTTCTCGCCGACACCGCCCTGCACCACCGCGACACGCAAGGGGACCTCGACGGTGGCGGGTGCACCGGCGGGGCCTGCGATCACGCGGCCCTGGATTCCGATCCGGGCCGTGATACCGGCGCTGCTGCGGGCACATTCGCGCGCCATCTTGGTGATCGAGGCCTGGAAGCGGATCTCGTTGCCGACGGCCGGCTTGCCGGTAACCCCAACCGCGTAGGTCGATGCGCCAGCGCGCACCGTCACCTGCGGGCAGTCGACGTCGTCGTCCGCCGGCTGACCCGGCGCGGGGGCGGGCTTGGGCGGGGCCGGCTCGTCCGACTTGCCGCCGAACAGGTTCTTGAAGCGGTCGGTCAAGGACTGGGCGGCCACCGGCGACGCCGCCGCGAACGACATCGCCAAGACAAGCACGATCGCCGGCATCCGCCGCAGCACATTCTCCGATGACCGAAGCTGCTTCACCATCAAAGCCCGTACTCCATGACAAAATCCCGGCCGATCACCGGCCGGGACATGCGGGTTATATCGCCAAAATCGGCGAACCCAAGGCAGCAAAAAGGGGGATTTGGCCACATGAATCGAGCGGCTCAGCCGCGGAAGTCCTCATGCAGCAGGCCGAACAACAAATGGTCCTGCCAGACCCCGTTGATACAGAGATAGCGGCGCGCCAGGCCCTCGCGGGAGAAGCCGCACTTCTCCAGCACCCGGATCGACGGCGCATTGGTCGGGATGCAGGCGGCCTCCACCCGGTGCAGATTGAGCTCGCCGAACAGCGTCGGCAGCAGCACCCGCAGCGCAGCCGTCATGTAGCCGCGATGGGCATGGGGTTGCCCAACCCAATAGCCGATGGTGCCGGCCTGCACGATGCCGCGCCGGACATTGGCCAGCGTGATGCCGCCGACCATGGCGCCATCGAGCTCTCGGAAGACCAGGAACGGATAGGAACGGTCCGCGGCGATGTCCTCGGAATAGCGGCGCAGGCGGCGGCGAAAGCCGGAGCGGGTCAGGTCGTCCGAGGGCCAGATCGGCTCCCAGGGCGTCAGGTAATCGCGGCTGGTTTCGCGCAAATGCGCCCATTGCAGGAAGTCCGACATCTGCGGCGCGCGCAGCAACAGCCCGTTGCCGCGCGGCGCGAGGGCGGCGGGTCCACTGGACGGCAGGCGAAAGAGGGCCATGGTGATGCTTCCCGGGGCAGCTCGGCCCGCGCGCGGCTCCTAATGCAGACGCGCCTTGGCACGTGCCCGCGTCAATCCTTCCGCAAAAGACACCGCCGTGTCCAGACCCCTGCCACTGCCTAATGCGACAACCGCAGGCCGGCTCCGCGACAGCAGCGCACGCGCGGCATCCCGGGTCGATTCGACGCTGACGGCATCGATCCGGCCCACCAGCTCCTCGACCGTCTGCGGCCGGCCATAGGCCAGGACGTGGCGCGCCAGCTGCTCGGCGCGGGACGAGCAGCTCTCCAGCGCCATCAAGAGGCCGGCCTTCATCTGCGCCTTGGCCCGTGCGATCTCGGCCTCGGTCAGCGTCTCCACCGAATCATTCATGATGTCGACCACCACCTCCATCATCTCCGGCGCATCGGCCGGGTCGGTGCCGGTGTAGAGGCCGAAGAAGCCGGTGTCGGTATAGGGCGCGTGGAACGAATAGATGGAGTAGCAGAGGCCGCGCTTCTCGCGGACCTCCTGGAACAGGCGCGACGACATTCCGCCGCCGAGGATGTTGGTGAAGACCTGGAGCGAGAACAGCGACAGATCGCTCTGCGGCACGCCTTCCAGCGCCAGCGTCAGATGCGCCTGCTCCAGCTCGCGATGCACCACCTTGGTACCGCCCTTGCCGAACATGGCCGCCTGCGGCTTGGGACCCGGCGTCCCCTCAAAACCTGCAAAGCGCTTCTCGACCTCGGCGACCACCTGCTTGTGATCGACCGCGCCGGCCGCGGCCACCACCATGTCGGGCCCGCGATAATGCGTCGAGAGGTAGTCGCGCAGCGAATCGCGATTGAAGGCGCGCAGCGTCTTGGCGGTGCCGAGCAGCGAGCGGCCCATCGGCTGGTCGGGATAGCAGAGCTCGTTGAGATGCTCGAACACGACGTCGTCGGGCGTGTCCTGCGCAGCACCGATCTCCTGCACGATGACGTTCTTCTCGCGTTCGAGCTCATCGGGCTCGAAGGCGGGATTGGCGAGGATGTCGGCGAGCACGTCGAGGGCCAGCGGCACGTCGGCCCTCAGCACCCGTGCGTAATAGGACGTTGTCTCGGTCGAGGTGCCGGCATTGAGGTCGCCGCCGACCGCCTCGATCTCCTCGACGATCTCGCGCGAGGAGCGCTTGGTCGTGCCCTTGAACGCCATGTGCTCGAGCAGATGCGAGATGCCGTGCTCGTTGGGTTTTTCGTCGCGTCCGCCGACGCCGGCCCAGACGCCGAGCGCCGCGGTCTCGAGATGGGGCATCTTGTCGGTGACGACGGTCAGGCCGGACGCAAGCTTGGAAATCTCGACGCTCATCCGGCAACTCCTTGCTTTGCGGCGCGGCTGACCGACAGCACGAACCGCTCGACCTCGGCCTGATCGTTCTTCATCACCTTCATGTGTTCGGATTTGGTCATCAATCCGTCGAGCCAGGCCGGCAGTTGCGGCCGCTGGCCGCAGGCCGCTTCGACGGCATCGGGGAATTTGGCCGGATGGGCGGTGGAGAGCACGATGCTCGGCACCCGCGTATCGGTGGTGTCGCGGTCGGCCACGGCGAGCGCCACCGCCGTATGGGGATCGACCAGCTCGCCCGCCTCGCGCCAGGCGGCGCGGATCGCAGCCGCGGTCTCGGTCTCGTCGGCGCGACCTGCGTCGAACTCCTCGCGGATCGCGGCCAGCGTCGCATCGGGCAGCACGAAACGTCCGGACTGCTTCAGCTGCTCCATCAGGCGGCGCACACCCGCAGCATCGCGTTTGCCGGCTTCGAACAGCAGCCGCTCGAAATTCGACGAGATCTGGATGTCCATCGAGGGCGATGCCGTCGCGTGCACCTCGCGCACCTCATAGATCCCCGTCTTCAGCGTGCGCGCCAGGATGTCGTTGAAATTGGCGGCGATGCGCAAGGTCCGCACCGGCAACCCCATCCGCTTGGCGACGTAGCCGGCGAAGATGTCACCGAAATTGCCGGTCGGCACGACGAAATCCACCGCGCGCGCCGGCGCACCGACGGCGACGGCAGCGGTGAAATAATAGACCACTTGGGCGACGATGCGCGCCCAGTTGATGGAATTGACGCCGGAGAGCGAGGTCGCATCGCGGAAGCGATGGTTGTTGAACATCCCCTTCACGAGGGCCTGGCAGTCGTCGAAATTGCCTTCGATGGCGAGTGCGTGGACATTGGCCGCGCCCGTCGTCGTCATCATCCGCTGCTGCACCTGGGAGATACGGCCGTGCGGAAACAGCACGATGAGGTCGACATTCTCCAGTCCCGCAAACGCATCGACCGCGGCACCGCCGGTGTCGCCTGAGGTCGCGACCACGATGGTGGTACGTTGGCCACGCTTGGCAAGCACATGGTCCATCAGCCGCGAGATCAGCTGCATCGCCACGTCCTTGAAGGCGAGCGTCGGACCGTGGAACAGCTCCAGCACGAACTGGTGCGGCGACATCTGGCGCAGCGGCACCACCGCCGGATGGCGAAAGGTTGCATAGGCCTCGTTCGCCATGCGGCCGAGTTCGGCATCCGAAATCTCGCCGCCGACGAAGGGACGGATCACCTCGACCGCGACCTCCCAATAGGGGCGGCCGAAGAAGCCGGCGATGGCTTCGGTGGAGAGTTGCGGCCAGATGGTCGGCACGTACAGGCCGCCGTCGCGGGCAAGCCCTGTCAGCATCACGTCGCAGAAGCCGAGTTCGGGGGCCTCGCCCCGGGTCGAGATATAACGAGTCAAACTGCCCTCCAAAGGCCGACCGGGCCTGAGCCCACTCGTTAAGCCTTTGATTTTACGAAATTACTTGTCAACAGCCAGAGGCTTTGGGCCACCATAAAGTGTTTTGCGGCATCAGGAAACCGCTTCCCGCGTCGACCCGGCACACACGAAAAAGGGCTGCGGCGATGCCGCAGCCCTCCTCTTGGAAGGTCTGTCGTTGATGTGTGCAGACCGGTTTGCCTCGTCCGGGTCGCCGCCCCGTCAAAAACTGCTCCCGCAATCTTGCGTCGCCCGTCACGGAACCGTCAAGGGCGAAAACCACGAGCGGGCGAGAATGTTCCAGGTTTTCCCGATCAGATCGGGTTAGAACAAGCGTAGAGAGAAGAGGAAAACGTGAAAACTTTGCCGCGATTTCCCGAATCCTCGACATGCCGCGGAACGCATCTCGGCGCTCCCCGTTGGGCCGGCGGACGGGTGTCGGCTATGTCCATGCATTGCCCGGCTGTGAGCCGACATCAATCCGCGCCGAACCGGCTGCATCCTGGAGCAGCCGGTTCGGTGCGCGGGCCCCAGCCTCGGGGCACGCGCAGGCGAGCAAATGCAGCTTCAGTTCATCCCGATTTCGACCGCGATCCTGATCAGGTCGGAATGGTTCTTCGCCCCCAGCTTCTGCTTGAGCAGGGACGTGGTGTTGGCGACGGTCTTGTAGGAGATGCCGAGTGCCTCGGCGACTTCGACGATCTTGTCGCCGCGTCCGAGCAGACGGAGAATTTCGAGCTCCCGCGGCGTCATTTGCGAGGCCGGGTTGGCCTTGATGGCCGCACCGGAGAACGTCACGGCTTCCGCGAGCTGAGGGGAGATGAAATTGTCGCCCGCCACCACCTTGCGCACCGCTTTCAGCAGGATCCGGGGATCGTCGCCCTTGGAGACGTAGCCCTGCGCCCCGAGCTCGACCGCCCGCACCACGAAGGCCGGATCGTCGTTCATGCTGAACATGATGATCTTGGCGTCGGGATCGTCCTTGCGGATGCGTCGCATCAGCTCGAAGCCGGAGACGTCGGGCAGGCTGATGTCGATCACGGTGACGTCGGGCCGCTTGCTGACATAGGCGCGATGGCCGGATTTGGCGTCGGTCGCCTCATCGATGCGGATCGAATGGTCCGAAGCGAACAGGGTGCGGCAACCGGACAGCACCACGGGATGGTCGTCGACAATCAGGACCCGGGTCCCCGGTTTGGCAGTATCTTGCATCGCGCACTCTCTTGTCCTTCGACTCATAGACCGACGGGAACAAATGGAAAGAGCAAATCCGGCCGATGCGCGTTAGAATTGACCTAATGTGGCAACGACTCTCGTTCAGGACGCAACTGTTTCTTCCGCTCGGCCTGAGCTTTCTGGCGGCGCTGGTTCTGGGCGGCATATTGCTGCAAATATTTGCAGCCGGTCAGCTGTCCGAGGAAAACGAGCCGGCGCGGCGTTCGACCCGAACGATCGCCACCGCGCTCAACAACACGCTGCGCAACTCGGACAATCCGCAGAAGACGCTGGATGCTTTTGTCCAAATGCTGGACACCTCCTCTGACATCCAATTCCGTCGTGTCGAAGAAGGTCCTTCGCCTCTCCCAAAGGATGATCAACGCAACCTTAAGGTAGCTCCGCAATGGTTCATCAACCTGATAGCCATGCCGGACATGAATGCCGCCTCGCCCGTGGTCATTGATGGCAAGCACGTCGGCGACATCACGTTCCTGCCGGACCTGTCAGCCGACCTGTTCGAGAAGTGGATCGGCTTCCTCGCGCTCACCAGCCTCGTTGCCGTGCTGACAGTGCTCACCGCGATCATCGCCTACGTCTTCGCGGGATCGGCACTGCGTCCCCTGCAGCATCTCGGCGAAGGCCTCACGCGGATGCGGCGCGGCGACTACGCAAAGCCGATCCCGGTCGGAGGGCCGCCGGAGATTCGGCAGAGTTGCGAGGAAGCAAATGCGCTGGCTGCAACGCTTGCGCAATTGAGCGAGGACAATCGCGATCTGATGCACCGCCTGGTGTCGCTCCAGGACGACGAGCGGCGCGATCTCGCCCGCGAATTGCACGACGAACTCGGACCGCTGCTGTTCAGCATCCGCGCCGGCGCGATTGCGCTGATCGACGCCGCACCGCAGGCGGGAAATCTCGGCAATTCGGCCGAGGAGGTGCTGCAATCGGTCGAGGCGCTCCAGCAGACCAACCGCCGGATCCTCGACCGGCTGCGGCCGCTCTACATCGAGGAACTCGGCCTTTCGACCAGCGTGCAAACGCTGCTCCAGAACTTTCGCAAGCAGGCACCGCATATCGTCCTGACGGACACGATCGGTTCCGACCTCAATGGGGTCGACGGGCCGCTCGCGCAGACCGTCTATCGCGTGATCCAGGAGGCGCTGACCAACGTGCTGCGTCATGCCAAGGCCGGCAGCGCCGACGTCCAGGCGACCATCACCGGTGAAGCGCTCGTCGTCGATATCTCCGACGACGGCGGCGGCTTCCCCGAAGGCAACGTTTTCGGCCGCGGCCTAACCGGCATGCATGAGCGCGTGCGCGCGCTCAGCGGATCGCTGTCACTGCTGCGCGTGGACGGGCGAACCTATGTGCGCTGCAGGCTGCCGGTCCAGCCGGCACGCGAGGCGCGGGTCTCGCCGAGCGTGATCTTGTCGGAGAACCGCCCCGCGCAAATCGAGCGCTAGCAAGCGCGGCCAATTTGCGCAGTCTGTCGCGCCGGCTCGCACAGCATGCTTCGGATCTTGCCTTCCGGGCAAAATCGAAACGAGGCGCGAATACGAAGCGCGCCGGCAACCGAATATTCGAGATCAACCCCGTCCGAGGCGGGATGAATCTCCTCGAGCCTGAAGCCCGCCGACGAGAAAGCGCTAATTCGCGGGCTCCAATAGCCTTCGATCTGGCTCCTGCCGCGGTGGCGCCGCGATCCGCTGCAGATGCATTCAAGCTCGGCGTCGTTCGCATAGAGGTCGAGCAATGTCGTGAGGTCGCCTTTCCGGCAGGCGTCCACCCAATCGACGACAATTCCCATCTGGTCGAAATCGCTCACGCCGCAATCCTGTCTGCCGCGGAAAAATCGATCGCGGCTTAGGACCACATTCGTGAATGTGTGCTGAATGGTAAACCCCGGGCGATCCCGGGTTCCCTCGGGGAACTACGGACGAGCTCAGCTCTGCCGCCGGCCTTTTGCCCACACCGCGAAGGCGATCAGCACGGCGCCTGCGAGCATGAACCAGGTGACGGCGTATTGCAGGTGATCGTCCTTCAGATGCACGTCGAGCGGCCCCGGACGCGGAATGCCGTTCTCGGGCGCGGGCTGCTCGAGATCGACGTAGAACGGTGCGACCGTGCCCCAGCCGAGCGCGCTTGCGATCGCCGGATGATCGCGCACGAACCAGAGCCGCTTGTCGCGGTTCTCCGCCGGCGTCAGCCAGCCGGGCGGCTCGGGAAAGCGCAAATATCCGGTGAGCGCGACCGGCTGCCCAGTGACGAGCTTCTTCACCGCGCGATCCTCGACGGCGCGGTCCTGCATCGTGTTCTCGACGAAGCCCGCATCGATCACGACCGTCTCGCCGCCGGGAAGCCGCGCCGGCAGGAACGCCCAGGTGCCGGGACCGGAGGCGTCCTTGCGCACCGCGGAGCCCGAGGAATAGACCATCGCATCCGGCAGGGCCGCGTAGGTCGCGGTGAAGCTGACGCGGCGGAATTCATCGCGCGCGGGATTGAGTGCGGCCCATTGCGAAGGCGGCGGCAGCGCGATGGGCGCCTCTGCAAGGCGCTCGGTGAGCGCTGCGACCAGCGCGTGCTTGGCGGTCCGGCGCTGCAATTGCCAGAGGCCGAGCGCGACGAAGACGGCCGCGAGGGACAGCGTGAACAGCGCGAAGCCGGCCACGCGGGGCTTGCGCGCAGGCGAGTTCATTTCGCGCGGTCGACCAACCGGCCCGGCGCCGCCTTGTGGTGGAATTGCAGCGCGATCAGCAGCGACTTCATCGCACGCAGCGGCAACAGCGTGGTGACCAGGATCAGCGGCAACCACAGCGCCGCATGCAGCCAGTAAGGCGGCTGGTATTTGACCTCGACGATGAGTGCGGCCGCCACCACGATCCCGCCGGCCAGCATGATGATGAAGATCGCCGGCCCATCGCCGGTATCGATGAAGGCGTAGTCGAGACCGCAGCGGTCGCAGGCGGGCGCGAGCGTCAGGAAGCCTGCATAAAGCTTGCCTTGGCCGCAGCGCGGGCATCTGCAGGCAAGCCCGCGCAGCGCGCTTTGCAGGACGGTGGTTTCAGGCTCGGGCTTGGCGGCGGTGTCGTTCATGATGCCAGACTCTATCATAGTTTTCGCCGAAGCCTTCCGGCGGCCCGAAAAGCGAAAGGGCGGCCCGGCGGCCGCCCTTTCTGATCCAAGCGTCGCGGCTCAGTGCGCGCCGTGGGCCATGGTCTCGGCGCCGTGTCCCCAGACATAGATGCAGAGGAACAGGAACAGCCAGACCACGTCGACGAAGTGCCAGTACCAGGCGGCGAACTCGAAGCCGAGATGCTGCGTCGGCGTGAAATGGCCGGCATAGGCGCGGAACAGGCACACCAGCAGGAAGATGGTGCCGACCAGCACGTGGAAACCGTGGAAGCCGGTCGCCATGAAGAAGGTCGCGCCATAGACGTTGCCGCCGAACGAGAACGCCGCATGGCTGTACTCATAGGCCTGCACGCAGGTGAAGAGCGCCCCCAGCACGACGGTGAGGATCAGGCCGTATTTCAGGCCCTGGCGGTCGTTCTCCAGCAGCGCATGGTGAGCCCAGGTCACCGTGGTGCCTGAGGTGAGCAGGATCAGCGTGTTCAGCAGCGGCAGATGCCAGGGATCGAAGGTCTCGATGCCATGCGGCGGCCAGGTGCCGGGGACGGCGCAGGCACCGGCCGCAGTACCGAGGCCGCAACCGAACACCGCATCGCGGGTGGCGTGGACCGCGTCCGCCGGGAACAGCGCCGCGTTGAAATAGGCCCAGAACCAGGCGACGAAGAACATCACCTCGGAGGCGATGAACAGGATCATGCCGTAGCGGTGGTGCAGCTGCACGACGCGGGTGTGGTCGCCCTTGTACTGGGCTTCCTTGATCACGTCGCCCCACCAGCTCGCCATGGTGTAGAGCACGCCCACCGTGCCGACGCCGAACACGATCGGCGCAGCCGAGAACATGTGATGCATCCAGGTGATCGCACCCACCGCCATGATGAAGGCCGAGACCGAACCGACGGCCGGCCAGGGCGACGGATCGACCAGGTGATAGTCGTGATGCTTGGTGTGCGCCGTTGCCATTTGCGGTCTCTCTCCTCAATCCCGTGCCTGTCGGGCACTTATCCCCTTGTTTCCAACCTTCCGGGCGTCAGCCCGGCGGTCAGAGATTTCCCTTGCGCCTGTCGCCTTCGCCCGATGCCAGCGGCTTCACCACGGGATCCTTCACCGGATAGAACGTGTAGGACAGCGTGATGGTGTTCAGGCCGTCGTTTTCGTGATCGTCGGCGATCGACGGATCGACGTAGAACACCACCGGCATCTCGCGCTTCTCGCCGGGCGCCATGGTCTGCTCGGTGAAGCAGAAGCAGTTGATCTTCTGGAAATAGGAGCCGACCGTCAGCGGCGCGACATTGTAGGCGGCCTGCGCGGACGTGGTGCGCGCGGCCTGGTTGGTCACGGTGTAGAAGACGGTCACGACCTGGCCGATATTGACCTCGATCTCGCTCTGCTCCGGCTCGAACTTCCAGGGCAGGCCGGGCGCGACGTTGGAATCGAAGCGCACCGAGATTTTCCGCGCGATCGGGCCGGTGGCCGGCGCGGAAGTCGCCACTTGCGTGGTGCCGTTGAAACCGGTGGCGCGGCAGAACCAATTGTAGAACGGCACCGCCGCGTAGGAGGCGCCGACCATCAGCGCGACCACACCGCCGCAGATCGAAGCAACGACCACGTCGCGGCCGAGCCCGCGGCGCCTAGCCGGCCCACGATTGGCCGGCTTGACGCCGACATCCTGCGATATGGTGGGCTCGTGATCCATTGTTTCCTACATCGGCCGCACGAGAACGGCCGGCCCCTTGACCATGGTGACGGCGAAGAACAGCACCACCAGCACGCCGAGCGCGAGCGCGATCGCGATCGAGCGCTGACGACGGCTCTTCTTCTGCGCCTCGGTGAGGACGATTCCATCTGGCTCGGGTTTGTCGGCCATCGCGGTGATCATACGCCCCAGACCATAGGAGCCAGCGCGCGGAATACGACCTCGAGCAAGAGGGTCGCAAACAGCACGAACAGATAGAGGATCGAGAAGGCGAACAGCTTGCGGGTGGCGCGCAGCGACGCAGCTCGCTCGCGGCGCATATAGACGTTGATCGCGAGCACCAGCATGCCGGCGCCGAGGATCAGCGAGACGATGCCGTAGACGGCGTCGAAATAGCCGAGCGCCCAGGGCGCGGCGGCGACCGCGATCAGCACGATGGTGTAGAGCAGGATCTGGAGACGGGTCGCGTCGGGGCCGGCGACATTGGGCAGCATCGGAATGCCGGCGCGCGCGTAATCGTCGGAGCGGAACAGCGCCAGCGCCCAGAAGTGCGGCGGGGTCCAGAAGAAGATGATGGCGAACAGCAGCAGCGGCTCGACGTCGACCGTGCCCGTGACCGCGGCCCACGCCACCACCGGCGGCAGCGCGCCGGCGGCGCCGCCGATCACGATGTTCTGCGCGGTCCAGCGCTTCAGGCCCATCGTGTAGATCACGACGTAGAAGAAGATGGTGAAAGCGAGCAGCGCGCCCGCGATCCAGTTGACGAGGATGCCGAGCGTCATCACCGAGAAGAAGGACAGCGTCAGGCCGAACGCCATGGCTTCAGGGCGGGTGATGCGGCCGCGCGGAATCGGCCGGTTCGCGGTGCGCGACATCTTGGCGTCGATATCGCCTTCCAGCGCCATGTTGAGCGCGCCGGAGGCGCCGGCGCCGACGGCGATGCAGAGCAGCGAGGTGATCGCCAGCACCCAGTGGAAACGCCCGGGCGCCATCGCCATTCCGACCAGCGCGGTGAAGATCACCAGCGACATCACCCGCGGCTTCAGGAGCGCGATGTAATCGCCAACCTCCGCTTCGGAGATGCGGGGATTGATGTCGATGGCGTTATGGTCGAGGACGGACACTTAATTCAACTCGCTTCGTTATAAAGCCGCGGCGCCCGTCACGGGCGCCGCGGGAGATCGATCACTGCACGCGGGGCAGCACTTCGAACTGGTGGAAGGGCGGCGGCGAGGGCAAGGTCCACTCCAGCGTGGTCGCACCCGCACCCCACGGATTGTCGCCGGCCGGTACCTTCTTCATGAAGGCATCGAGCACGCAGTAGAGGAAGATCAGCACGCCGAAGCCGGAGATGTAGGACCCGACCGACGAGACCAGGTTCCAGCCCGCGAACGCGTCGGGATAGTCGACGTAGCGGCGGGGCATGCCCGACAGGCCGAGGAAGTGCTGCGGGAAGAACACCAGATTGACGCCGATGAAGGTGACCCAGAAGTGCGCCTTCGCGAGCGTCTCGTTGTACATGTAGCCCGACATCTTCGGGAACCAGTAGTACCAGCCGGCGAAGATTCCGAACACCGCACCGAGCGACAGCACGTAGTGGAAGTGCGCGACGACGTAATAGGTCTCCTGCAGCACGCGGTCGACGCCGGCGTTCGCCAGCACGACGCCGGTGACGCCGCCGACGGTGAACAGGAAGATGAAGCCCACCGCCCAGATCATCGGTGCCCGGAATTCGATCGAGCCGCCCCACATCGTGGCGATCCAGGAGAAGATCTTCACGCCGGTCGGAACCGCGATGACCATGGTTGCCGCGACGAAATAGGCCTGCGTCGCCGAGGACATGCCGACCGTGTACATGTGGTGCGCCCACACCACGAAGCCGATGCCGCCGATCGCGACCATGGCGTAGGCCATGCCGAGATAGCCGAACACGGGCTTGCGCGAGAAGGTCGAGATGATCTGGCTGACCATGCCGAAAGCCGGCAGGATCAGGATGTACACTTCGGGGTGGCCGAAGAACCAGAACAGATGCTGGAACAGCACGGGGTCGCCGCCGCCTTCGGGGTTGAAGAACGTCGTGTGGAAGTTGCGGTCGGTCAACAGCATGGTGATCGCACCGGCGAGCACCGGCAGCGACAACAGCAGCAGGAACACCGTCACCAGGATCGACCAAACGAACAGCGGCATCTTGTGCAGGGTCATGCCCGGCGCGCGCATGTTGAAGATCGTGGTGATGAAGTTGATGGCGCCGAGGATCGACGAGGCGCCCGCCAGATGGAGCGAGAGGATCGCGAAGTCGACGGCCGGGCCCGGATGGCCGGAGCTCGACAGCGGCACGTACATGGTCCAGCCGGCGCCGACGCCGTTGGCGCCCGGCTCGCCCTCGACGAAGGTCGACATCAGCAGCAGCGCGAAGGAGGCCGGCAGCAGCCAGAACGAGATGTTGTTCATGCGCGGGAACGCCATGTCGGGCGCGCCGATCATCAGCGGCACGAACCAGTTGCCGAAGCCGCCGATCATCGCGGGCATGACCATGAAGAAGATCATGATCAGGCCGTGCGAGGTCACGAACACGTTATAGGTGTGCGTCTCGTGGAAGATCTGCACGCCCGGATACATCAGCTCGGCACGGATCGCGATCGACATCGCGGCGCCGATGACGCCGGCGATGACCGCGAAGATCAGGTACATCGTGCCGATGTCCTTGTGGTTGGTCGAATAGACGTAGCGCCGCCATCCGGTCGGATGGGCATGCTCGTCATGTCCGTGGTCCTGGGCGTGATCGCCGTGTGCCGCTGCGCTCGTTGCCATTTTCAAATCCTGCCTTGCGTCCCAATCGGACCCCTGGAGGTCCCGCCCTTATGTCGCTTTCAGTCCCTGAAAGCCGTCACCCGACGCTTACTGCGTCGGGCCGGCCGCGGAGGCGTAGGTGCTGGTGCCGCCGCTCGCAAACTTCTTCTTCGCCGTCTCGACCCAGGAGGCGAATTCCTGGTCCTCCACGACGCGAATCGCGATCGGCATGAAGGCGTGGTCCTTGCCGCACAGCTCCGAGCACTGGCCGTAGAACATGCCGGTCTTGGTGGCCTTGAACCAGGTCTCGTTCAGCCGCCCCGGGATGGCGTCGATCTTGACGCCGAAAGCCGGCAGCGCAAAGGCGTGGATGACGTCCGCGCCGGTGACCTGGACGCGAATCACCTTGTTGACCGGCACCACCATCTCGTTGTCGACGCCGAGCAGCCGGGGCTGCTTGTCCTGCGCCATCAGCGAATCGAACTCGAACTTGCCGTTGTCGGGATAGGCATAGGACCAGTACCACTGCTTGCCGGTTGCCTTGATGGTGATATCCGCCTTCGGCACGTCGAGCTCGAGGAACAGAAGCCGGAACGACGGCACCGAGATGCCGACCAGGATCAGCACGGGAACGAGCGTCCAGGCCACCTCGATCAGCGTGTTGTGGGTGGTCCGCGACGGCACCGGATTGGCCCGGGCGTTGAACTTGACGACCACGACCACGAGCAGCGCCAGGACGAACAGCGTGATCAGCGTGATCAGCACGAACAGGAAATTGTGGAACCAGACGATGTTGTCCATCACCGGGGAGCCGGACTCCTGAAGCGTCCATTCCCAGGGTTTCGGCTGCCCGAGCTCGGCAAACGCCGCACCGCCCGTCGCCAGCGTCAGACCCGCCACGGCCAATCCTAGCAAGTGCCGGCCCACCGGGCCCATCGACATCCTCATGCCGTTCGCGCTCCCCTTACGAAATCACCCCGAGTGCGCTCCCCTGCTTGCGGGAAACGCTTATTCGATCCGCCCGCCTGACAACCGCCGCGCAAGAATACCTCTAAGAGGAATTGGGGCCAGATCGTGAGAACGCCGAAATCAAGCCTCTCAAACCATAATTTTTGATCTATCGCAATGCAGTCTTGAGCCCGCACTGCCAGCGATCACCCGCAAGATAATTCCTAGTAAGATCAAACAAAAATACCGTTTCCCCGGATGCTGCCGCTTGACAGCGGAATTGCCCGCGGTAGGCACAGGCAGATGGCCGCGCAGGAACCTGATTCGTGCGGGCGGCGGCGGCACGAGGCGGCGCAGAATTTGCTTGGGAATTGCCTTCAAGACGCCGTCATTCCCGTATCAGTCCGCCACATGCGAGCGACCCAGGCGAGCAGAGGGACCGACCCGATGGGGTTTTCGAAATCGATGGCAAGGCTGGCTCGAAGGCCGGGGACCCGCCTCCCGGCGCTATTCGGCCTGCTGGCTGCGATCATCCTTCTGGCATTTCCCGGCCTCGCCCATGCGCAGGGCGCAGTGCGCTCCGTCCATGGCGACTGGCAGATCCGCTGCGACACCCCGCCGGGCGCCCAGACCGAGCAATGCGCCCTGATCCAGAGCGTGGTAGCCGAAGACCGCTCCAACGCCGGCCTCACCGTCATCGTACTCAAGACTGCCGACCAGAAGAGCCGCCTGATGCGCGTGGTGGCACCCCTGGGGGTCCTCCTGCCCTCCGGCCTCGGCCTCAAGCTCGACAACCAGGACGTCGGCCGCGCCGGCTTCGTCCGCTGCCTGCCCAATGGCTGCGTCGCCGAGGTCGTCATGGACGACAAGCTGCTCGGTCAGCTCCGCACCGCCAAGACCGCGACCTTCATCATCTTCGAGACCCCGGAAGAAGGCATCGGCTTCCCACTCAGCCTGAACGGGCTCGGCGAGGGTTATGACAAGCTGCCGTAGGACGGTTGGGCGTCGGCGAGCGATCTTATTGTTTCCGTAATGTGAGGCTTGGCGCCCTCGCGGAACCGGTCCGAAACCATTATCTTGCCCTACATCTTCCGCTAATGGACGGACGCATGACCAACCCAGCCACGACCTCCCTGCTCGACCGCGCCAATCTCGACCGCGACCAGGTTCGCCACGAGGTCGCGCGCGGGCTTTCCGGTGCCGACGACGGTGAGCTGTTCCTGGAGTACAGCCAGACCGAAGCGCTGATGTTCGACAATGGGCGGCTGAAGCAGGCGACCTACGACACCTCGCAAGGCTTTGGCTTACGCGCGGTCAAGGATGATGCCGTGGGCTACGCCCATTCCTCCGACGTCTCGCTGCCGGCGCTGATTCGCGCCGCCGACGCGGTCGCGGCGGTGCGCGGCGGTTATTCCGGCAGCTTTGCCGCTCCGCCTCCGCACACCAACGTGCGGCTCTATGGCGATGACAACCCCCTCGATGCCCCGGGCTTCGAGACCAAAGTAAAATTGCTCGCCGAGATCGACGCTTACCTGCGCGACAAGGATCCGCGGGTGCGGCAGGTCAGCGTCAGCCTCGGCGCGACCTGGCAGGTCGTCGAGATCCTGCGGCCCGACGGCGAGAGCTATCGCGACATCCGTCCGCTCGTGCGCGTCAACGTCTCCGTGGTCGCCGGCCAGGGCGACCGCCAGGAGAGCGGCAGCAAGGGCTATGGCGGACGCGCCGGCTATGCCGAATTCATCGAGAGCAAGAACTGGCGCGATGCCGCCGACGGCGCATTGCGCGAGGCGCTGGTCAATCTGGAATCGATCCCCGCCCCCGCCGGCGAAATGGACGTCGTGCTCGGGGCCGGCTGGCCCGGCGTGATGCTGCATGAGGCGGTCGGCCACGGCCTCGAAGGCGACTTCAACCGCAAGAAGACGTCGGCATTTGCCGGCCTGATGGGCCAGCAGGTCGCGGCCAAGGGCGTCACCGTGGTCGACGACGGCACCATGGCCTCGCGCCGCGGCTCGCTGTCGATCGACGACGAGGGCACGCCGACCAATCGCACCGTGCTGATCGAGGACGGCATCCTGGTCGGCTACATGCAGGACCGGCAGAACGCGCGGCTGATGAACATGAAGCCGACCGGCAACGGTCGCCGCCAGGGCTATGCCCATGTCCCGATGCCGCGCATGACCAACACCTACATGCTCGCGGGCGACCGCGATCCGGCCGAGATCCTGGCGTCGGTGAAGAACGGCGTCTTCGCTGCGAATTTCGGCGGCGGCCAGGTCGACATCACCTCCGGCAAGTACGTGTTCCAGTGCACCGAGGCCTACAAGATCGAGAACGGCAAGCTGGGCGCGCCGCTGAAGGGCGCCATGCTGATCGGCAACGGGCCGACCGATTTGCATCGCATCCGCATGATCGGCAACGACCTTGCGCTCGATACCGGCATCGGCACCTGCGGCAAGAACGGCCAGGGCGTGCCGGTCGGCGTCGGCCAGCCGTCGCTGCTGATGGAGCGCATCACCGTGGGTGGAACCGGCGCATGAGCATGGAAGAAAAGGTCACCGTCACCCCCAAGCGCAAGAGCAGCGGCTGGGCCGGGCAGATCGCACAGCTCGCCGGCATCGTCGCCGCCGTCTTCATCGCCAAGGGCGCGCTTGCCGAGCCGTTCTACGTGCCGTCGGGCTCGATGGAGCCAACGCTGCTGATCGGCGATGCGCTGCTCGCCTCGAAATTTCCCTACGGCTACGGCACCGCGTCGTTGCCGATCCAGATCAGCCTGCCCGAGAGCGGCCGCGTTTTCGCGGAGACGCCGAAGCAGGGCGACGTCGTCGTGTTCCGCTGGCCCGGCGATCGCTCGCAGGCCTGGGTCAAGCGCGTCGTCGGTCTGCCCGGCGATCGGATCCAGATGCGGCAGGGCCAGCTCTTCATCAACGACCGCCCCGCCGAGCTCAAGCCGGACGGCGTCGGCGCTGCCGAGGACGACAATGGCGGCAGCGAGCCCGCCTATCGCTATGTCGAGACGCTGCCGAACGGCGTCTCGCATCTGATCTTCAAGATGCGCGACAACGGCCCGCTCGACAACACGCCGGAAGTGACGGTGCCGGCCGGCCATCTCTTCGTGCTCGGCGACAACCGCGACAATTCTGCCGACAGCCGGGTGTCGCTGCGGTCCGGCGGCGTCGGCCTGTTGCCGATCGACAATCTGATCGGCCGTGCCGATGCGGTGCTCGGCTCCTGGGATCTCGGCATGCGCGGCCAGCCGGTGTACACTTGGCTCTCCGGCTTCCGGCTCGGCCGGTTCTTCACCGCCGTGCATTGAGCGCGTAGATCCTGCGGTGGGCAAAGCGGAAGTGCGCCCACCTCTCCTGTCGCAATCTGGAGAGCCCTGACCTGCGACTCCCCGATGATCCGCGACGAATTTCTCGCATTGGCGCTCCGCAATCCGGTCAACGTCGCGATCACCGACGCGCTCGTGCAGCTCGCGCTGCCGGATGCGTGGCTGGTTGCAGGTTGTCTGGTGCAAACGGCGTGGAATGAGCTCACAGGCCGCCCGATCGATCACGGCATTGCCGACTACGACGTGTTCTATTTCGATCCCGATACCTCCTGGGAAGCCGAGGACGCGGTGATCCGCACGCTGCATGCGCGGCTCGGACATCTCGGCGCCAAGATCGAGATCCGCAACCAGGCGCGCGTCCATCTATGGTACCCTGCCAAGCATGGCCTGCCCTATCCGCCGTTGACGCGTTCGACTGACGGTATCGACCGCTTCCTCACGCAGAACACGCAATTCGGAGTGAGGCGCGCAGGCGGAGATTTCGACGTCTATGCGCCCCACGGGTTCGACGACGTCGCGGGGTTGATCGTGCGGCCCAATCGAGCGCTGAACTTTTCCATCGCCAATTACGAAGCGAAGGCGGCGCGATGGAGGGCGCTGTGGCCTGAGCTCACGGTGATCGCGGCGGACGCATAAGCCTCACGTGTCCCGGCTCTGCAGCGCAGCGCTAAGGAGCACCGCGCTGCGTCCGGGGCACGAGTACCAACATTACCGCACCACGCCCGACGTGAATCCCGCCTTCCGTCGCGGCGGCTTGATTTCCTTTTTCAGGAAACAGCGGGCCTCGCGTCCGGTGTAGCCGGGGCGGGCGTAGGTGAAGGCGCGGCATTTGTTGTCGGCGGTGCAAGCGGCCTTGCAGGCCTCTTCGCCCTCGCCGTTCTTGAGCTCGAAATTGCGCAGATCGCCACCGGGGCGGTCGATCGACGTCTCCACGCCCTCGACCCGCGGCTCGATCACGCCGGCGCCGCGCACACCCGAGATGCAGCAGCTACCGGGCACGCGCGCCGGCACGGTGTTCTTCAGCCAGCACACCGCCGAGCCGCCTTCGACGTCGGGATAGCTGAAGCTCCACGAGCGGCAGCGGCGGTCGCGCTCGCACAGCAGCGCGCAATCCTCAGGATCGCCCGACGCCACCGGTGTGCTGAAATAGTCGCCGCCGGGCCGGTCGAACGCAGTCTGGGCGCGCGCCGGCACGCTCGCGAAGGCGAGCGAAAGCAGCGTGACGCAAGCCACGGCGCAAGCCATGACCTTTGCCATGGAGGCCCGGGACAGGCGGCCCTTCCCCATCGGAACAGCTTTCGAGTTATTGACGACGCTCGGTTTTTTCGGCCGGTCATTTGATCGCCGCAAACCTGTATGGGCGATGAACGGCGGAAACCCTGGTCGTTGGCCTATGGTCTAGAACGCGTATTCCGCGTAGGCCGGTTCCACCGAGCCTTGCCAGGGCCCGTTGAACTTTTCGAGCATCTCCTCGGCCGGCGTGCGGCCGGAATCGATAATGCGGTCGAGCGGCTCCAGATGCCGCGTCTCGTCGCGGCCGAGCTGGTCGATCCGGCCGCGACGGCGCAGGCCGGCATGGGCCAGGACGAGGCATTCCTTGGCGATCTCGAACAGATAGCGGTCCTTGATCCGCGCCTTGAAGCCGAAGCGCGGCACGTCGTCGCGCAAGGCCTGGCGCTCGGGCGCGGTCCAGTGCTTCACCAGGTCCCAGGCGGCATCGAGCGACACGTCGTCGTAGAGCAGCCCGGCCCAGAATGCCGACAGCGCGGGCAGGCGCCCCCACGGGCCTCCGTCGGAACCGCGCATCTCGAGATAACGCTTGAGGCGCACCTCAGGGAAGATCGTCGAGAGATGGTTGGCCCAGTCCGACAACGTCGGACGCTCGCCGGGAAGATTGTTGTTGCGGCCCTCGAAGAAGGCGCGGAACGAGGAGCCCGATACGTCGATGTAGTCCTCGTCGCGCTTGACGAAGTACATGGGCACGTCGAGCGCATAGTCGACATAGCGCTCGAAGCCCATGCCGTCCTCGAACGCCCACGGCATCATGCCGGCGCGCGCATTGTCGGTGTCGCGCCAGATCTCGGAGCGGAACGAGAGGAAGCCGTTCGGCTTGCCTTCGGTGAACGGCGAATTGGCGAACAAGGCCGTCGCGACCGGTTGCAGCGCGAGCGAGACGCGCAGCTTCTTGACCATGTCGGCTTCGGAGGAGAAGTCGAGATTGGTCTGCACCGTGCAGGTCCGGTACATCATGTCGAGGCCGTACTGGCCGACCTTCGGCATGTAATTGGTCATGATCTTGTAGCGGCCCTTGGGCATCACCGGGATGTCGGCGCGCGACCAGGACGGCGTCATGCCGAGACCGAGGAAGCCGATGCCGAGCGGCGTTGCGATCTCACGCACCTGCGCCAGATGCGCCATCAGCTCGCTCTGGGTCTGGTGCACGTTCTCGACCGGCGCGCCGGAGAGCTCGAACTGTCCGCCGGGCTCGAGCGAGATCGCGCCGCCGCCGGTGACGTCGTAGAGGCCGATGATGTTGCCCTTCTCCATGATCGGCTCCCAGCCGAGCAGGAGCTTCATGCCTTCGAGCAGCGCGCCGATGCCGCGTGGGCCCTCATAGGGTACCGGGCGGTGGCCTTCGAGCGTGAACGGCGTCTTCTCGTGCTCGGTGCCCATTCGCCACTCGGACGGTGGCTTGCAGCCTGCCTCGAACCACGAAACGAGCTCGTCGCGCGATTGCAGCGGCGTCATATCGATCTGGTCTCGCGCCATATCAAACTCTAATCAAAAGGCGCTTCGATCGAACGCGCGCGGGTGGCGGGATGGTCCGCGAACCCATCGGGCGCACGGACGAGTTGGTGTGCCGCGCGATCATCGCGACGGCGAGGTTTCGTTGACGTTGGCGACTGGCGGCAGTTTCATCTCGCCGCATGAGCAGCCCAGGCGGTCGAGCAGACCACTGAGCTTGACGGCATCGGCATCGGACAGTTTCGAACCGACATATTTCTCGATCGCGGCCGAATAGGCGCTCCACATCCGCTTCTGCAACTCGCGGCCGGCTTCCGTGATCTCGACGAACTGACCGCGTTTGTCGATCTTGCATTCGCGCCGCGAAGCGAGGCCCTCGTCGACCAGGCGGTCGATCAGGCGCGAGGTGGAATATTGCGGGATCAGCATCTGCCGTTCGAGTTCCACCGGCCTCAACTCGCCCGACGGCGCCCGCGACAATTCGAGCAGCGCGTCATACCATGCCAGCGGCGGGAAGCCGGCCTTCTTCAGGTCCTGCTCGACGCAATCGAGCACGCGGCTCTGCACCCGCATCAGGCGGATCCAGGCGGAAGTCGCCTCGGTCGATGGTTTGCGTTTCATGGTCCCGCTCAAGCTCGTCGTCCGTCTCTTACCCCATTTGATGCAGCTGCATCAATCTTGACTATTACAAGCAGATGCATGTAGTCGTTCTTTCGGCCGAACCAAGCGCCAAGAGGAGGAAATTCCATGAAGCTGTACTATTCGCCCGGTGCCTGCTCGCTGTCCCCCCACATCGCGCTCCTGGAAGCCGGCTTGCCCTATGAGCTGGTCAAGGTCGATATCCGGGCCAAGAAGCTCGAAAATGGCGAGGATTATCTGAAGCTGAACCCCAAGGGCCAAGTCCCTGCGCTGGGCCTCGACAACGGTGAGATCGTGACCGAAGGCCCGGTGATTGTCCAGATGATCGCCGATCAGGCTGCCGCCAAGGCGCTGGCACCCGCCCATGGCAGTTCCGAGCGCTACAAGCTGCTGGAGTGGCTGAACTTCCTCACCTCCGAGGTGCACAAGAGCTTCGGGCCGATGTTCGCGCCGGCCCTGAACGACGAGGCCAAGGCCTTCTTCAGGGATCGCGTCATGGGCAAGCTCAGATACATCGACAGCCAGCTCGCCGGCCGCGACTACCTCATGGGCAAGCAGTTTACGGTGGCCGACGGCTATCTCTTCACGATGCTGACCTGGGGCGACCGGATGAAGTTCGACCTCTCGTCGATGCCGAACCTTGCTGCCTACAAGGACCGCGTGGCGGCGCGGCCGCAGGTGCAGGAAGCACTGAAAAAAGAAGGCCTCGCGCAGGCGAAGTGAGACCGAACCACACCAGATCAAACGACGAAGAGCCGGATCGATGATCCGGCTCTTTCTCTTCGTGCCCATCGTGCCCACGCATGGAACTCGGGATCGAAAACCCGCGGGCAAATTTTAGGAGCATTGTCAGAGTTAACAATAACCCCGCCTTGTCGCAGGAGGCCGTGCCACACTCCTTGTGAGAACAGTCCGGTTCGCGCAACCTGTCGACGGGCTGCGGGGCTGCAAAGTTGGAATACGAACGTGACGACGGCACTTGTTCTTCTGTTCGCGAGCACGCTCGCGGGATTGGCGACGGGACTGTTCTTCCGGGTCTGGTCGCTACTGCTGGTCTCGCCGGCGATCGCAGTCCTCGCCGCAATCGTCCTCCAGACCTACGACTTCGAATTTTGGACCGGCATTCCAATCGTCATAGGCTGCCTGACGGCGTGCCAGCTGGCCTACCTGGTCAGCGCATTCCAGCGACACAATGGCGTCCTAGCGCAGGACGACAGCGACGGCGCTCCAGGCCACGATCGCCAACATGGCATTGGCGACGAGAACGAGTAACGCCAGACCCGTCCACGAGGGGATTTTTCTGCGCAGGCGCAGGATTCTGGAGCGTAGCCGCCGCCGACCCGGCAGCACAGACGAGTATCCCACCGCGATACCGGCGACGTCATTTTGAAACAACAGGGAGGTCATTCCGGAACACCTTACAATGCCAATCATCGTTCTCTCGATTGGTCAGCAAGAGGGGTGCCAGTGCGGAGCTCCTGTGGTCCCGGCGGGGAGCCGAGGTGGCAGTGGTGTGGCATCGGAACGCGTGGAAGATCTGCCGTCTGCAATAAGGAAAGGCCGGATCGATGATCCGGCCTTCTTGTTCGAATGCGTGAAGTATTCCGAAGCAGGCTCAGGCCGCCGCCTTCTTCGGCGCAAAGCGGCCGTAGAAGGTCTCACCCTTCGCCGCCATCTCTTCCAGCAATTTCGGCGGCGTGAAGCGCGAGCCGTACTTCGCTTCCAGCTTGTGGCAGAGCTCGACGAACTTCTTGGGTCCCATGAAGTCGATATAGGACAGCGTGCCGCCGGTGAACGGCGCGAAGCCGAAGCCGAGGATGGAGCCGACATCGGCCTCGCGCGGATCGGTGATGACGTGGTCCTCGACGGTGCGCGCAGCTTCCACCGCCTGCACCACCAGGAAGCGCTGCTTCAGTTCCTCGATATCGAGCGTGTCGGGGTCGAGCTGCTTCGGCTGCAGCGCCGACAGGCCGGGCCAGAGGCTCTTCTGGCCTTTGCCCTTCTCGGGATAGTCGTAGAAGCCCTTGCTGTTCTTGCGCCCGAGGCGGCCCTGCTTCTCGACCATCTCGACCATCAGCTTCTTCTGATCGGGGTTGATGGCGTTGGGGCCTAGATCGGCTTCGGTGGCCTTCATGATCTTGAGGCCGAGATCGAGCGCGACTTCATCGGAGAGCGAGAGCGGGCCGACCGGCATGCCGGCCATCTTGGCGCAGTTCTCGATCATCGCCGGCGGCACGCCCTCGAGGAACATCTCGTTGCCCTCGGCGACGTAGCGGCCGACGCAGCGGTTGGCGAAGAAGCCCCTGGAGTCGTTGACGACGATCGGCGTCTTGCCGATCTGGCGGACGTAATCGAGCGCGGTCGCAAGTGCGACATCGCCGGTGTTCTTGCCCTTGATGATCTCGACCAGCATCATCTTCTCGACCGGCGAGAAGAAGTGGATGCCGACGAACTTGCCCTGGTCCTTGAAACCCTCGGCCAGCGAGGTGATCGGCAGCGTCGAGGTGTTCGACGCGAAGATCACGTCCGGCTTCATGTGCTCCTGCGCCTTGGCGAAGGTGTCGGCCTTGACCTTGCGGTCCTCGAACACGGCTTCGATGACGAGGTCGACGTCCTTCAGCGCCGCATAGTCCGCGGTCGGCGTGATGCGCGCGAGCAGCGCTTCGGCATCCGCGGGCTTGGCACGGCCCTTCTTGATCTGCTCCTCGATCACCTTTTGCGCATGCGCCTTGCCCTTGTCGGCGCTCTCCTGGTCGCGGTCGATCAGGACGACGTCGAGGCCGGCCCGGGCCGAGACGTAGCCGACGCTCGCACCCATGAAGCCGGCGCCGATCACGGCGATCTTCTTCACCTTGGTGGCGGGCACGTCCTTCGGACGGCGGGCGCCCTTGTTGAGCTCCTGCATCGACAGGAACAGGCTGCGGATCATTGCTGCGGCTTCCTTCGAGCGCAGCACCGAGGTGAAGTAGCGCGACTCCACGCGCAGCGCGGCGTCGATCGGTAGCTGCAGGCCTTCATAGACGCAGCTCATGATGGCACGCGCGGCCGGATAATTGTCGTAGGTTTCGCGGCGATAGATCGCGTTGCCGGCGGGGAACATCATCATGCCGGCCTTGGAGAACACCGGACCGCCGGGCAGCTTGAAGCCCTTCTCGTCCCAAGGCGCGACCGCCTTGCCGCCGCCCTTGATCCAGTCCTTTGCGGCCTTGATGAGATCGGCGGCGGGGACGATGGCGTGAATGAGGTTGAGCTGCTTGGCCTTCTCGACAGTGACGGGGTCGCCCTTGAGCAGGATCGTCATGGCGTCCTGCGGCGGCACCAGGCGCGGCACCCGCTGCGTGCCGCCGGCACCAGGGAACAGGCCGACCTTGACCTCGGGCAGGCCGAGCCGGGTCTTGGGATTCTCCGCGGCGACGCGATAGTGGCAGCACAGCGTGATCTCGAAACCGCCCCCGAGCGCGAGCCCGTTGATCGCGGCCGCCCACGGCTTGCCTGAGGTTTCGATCGAGCGCAGCACCAGCGAGAAGCGCCGGCTCTGGTCGAACAGCATCTGGTTCGCGGCGGTCTCGCCCTGCTCCTTGAAGACCTTGGCGTAGGCCTGGTTCATGCCCTCGAGCATCGACAGGTCGGCGCCGGCGCAAAACGCGTCCTTCGCGGAGGTGATGACGACGCCCTTCACGGCGGCATCCGCCGTGGTCTGCTTGACGATCGCGTCGAGCTCGTTGGTCGAGGTCTCGTCGAGCACGTTCATCGAACGGCCCGGGATGTCCCAGGTAACGAGTGCGATGCCGTCTGCGTCGGTCTCAACCCTGAAATTCTTGTACGACATGTTGGTTGCTCCTCGGTGCCAGCGGCCAGTGTTCGGCGCGGCGGTTGACTTGATATCTCGTAGGGTGGGCAAAGGCGCTCTTGCGCCGTGCCCACCATCATTCGCGAAAGACGGCAGTGGTGGGCACGCTTCGCTTTCCCCCACCCTACGGCAGCTCGTTACACCCGCTCGATGATGGTCGCCGTGCCCATGCCGCCGCCGATGCACAGCGTCACCAGGGCGGTCGACTTGTTGGTGCGCTCGAGCTCGTCGAGCACGGTACCGAGGATCATCGCGCCGGTCGCGCCGAGCGGATGGCCGAGCGCGATGGCGCCGCCATTGACGTTGATCTTGGCGTTGTCGATGTCGAAGGCCTGGATGTAGCGCAGCACGACCGAGGCGAAGGCCTCGTTGAGCTCGAACAGGTCGATGTCCGACTTCTTCATGCCGGAGCGCGCGAACAGTTTTTCGGTGACGTCGACCGGACCGGTCAGCATCATCGCCGGCTCCGAGCCGATGTTGGCGAACGCGCGGATTTTTGCGCGCGGCTTCAGGCCGAATTTGGCACCCGCGTCCTTGCTGCCGAGCAGCACGGCGCCGGCGCCGTCGACGATGCCCGACGAATTGCCGGCATGGTGCACGTAGTTGACCCGCTCGATCTCCGGGTGCGACTGGATCGCGACGCCGTCGAAGCCGCCCATCTGCGCCATCATCGTGAACGCGGGCTGCAGCTGCGCCAGCGACTGCATCGTCGTCGAAGGACGCATGTGCTCGTCCTTGGCGAGGATGGTGAGTCCGTTGATATCCTTCACCGGGACGATCGACTTGTCGAAGCGGCCTTCCTCCCAGGACTTCGCGGCGCGCTGCTGGCTCTGCACCGCATAGGCATCCACATCGTCGCGCGAGAAACCGTATTTGGTGGCGATCAGATCGGCCGAGACGCCCTGCGGCATGAAATAAGCGGGCACCGCCATCGAGGGATCCATCGGCCAGGCGCCGCCGGAGGCGCCGATGCCGACGCGGCTCATGGACTCGGCGCCGCCGCCGATCACGAGTTCGTGCTGGCCGCTCATCACCTGGGCTGCGGCGAAGTTCACGGCATCGAGGCCGGAGGCGCAGAAGCGGCTGATCTGCACGCCGGGCACGGCTTCGCCGAGACCTGCTTTCAGCGCCGCGAAGCGCGCGATGTCGGAGCCGGCTTCACCGACCGGATCGACCACGCCCAGGATGACGTCGTCGACGGAATCCTCGGGCAGATTGTTGCGGTCCTTCAGCGCCTTCAGCGGCACCGTCGCGAGCGCGAGCGCGGTGACTTCGTGCAGCGAACCGTCGGCCTTGCCGCGGCCACGGGGGGTGCGAACGTGGTCGTAGATGAATGCCTCAGGCATGACGCCCTCCTGATGTGATGTTCGATACGATTGGGAGCAGGCAGCGGAAGCAGGCTCAGAACGCTTCCGCCGGCAATTCCATGATGGTGGCGCAGCCGGCCTGGATGCACGCGAGATTGGCGGCGGTCTCCGGCAGCATCCGCTCCATGAAGAAACGGCCGGTGACGAGCTTGGTGGAGAGATAGGGCGTCGCCCCGCTCTCGGCAATCTTGGCATTCGTCACCTTGGCCATCTTGGCCCACATGTAGCCGAGCGCGACGAAGCCGAAGAGATGCAGGTAATCGGTTGCGGCAGCGCCGGCATTGTCGGGCTTCGCCATCGCGTTCTGCATCAGCCAGGTGGTCGCCTGCTGGAGATGGCCGAGCGAGGTCGAGAGCGGGGTGATGAACGGCTTCAGTGCCTCGTCGCCGCCGTTCTCCTTGGCGAAGGCCATGACCTCGCCGAAGAAGGCCATGATAGCGCGGCCGCCGTCGCGCGGCAGCTTGCGGCCGACGAGGTCGAGCGCCTGGATACCGTTGGCGCCTTCATAGATCATGGCGATGCGCGCATCGCGCACGAACTGCTCCATGCCGTGCTCGGCAATGTAGCCGTGGCCGCCATACATTTGCTGCGCCTGCACCGCGTTGGCGAAGCCGTAATCGGTGAGGAAGCCCTTCAGCACCGGCGTCATCAGGCCCATGTGGTCGTCGGCGGCCTGGCGGTCCTTCGGGTCTTCGGAGCGGTGGGCGACGTCGCTCTTCAGCGCGGTCCACATCACGAAGGCGCGCGCGGCCTCGTTGAAGGCGCGGATCGAGAGCAGCGTGCGGCGCACGTCGGGATGCACGATGATCGGGTCGGCCTGCTTGTCGGGCGCCTTCACGCCGGTGAGCGAGCGGCCCTGGATGCGCTCGCGGGCATAGGCGACCGCGTTCTGATAGGCGACCTCGGACTGCGCGAGACCCTGCACGGCGACGCCGAGCCTCGCCTCGTTCATCATCACGAACATGCCCTGCATGCCCTTGTTCTCTTCGCCGATCAGCCAGCCGGTGGCGCTGTCGTAGTTCATCACGCAGGTCGAATTGCCGTGGATGCCCATCTTGTGCTCGATCGAGCCGCAGACGACGCCGTTGCGGGCACCGACTGTGCCATCCGGATTCACAAGGAACTTGGGCACCACGAACAGCGACACGCCCTTGATGCCGGCGGGTGCGCCCTCGATGCGCGCGAGCACGAGGTGGATGATGTTGGGGGCGAGGTCATGCTCGCCGGCGGAGATGAAGATCTTGGTGCCCGTGATCTTGAAGCTGCCGTCGGCCTGCCGCACCGCCTTGGTGCGGAGCATGCCGAGATCGGTGCCGCAATGCGGCTCGGTCAGGTTCATGGTGCCGGTCCATTCGCCGGCGACCATCTTCGGCACGTAGGTCTGCTTCTGCTCGGGCGTGCCATGAACGATCAGCGCCGCGGTCGCGCCCATGGTGAGACCGCCATACATCGAGAACGCCATGTTGGCGGAGATCTGGAATTCGTTGACCGCCTGCGAGAGCGTCACCGGCAGGCCCTGGCCGCCGAACTCGGTCGGCGCCGACAGACCGAGCCAGCCGCCCTCCGCGACCTGCTTGAACGCTTCCTTGAAGCCCTTCGGCGTGGTGACGCTGCCGTCATCGGCGCGCTTGCAGCCTTCGAGATCGCCCACGCGATTGAGCGGCTGCAGCACCTCTTCGGCGAGCTTGGCAGCTTCGCCCAGAATGGCTTCGCGCACGTCGCTCGACGCGTCGGAGAAGCCGGCCAGATTGTCGTAGCGGTCGATCTGGAAGACGTCGTTGAGCAGGAAGTTCACGTCTTCGACGGGGGCTTTGTAGATCGGCATTGCGGTCTCCCGGCATGGGCTTGAAGTGGTGGAATTCTCTGAACGATCCCTGCGGCGCAGCTTCATCCGCGAGCTTAGCGGGTTCTACAACCTCGGGGCAGGGTCATGATTGGGCGGCCAGCTGCTCTGCCATCAGACGGTGCAGCATGTTGATCGCCTTGAGCGGACGCACCATCACCTTGAAATTCGTGATGTGTCCCTCGGCATCGAAGCTGATGATGTCGACGCCATTGATCTCGATACCGTCGATCATGGTCTTGAATTCGAGCACGGCGCCGCGCTCGCTGGTCCACTCACCGACATAGGTGAATCCGGGACCGCCGAGCACCTTCTCGGCGCTGGAGAGGTATTTGAAGGTGATGTCGCGCCCGCGCTGCGGCGAATGCACGACGGGACTTTCGAAGACGGCGTCGGGATGCAGGAGGTCCCAGAGCGCGGCGCGATCATGAGACTTCATGTAGCCGTACCAGGAGTCGAGACCGGTCATTCTCGGGTGCCTCCCTCAAGGCCTTATAAAAAATGCGAAAACAACCCCATGCACAGTAGCGAGCTGATTGATTTCGTTGAGCTTTCACAGGCCGGATTTTGAGGCCGCCCCGCATACTCCATATGCACATTGACGCATATGCGCCAATGCGCATAAAGTCAAGCGAGTTGGTCGAGGTCGAAGAAGGAGGGCCGGTCATGGCACTGGGCGACGCAATCCTCGCATGCCTGACGGAACGCCCGATGACGGGCTACGAACTCGCCAAGACATTCGACTCCTCGATCGGCTTCTTCTGGAAGGCCGACCACCAGCAGATCTACCGGGAACTCTCCAAGCTACGCGACCGCGGCCACATCCAGGGACGCGAGGTCGTGCAAACAGGCAAGCCCAACAAGCTGGTTTATACGCTTACTCCGGAGGGCAGAACAGCGCTGCGGCACTGGGCCGCGCGGCCAAGCACGCCGGCCTCGACCAAGGACGACCTCCTGGTCCGCCTCCATGCGCTCGACAGCATCGACATCGAGCCGCTGCGCACCGATTTGATGGCCCGCCTGGAACACCACCGCGACCGCCACGCCAATTACGAGCGCATCCTGAAGAAGCGCTTCCCGGAGGGAACGGCGGAGGGCCGGCTTGATCTCGGAAACCTGCTCCTGCTCCGCTTGGGCGCCCGGCATGAGCAGATGGTGGCCGACTTCTGCGAAGAGACGCTCGATGCGCTGTCGGCGATGAGCGGCAAGGCCACGGTGGTGCCGCTGGAAGACGGCAAGCGCGAGGGGAAGGGTTGAGTTCGGCCCGCGGCGGCCATCTGCCCGTGCCCTTGAAAGTCTGGGCGCCACCTGTCATCTTACAAACGACAAGTGGCGAGATTGCTTATGAACGAACTTGCTCAATCCCCCGACGTTGCCAGGTTGGCAGCGGTCGCCCGACTTCTTGGAGGGACCTCCACCTTTCGAAAGATGCCCCGGAGTCCGCTGGAGGCTCACGAACTTCTCCTGAATGGTCTTCCGTCCAAGGCGCTGGTGTATCTGGTCGCAAATTTCGCGTTTTCTCCGCTGGGACGATTCGTTCGCGCGAGCGATCGGAATGAGCCATCGAACTTACCAGCGCCATACGGCCGAAGACATTCGGCAGCTCAGCCCCGAGCAGAGCGGCCGCGCATGGAAGCTTGCAGAGATATTGGCGAAGGCGACTTCGATTTTCGGATCAAAGGAGGAGGCCGAGCAGTGGCTGGAGCGTCCGGCCATAGGCCTCGATCAACGCAAACCGATCGACCTGCTGGCGACGCCAGCCGGCGTTGAACTGGTCGAAGACTTTTTGGCACGGCTCGAATACGGCGTTTACGCGTGACACCGCTTCCCGCCGCGCTCGGAGGCTCCGAGCTGGTGGCCTGGCGTCTTGATCAATCCAAATTCTCAGCGACTTGGGACAGTGGCGAAGGCGCCTTTCTCGTCGGCGGTCGCTGGAACAGCAGAGGCGTTCGTGCGGTATATTGCTCGATCGATCCTGCAACAGCGATTCTGGAGGTCGCCGTCCATAAGGGCTTTCGGGCTCTGGACATAGTGCCCCATGTGATCACGTCGGCCACCATTGATCCGGCCGGTGTCTTCGTGGTTGCGCCCGACACGATTCCAAATCCCAATTGGCTGAGACTGGGCCTACCAAGTGCCGGCCAGCAGGCATTCGGGGATGGCTTGCTGGCGACACACAGGTTCGTTGTGATTCCGAGCGTGGTTTCGACGGCGAGCTGGAACCTGATCTTCACCGCGTCCAACGCTGCCGGTTCCTACAGCATGAGATCGCAGGAGCCGTTTGCCCTGGACACCCGCTTGCATCCGCCGGGGCGCTAGGTGCGCTGTCGGCAATGAGGGGGCAAGGTGTCGGCGCGGAGGAGATAGCGCACCTGTCCGGTGGTTTCCCCGCCCAACTTTAAGACACCGGCGACGCGTTCCTTAACCCGTTATTTACCGTAACGGACAAAAGTCGGTTTTCGAGGCAGACGACCCGCGCCAAATCCGATTGTCTTGCAACCGGCACGCGTGGGGAGACTGGAGGCGCCGGGTGGGGCGCCGGAGTCGGAACCGGACAGAGTCATGAATTCGCGCGTATCGTGGAGTGTTGACGGCATCGATCCATCCGTCAGGGAGCGGGCCGAAGCTGCTGCGCGTCGTGCCGGCATGTCACTCAACGATTGGCTGAACTCCACCCTCGGCGAGACTGCTCCCCCGAACTTTCGCGAACCTTACGACCAGCGTCCGCAAGCTCCGCCCGCTCCGAGCCAGGAGAGCCGCGAAGTCGCCGACATCCACCAGCGGCTCGACGCGATCACCCAGCAGATCGAACGGATCTCCAAGCCCGCGCAGCGCAGGGATACTTCACGACAAGATTCGTCGCGGCAGGACCCTTCGCGGCCAGACGTCGCGCGCGAGCAGGGCGTTGCGCGCCAGCTCAACGATGCGATCTCGCGGCTCGATGCACGGCTGTCGCAAATCTCGAGGCCGCAGCAGCCTCAACCGCAGCAACCTCCGGCTCCGCGCCCCGCGCCGGCCGATACGCGCCAGCGCCAGGCCGATGCGGTCGAGCGTGCGGCAGCGCAGGTCTATCGCAACGCCCCGCCCCTGAGCCCCGCTTCGTTCGACGTCGCCGTCGCCGAGATCACCGCGCGACAGAGCGAGCTCGACGGCTTCACGCCGCGGCAAATGCCGCCGCGTGCCGCGCCCTCGATTGCGCCCAATGCAACTCCCTGGGCCGCTCCTTTCGCACCCCCGATGGCGCCGCCCGCGCCTGCCTATGCTCCGCCGCCACCGCAGCCGGGGCCGGATTTTTCCGCACTCGAGCGCCATCTGCTCAAGATCACGAGCCAGATCGAGTCGCTGCAGCGTCCCGACAATACCGAGCAGGCGATCAACGCGTTCCGCAGCGAGCTTGCCGAGATCCGCAATGCCATCACCGAGGCGATGCCGCGGCGCGCGATCGAGTCGATCGAGAACGAGATCCGCTCGCTGCACCGGCGGATCGACGAGACACGTTCCAACGGCACCGACGGCCAGGTGCTGTCGGGCATCGAGCACGCGCTGTCCGACATCAAGCAGGTGCTGCGCACGCTGACGCCGGCGGAGCAGCTCACCGGCTATGACGAGGCGATCCGCAATCTCGGCGCCAAGCTCGACCTGATCCTGCGCGCCAATGACGATCCCTCGACGGTGCATCAGCTCGAAAGCGCGATCGCAGCGCTGCGGGGCATCGTCTCCAACGTCGCCTCCAACGAAGCGCTGGCACGCCTGTCCGAAGACGTGCAGCTGCTGTCGTCCAAGGTCGACCAGGTCACCCGCGCCTCCGGCCAGGGCGACAGCTTTGCGGTGCTGGAGCAGCGCATTGCGGCGCTCACCGCGGCGCTGGAAACGCGCGAGCGGCCGCAAGCCACCGAGAGCACCGAGCACCTGGAATCCGCGATCCGCGCGCTGTCGGACCGTTTCGACCGCATGCAGGTCGGCAACGATTCGGCCTCGACCTTTGCCCATCTCGAACAGCGCGTCTCGTATCTGCTGGAGCGGATCGAAGCCGCCGCCGATCCGCGCAACGGCAATTTGAGCCGCGTCGAGGACGGGCTGCACGACATCCTCAGGCACCTCGAGCGACAGCAGGCGACCTATTCTGCGCTGGCCGAGAGCCGCAGCTCCGCGGCCCCGGACGATTCCGGAATGGTCGATCTGGTCAGGCGCGAGCTGTCGGACATCCGCTTCAGCCAGACCGAGACCAACCGCAGCACCCAGGATTCGCTCGACGCCGTCCACAGCGCGCTCGGCCATGTCGTCGACCGCCTCTCGATGATCGAGGGCGATCTGCGCGCGGTGCGCACCGCGCCGCCGGCCCCTGCGCCGCAGCCGATGCCGATGGCCGCGCCCATGGAGCCCGCGCCGCCGATGGCGCGTGAGCCGCGGCCGCAAGCCCAGCAGCCGAAATACGATCCCAAGCCCGAGCTGCCGAACCCCGCCGCGCAGCAACAGGCCCAAAGCGCATTCGCTCAAGCCGCCTTTTCCGCCGCTCCGCGTGAATTCCATGCCGCTGCCCCCGCCTCGCCGCCGCCGGTGCCATCGGCACCACCGGTGCCGCCGCGCGCGATCAGCGAGATCCTGGAGCCGCACACGGTGCCCGCGCGCGCCGCGCTCGCGCCGGAATTGCCGCCGGATCATCCGCTCGAGCCGGGCACACGGCCGGGTGGGCGCGTTGCCACGCCGTCGGAACGCATCGCCGCCTCCGAAAGCGCGATCAGCGACATTCCCGCTGCTGCGAAAGAGCCGGTATCGTCGTCGAGCTTCATCGCGGCCGCCCGCCGCGCCGCTCAAGCCGCCGCCGCACAGCCGGAAGCGCCGGCGCGCGGTGCCAAGGGTGGTGCCAAGGCCGGCGCCGATCGCGCCAAGGACAAGGACGGCAGCTCGACCATCACCTCGAAGATCCGCTCGCTGCTGGTCGGCGCGAGCGTGGTCGTCATCGTGCTCGGCACCTTCAAGATGGCGATGAACCTGCTCGAGGGCAGCCCGCCGCCGACGCCGCAGGCCATGGACAATACGTTGAGCGAGCCGGCGCCGCAGGCTCCGCCGCCGCCGGTGATCGAGAACAAGCCCGCCACGCCCGAGCAGGTCACGCCATCGATGACCTCGCCGACGCCGATCGGACGGCAATCCCAGAACAACGCCGCGCCGGCTGCTCCTGCCGCCAGCTCAGCTTCGGTTGAGATTCCATCGGCGCCCGCCGCGGCCGTGCCGCCGCCTGCCGCGAGCAGCGACGTCACCGGCGCGCTGTCGGGCACGAGCCGCGCCAAGCTCGGCATGATCCAGGTGCCGCCGAGCGAAAAACTGCCTGACGGCATCGGCGGCCCGCTGCTGCGCACCGCCGCGATGAAGGGCGATGCGACCGCGGCCTACGAAATCGGCCTGCGCTTTGCCGAAGGCAAGGGTGTTGCCACGAATTACGACGAAGCTGCGAAATGGTATGACCGCGCGGCGCAGGCCGGCGTGATCCCCGCGACCTTCCGCCTCGGCACGCTCTACGAGAAGGGCCTCGGCGTGAAGAAGGACGCCGACATCGCCCGCCGCTACTACACCCAGGCTGCCGAGCGCGGCAACGCCAAGGCGATGCACAATCTCGCGGTACTCGACGCCGACGGCGGTGGACGCGGCGCCAACTACAAGAGCGCGGCGCAGTGGTTCCGCAAGGCCGCCGATCGCGGCGTCGCCGACAGCCAGTTCAACCTCGGCATCCTCTATGCCCGGGGCATCGGCGTGGAGCAGAACCTCGCCGAATCCTACAAATGGTTCAGCCTCGCCGCCGCGCTGGGCGACACCGACGCATCCGGCAAGCGCGACGACGTCGCCAAGCGCCTCGACCCGCAATCGCTCGCGGCCGCCAAGCTCGCGATCCAGACCTTCAGCGCCGAGCCGCAGCCCGCCGATGCCGTCAACGTCACGGCGCCCGCCGGCGGCTGGGACAGCGCACCGCAGGCAAGCGCAAAACCGGCACCGAAGGCGGTCGCAGCTAAGCGCTCGGCTTCGGCGGCGCATTAAGCTTTAGATCGAACGAAACGAGCCGCGCGCTCGGTGCACCTCTCCCGCTTGCGGGGGAGGTCGACGCGCGAAGCGCGGCGGGTGGGGATTCTCTCCTCTTGGGTGTCCCAATGCTGAGATACCCTTTCCCCAGCCCTCCCCCCGCAGGCGGGGGAGGGAGCGCACCGCCGGTGTCGCAAAGATCGAGTCTCCTTTTCCTCTCCGCTTAACGCATTCACCACGCCCGAAATTCCGGGTCCCTCCCCGCTCCAAATTCCGCTATTGAGAGGCGCGGCAAACGTCCCGACCGTCCGGCGGGCATTTTGCGCCAGTTGATCAGTCTCGCCGGAGCGTGGTCCTTCGATGCAGCTCTATCTTCCGATCGCCGATCTTCCCGTCAATGTCTTCCTGGTGCTGGCGATGGGCGCCGCGGTCGGCTTCGTCTCGGGCATGTTCGGGATCGGCGGCGGCTTCCTGATGACGCCGCTTCTGATCTTCATCGGCATCACGCCGGCGGTGGCGGTCGCCTCGGTCGCGAGCCATATCGCGGCTTCCTCGTTTTCCGGCGCGCTGTCTTATTGGCGGCGGCGCGCGATCGATCCGGCGCTGGCGGGCGTGTTGCTCTGCGGCGGCATCACCGGCACGGCGCTCGGGGTGTGGACCTTCACGCAGCTGCGCGCGCTCGGCCAGCTCGACCTGATGATCGCACTCTCTTACGTGGTGCTGCTCACCACGGTCGGCAGCCTGATGTTCTCGGAAGGCCTGCGCGCCCTGATGCGAACCCGGCGCGGCGCGCTGCCGCCGCGCCGCACGCACAACTGGATCCACGGCCTGCCGCTGAAGATGCGGTTCAAGCGCTCGAAGATCTATCTGTCGGTCATCCCCGTGGTGGTCGTCGGCATCATGATCGGCTTCATCGGCGCCATCATGGGCATCGGCGGCGGCTTCATTCTGGTGCCGATCATGATCTATCTCTTGCGGGTGCCGACCTCGACCGTGATCGGGACCTCGATGGTGCTGACGCTGGTCACGATGCTGTTCGCGACCATGCTGCATGCGGTGACCAATCACCTCGTCGACGCCGTGCTGGCGCTGATCCTGATGGTCGGCGGCGTCACCGGCGCGCAGTTCGGCGTCCGTGCCGGGCAGAAGATCCGCGGCGAACAGCTGCGGCTGCTGCTCGGCCTTCTGATCCTCTCGGTTGGAATTCGCTTCGCAATCGAGCTGGTGATCCAGCCCGCGGACCTCTTCACCATCCGCGAGGTAGGGGGCAGCAGCTGATGCGCACGCTCTTCGCAGCGCTTCTCATCCTCATGCTCGGCTCGGTGGCGCGGGCCGAGCGGCTGATCGTGTCGGTTTCCAACCACCGCGTCACGGTGACCCCGAACTATTCCGGCGAGGAGCTGGTGCTGTTCGGCTCGGTCGAGAAGGACAGCACGACGCCCGCCGATCGCACGGCCTACGATCTCGTCGTCACCGTGATGGGCCCGCGCGCCGACATGGTGACGCGGCGGAAGGAACGCACCTTCGGCATCTGGATCAACACCGATTATCGCCAATTCCTGCAGGTGCCGAGCTATCTGGCGCTGTTCGCCAACCGCTCCTTCGACGCGATCACCTCGCCCGAGATCGCGCGGCGCCAGCAGATCGGGCTGAACAACGTGCTGCTGACGCAGCGGGTCAGCGGCGACTTTGCCGACGTGGTGCCGAACGACGCATTCCGCTCGGCCTTCATCCGCCTGCGCACCCAGCGCGGGCTCTATCGCGAGGATCCGAGTGCCGTCACGTTCCTGACGCCGACCCTGTTCCGCACCGGCATCCCGCTGCCGGCGGAGGTGCCGATCGGGACCTACGAGGTCGAGATCAGACTGTTTGCGAACGGCGCGTTCATCGGCAAGACCGAGACCGCGTTCGAGATCGTCAAGGTCGGCTTCGAGCAGTTCGTCGCGACGACCGCGCGGCAGAACGGGCTGATCTACGGCCTCGTCACCGCCGCGATGGCGCTGATGACGGGATGGATGGCGTCGATCGTTTTCCGGAAGGATTGAGAGACGCGTACTGCCTTCCCACCGTCATGCCCGGGCTTGTCCCGGGCATCCACGTTCTTGCGCGCGGCGACGAAGACGTGGATGGCCGGGTCAAGCCCGGCCATGACGAACAGAAAACTTACGCCACCGCCTTCGCCGGCCGCGTCACCAGATAGATGCCGAGCGCGACCGGGATGATGCCGAGGAGGTCACGGGCCTCGACGTGCTCGCCAAGGACCAAGTACGCGAACAGCATGCCGAGCGGCGGCATCAGGAAATGGTAGGCGCTGGCGGCGGTGGCGCCGCACACTTTCAGGAGATGGAACCAGAGCCAGTAGGCGAGGATCGAGCCACCGAGCACGAGGAACGCGAAGGCACCGATCAGGCCCGGCGTGACGTCGATTGCGTGGATGTCGGCAAAGGTGAACGCGACCGGCGTCAGTACGATGCCGGCAGCCAAGTTCTGCACGCCATTGCCGATCCACAAGGAGCCTTTCGGCGCCAGCAGCTTGAACAGGATGGTGCCGGCGACGAGCGAGGCGAGCGAAGCCAGCGTGAAGACGATGCCGTGCAGGGAATCCGTGCCGACCGACAGCCGATGCCAGACGATCAGCGTCACGCCGGTGATGCCGAGCAGCAGGCCGCCGGCCTTGCGCCAGGTCATGCCCTCGCCGAGCAGCAGCGCGGCGAGCGCTGCGGTGAAGACCGGATTGGCCGAGACGATCAGGCCGCCGAGGCCGGCGGAGACCGATTGCAGGCCGGTGTAGCCGAGGCCGAGATAGAGCGCGTTGTTGGCAATCCCGAGCACCGCGAAGATCGCGGCGTCGCGCCACGACAACGACCAGCCGCCGCGGATCAGCGTGGCGCCCAGGATCAAGATGCCGGCGAGCGAGAAGCGCGCGGCGAGCAGGATCAGCGGCGGGCAATGGGTGACGCCGATCTTGCCGGCGACGAAGGCGTAGCTCCAGAGCAGGCAGAACAGGCCGATAGCGAGCGGCAACGTGCTGAAGCGGCTGTGGGGAACTGAAATCGAGGGGGCGAGCGACATGGGCATTCTCCTGAGCCTCGATCTAGGGACACCGCTTGTCATTTGGAAATTAAATGATTAACTCATCATCAGTTGATTTTCGAATGGAGGCCGCCATGCTCGATCTCGAGCTGCTGCGCAGCTTCGTCTCGGTGGTCGAGGCCGGCGGCTTCACCCGCGCCGGCGAGCGCGTCCACCGCACGCAGTCCACCGTCAGCCAGCAGATCAAGCGGCTGGAGGACGATATCGGCCAGGTGTTGCTGCATCGCGACGGCAAGAACGTGCGCCCGACCGAGGCCGGCGAGCGGCTGCTGTCTTATGCGCGGCGTCTGCTCTCGCTGGCCGAGGAGGCGCGCGACGTGCTGCGCCAGCCGGATGGCGAAGGCGCGATCCGGCTCGGCATCCCCGAGGATTTCGCGGCGTACCGGCTGACCAAATTACTGGGCGCGTTCTCGCGCTCGCATCCCGGCCTGCGGCTCGACGTGCGCGCCGACCAGAGCAAGCATCTGGCGCGCGATCTCGAACGCGGCGAGCTCGACCTTGCGCTGTTCAAGCGTGCGGCCGGCGAGAAGGGCGCGATCGCGGTGTGGCCGGAGCGCGTGCACTGGGTCACCAGCAAGAGCCATCCGGTCGACGTCCACGCCGCGTCGGTGCCGCTGATCGGCTTCCCGGCCGGCTGCCTCTACCGGGCCGGCGCGATCCACGCGCTGGAAAGCGTCGGCCGCGCCTGGCACATGGCCTATTCCTCGTCGAGCCTGTCAGGCATCCAGGCCGCGGTCGCCGCCGGCATGGGGCTGAGCATCCTGTCGGAGATGTCGATCCAGTCCGACCACCGCGTGCTGACGGCGAAGGACGGTTTTGCGCCGATCAACAAGACCGAGGTCGCGCTGATGGCCTCGCCGGATGCGAGCCCGGCAACGCTGCGGCTTGCGGATCGTCTCGCCGAATTTTGCGATGCGGTGCAGGCCAAGGCAGCGTGAAGCCGCTCAGCAGTTTCACAGACCATTCCTCCACACTGATGGCCGAATTGATCGGCAACCTAGCGCCGAATCCAGGTTTCTCCGTGCTCGCCCGGGTTCCCAAATCGGCCCGTTCCTTGCATAAATTTACGCCAGCGCAGTGCAAGGCCGCATCGGCGACAGTTCCGGTGCAGGGGCAAGACGCGTAAAGTTTAGTGGTGTGTTCGACCAGGAAGTGACGGCTTTGCAAGATCAATCGTTTCAGCCCAGTTTTCCCGCCCCCGGCCAGCCGATCGACGAACTCGCGCTGGCCGAGATCAAGGGCACGATCCTGGCGAAGCTGCGCCTTGCCATCGGCAAGGATGCGGGCATGGCGACCAAGCACGACTGGTACCAGGCCGCGGCACTGGCGCTGCGCGACCGTGTCGTGCATCGCTGGCTCACGGCCGAGAAGCACAGCTACGACGCGGGCCGCAAGCGCGTCTATTATCTCTCGCTCGAATTCCTGATCGGCCGTCTCTTCACCGACGCGCTCAACAACATGGGGCTGCTCAAGATCTTCGAGGTCGCGCTCGGCGATCTCGGCGTCTCGCTGCCGGAGCTGCGCAAATGCGAGCCGGATGCGGCGCTCGGCAATGGCGGCCTCGGGCGGCTTGCCGCCTGCTTCATGGAAAGCATGGCCACGCTGTCGATCCCAGCGATCGGCTATGGCATCCGCTATGATTACGGCCTGTTCCGTCAGATCATCAATCAGGGCTGGCAGCAGGAATATCCGGACGAATGGCTGAGCTTCGGCAATCCCTGGGAATTGCAGCGGCCCGAGGTGATCTACGACATCAATTTCGGCGGCGGCGTCGAGCATGTCGACGAAAAGGGCCGCGACCGCGCGATCTGGCATCCAGCCGAGACGGTGCAGGCGATCGCCTATGACACGCCGATCGTCGGCTGGCGCGGCCAGCACGTCAACGCGCTCCGCCTGTGGTCGGCGCGTTCGCCCGATCCGTTGAAGCTGGATGCCTTCAACAAGGGCGACTATGTCAGCGCCACCGCCGAGCAGTCGCGCGCGGAAGCGATCTGCAAATTCCTCTATCCGAATGACGAGAGCCCGGCGGGCCGCGAGCTGCGCCTGCGCCAGGAATATTTCTTCGTCTCGGCCTCGCTGCAGGATCTGATCAAGCGGCACCTTGCCTCCGACGGCCAGCTGCGCAGCCTGTCGAGCAAGGTCGCAGTGCAGCTCAACGACACCCATCCGAGCCTTGCCGTCACCGAGCTGATGCGCATCCTCGTCGATTTGCACAATTTCCGCTGGGACGAGGCCTGGAAGGTCACGGTCGCCACGCTCTCCTACACCAACCACACGCTGCTGCCCGAGGCGCTGGAGACCTGGCCGGTCGAGCTGTTCGAGCGGCTGCTGCCGCGGCACCTGGAGATCATCTACCGCATCAACGTGCAGCATCTGGCGCTGGCCGAAGCGCGCGCCCCCGGCGACATCGACTTCCGCGCCTCGGTTTCACTGATCGACGAGAAGAGCGGGCGCCGCGTGCGCATGGGCCAGCTCGCCTTCGTCGGCTCCCACCGCATCAACGGCGTCTCGGCAATGCATTCGGACCTGATGCGCGAGACCGTGTTCCACGACCTCAACCATCTCTATCCCGGCCGCATCACCAACAAGACCAACGGCATCACCTTCCGCCGCTGGCTGATGCTGGCGAACCCGAAGCTGACCGATCTGTTGCGCGAGACCTGCGGCGAGGCCGTGCTCGACGATCCCACCCAGCTCAGCCTGATCGAGGCGCGCGCCAGCGACGTCGAATTCCAGAAGAGGTTCCGCAGCGTCAAGCTTCACAACAAGACCGCGCTGGCGCGCCTGATCGGCGAACGGCTCGGCATCAAGGTCGACCCGACCGCGCTGTTCGACGTGCAGATCAAGCGCATCCACGAATACAAGCGCCAGCTTCTCAACATCATCGAGACCGTCGCGCTGTACCAGGCGATCAAGGACGATCCCAACGGCAATTGGGTGCCGCGGGTGAAGATCTTCGCGGGCAAGGCGGCGGCGAGCTATCGCTATGCCAAGCTGATCATCAAGCTGATCAACGACGTCGCGGAGGTCGTCAACAACGATCCCGCGATCGGCGGCAAGCTCAAGGTCGTATTCCTGCCGGACTACAATGTCAGCCTCGCCGAAGTGATCATTCCCGCGGCCGACCTGTCCGAGCAGATCTCGACCGCCGGCATGGAGGCGTCCGGCACCGGCAACATGAAGCTGTCACTGAACGGCGCCCTCACCATCGGCACGCTCGACGGCGCCAATATCGAGATTCGCGACCATGTCGGCGCGGAGAACATCGCGATCTTCGGGATGGAAGCCGGCGACGTGATGATCCGGCGCAAGCAGGGGCTGGACGCCTCCGACCTGATCCGCAACTCGCCGAAACTGCAGCGCGCCATCAACGCGATCGGCGCCGGCGAGTTCTCGCCCGGCGATCCCGGACGTTTCGAGTCGATCGCGCACGCGCTGCGCTATCTCGACCATTACATGGTCAGCGCCGATTTCGATTCCTATTACGAGGCGCAGCGCAGCGTCGATGCACGCTGGCTGGTCTCGCCCGCCTGGACCCGTGCCTCCATCCTCAACGTCGCGCGCATGGCCTGGTTCTCCTCGGACCGCACCATCCGCGAATATGCCGAGGAGATCTGGAACGTGCCGGTGAACCCCACCACGCCGCTGCTGCCCAATCTCCGCGACGCCGCCGGCTAATTTTTCCGCGGCGTGGAAGCGGCTACCCCCGAGGTAATTGCGCAAACCAGCGTCGAGCGTGATATGACGTCCGTCATTGGAAGCCGGATCAGACAATGCACGCCAAGCTTCCCCACCCCTTCGACGACGCCACCCGCGTCACCGCCGGCGACTCCAGCTGGCAGGGGCACACCAGCGACGATTACTGGGCCTTCGTCGGTCCGTTCGGCGGCGTCACCGCCGCGACGATCTTGCGCGCGCTGATCGAGCATCCGCAACGCGCCGGCGATCCGCTCGCGCTCACCGTCAATTATTGCGCGCCGATCGCCAAGGGGCCATTCGATCTCGACGTGCGGCTGGTGAAGGCCAACCGCTCCAGCCAGCACTGGAGCGTCGAGCTCAGCCAGGGCGGCGGCGAGGTCGCGACGCTCGCCACCGCCGTGTTCGCCGAGCGCCGGCCGTCCTGGGAGCACCGGGTGGCGCAATATCCCGATGCAAAGCCGTTCGAGGAGACGCTGCCGTTTCCGAACATCAAGGCGTCCTGGGCCAACCAATACGAATTCCGCTTCGTCGAGGGCGAGATGCGGATCGGCCCGCCGCAGGCCGAGCTCGCCAGCACCTATTCGAAGATCTGGATCAGCGATCGCGAGCCGCGCAAGCTCGACATGCCGTCGCTGATGTCGATGTCGGACGCCTTCTTCGGCCGCATCTTCCACGCGCGGCGCGAGCTGGTGCCGTTCGGCACGGTGTCGCTGACGACGTATTTCCACACCGACAGCGAAGCGCTCGCGACCGAGGACATCACGCGCGTGTTGGCGACGGCGGATTCAAAGATCATGCACAAGAGCTATGCCGATCAGAACGCCGAGCTGTGGTCACCGAACGGCCGGCTGCTCGCGACCACGACGCAGATCGCGTATTTCAAGGCATAGGCTCTTTCTTCCCCTCTCCCCTTGTGGGAGAGGGTGGCTCGCCGCGTAGCGGCGAGACGGGTGAGGGGTTCTCTCCGCGCGTCATTCTCCTTCGAACTTGCGGATAGAACCCCTCATCCGGCGCTTCGCGCCACCTTCTCCCACAAGGGGAGAAGGAAAACAAAAAGGGCGGCCTCACGGCCGCCCTTTTGTATTGAAGACAATGCGGAGAGCTTACTCCGCCGCGAGCTTCACGTCCGGAGCAGCAGCGCGAACCTCTGCGTCGACCTGGGCTTCGAACTTGGCAAAGTTCTTCTGGAACATGCCGACCAGCGCGCGGGCGGTCTTGTCGAATTCGTCCTTGTCCTTCCAGGTGTTGACCGGGTTGAGGATCTCGGACGGCACGCCGGGCAGCGCGGTCGGGACCGCGAAGCCGAAATATTTGTCAGTGCGGAATTCGACGTTGCGAAGCGAGCCGTCGAGCGCGGCGGTCAGCAGCGCGCGCGTCACCTTGATCGGCATGCGCGAGCCCGTGCCGTACTTGCCGCCGGTCCAGCCGGTGTTGACCAGCCAGCAGTCGACGTTGTGCTGGGCGATGAGGTCGCGCAGCATGTTGCCGTAGACGGAGGGATCGAGCGGCAGGAAGGGCGAGCCGAAGCAGGTCGAGAATTCCGGCTGCGGCTCGGAGCCCAAGCCGCGCTCGGTGCCGGCGACCTTGGCCGTGTAGCCGGACAGGAAGTGATACATCGCCTGCGCCGGCGAGAGCTTTGCGATCGGCGGCAGCACGCCGAAGGCGTCGGCGGCGAGCATCACCACGTTCTTCGGCTGCGGCGCGCGGCCGGTGCGCGAGGCGTTCGGGATGAAGTCGAGCGGATAGGCCGAACGCGTGTTCTCGGTCTTGGAGCCGTCGTCGAAATCCACCACGCGGGTATCCTCGTCGAGCACGCAATTCTCGAGCACCGCGCCGAAGCGCGTCGACGCTGCGTAGATCTCGGGCTCGGCTTCCTTCGATAGCTTGATGCACTTGGCGTAGCAGCCACCTTCGAAGTTGAAGACGCCGTTCGGGCCCCAGCCGTGCTCGTCGTCGCCGATCAGCGTGCGGTTGGGATCGGCCGACAGCGTGGTCTTGCCGGTGCCGGAGAGGCCGAAGAAGATCGCCGCGTCGCCCTTGGCGCCGACATTGGCCGAGCAATGCATCGGCATCACGCCGCGCTCGGGCAGATAATAGTTGAGCGTGGTGAAGACCGACTTCTTCATTTCGCCGGCGTAATAGGACCCGCCGATCAGAACGATCTTGCGGGCGAAATCGATCGCGACGACGTTCTCCGACTTGCAGCCGTGGCGCTTGGGATCGGCGCGGAAGCTCGGCATGTCGATGATGGTGAGCTCCGGGACGAAGGTCGACAGCTCGATCGCCTCGGGGCGGATCAGGAGCGTGCGGATGAACAGCGAGTGCCAGGCGAGTTCGGTGAAGACGCGCGTCTTGATCCGGTAGGCCGGGTCGGCGCCGCCGTAGAGATCCTGCGCGAACAGCTTCTTGCCTTCGGCGTGCTTGAGGAAGTCCTGATAGAGCGTCTCGAACTGCTCTGCGGTGATGGACTGGTTGCCGGCCCACCACATCTTCTTGTCGGTGGAGGCGTCACGCACCGTGAACTTGTCCTTCGGGCTGCGCCCGGTGAACTCGCCGGTGTCGGCGCAGAGCGCGCCGTCAGCGGACAGAACCGCCTCACCCGCAGCGAGCGAGTATTGATAGAGTTGCGGCGCACCGAGGTTCCAGTGAACCTGCTTGAGATTCTTTAAGCCGAATTTGTCGGCGCCGAAGGCACCGTTGCGCACGCCCGTCTCTTGCACGAAAAATCCTCCTAGAACCCGCGACATTCAGCGCGACCAAAACTTCGGCACCATCGCGGTCACCGTGATTTATAGGCCAACCGGCCTCGGTTGGACGACCTAATACTGATGAACGCTGGTGTTGCCAAGCCGATCCCGCAGGATTTGGTTTATTCAAGGACCGCGCCAAACGTCGCGCATGTCAGCTTTGAGCACCTGCACCAAAAAATCACGGATGATCGCGCAACCAAACACGAAATTCGGCGTTGATCAGGGTTTTTGCGACGCACAATTCCGGCTGCCGGCTTATCGTACCTCGCCTTCGCCAATCAGCGCGAACGGCCCCCACATCGCGGGATAGGCGTTGCGCGGTGACGAGGTGTCGTCGACAAACGTTAACATCGCGCGGCGCAAGGCTTCGGCACGACCGATTTTCGGGTCGTTCTTGAGCAACTCGAAAGTCGTTGTGGTGAGGCGGGTGGCGGCTTCCGAATCCACGGCCCAATGCGAGACCAGCAGCGCGCGGGCTCCTGCGTAGAAGAACGAGCGCGCCAATCCCGACAGCGCTTCGGCGCCGGGCTTGTCGCCGGCGATGGTGTTGCAGGCCGACAGCACCACCCAATCGGCGTTGAGCTTGAGCTGGGCCACCTCGCTTGCGGTCAGAAGACCGTCGTCGAGCTCCGACGGCCGATCGGGAATCGACAGCGCAAGCGAGGGCTCGCCCAGTCCCTTGACGTCGCCGGCAACGAGGCCATGGGTGGCAAAGTAGATGATGCCGTATTGAGCAAGCGCTGCACGCTTCAGCGTCGTTTCGCTGGCGTCGCGTCCGAGATGGATGTCGGCATCAGCAGCACCGACGTCTCTTGCCACCGCATTCAGCTCGTCGGCGGTGTCAGGCAGTTGCGGCAGCGCCTGCGCAAGCCGCGCGCGATCGACCCCGGCGCCGCGCCAGAAATCGGTATAGGCAATCGTCGCAATGCTGCGCGCCGCGACCCTGCCGCCAGCGGCGCGACGGTCGGCGGGTCCTTCGGCCGCGGGGTTGAAGACGGGATCGCCGAAGCCGGTCATCGGCTTCACGCCGTGATCCCTGCGGGCGAAGGCGCGCAGGGATTTCAGGCTGATCACCGAAGGCAGCACCGAGACGGCCTGACGCCGCAGCAGCCAGGCGGCGTCGCGATAACCTTCGAGCCGGTCCGGGATCGCAGCCTGCGGCCTCTCCGTCACCAGCAGATGAAACGGCAGGGCGGTCAGCGCCGCGGACGGCACGACCAGCAGACTGCGCTTGTTCTTCGTCAAGGCCTCGACCGGGCCGAGCAGCGCGACGTAGAGCTCGTTGGCGAGCGCGAGATCGAACAGCCCCGATTTGCCGGAGGCATCGCGCGCCTTGCCGACATCCAGCCCCCTGCGGAACGCCGACACCTTCCGCGCCATCGCGTCGGCGCCGAGCGGAATCTCCTTCCAGTCGGCGCCGTCGCGCGTGATCGCGATGACGTAGCTCTGCTTGTCGACGACGGAATAGATCACCATCGCCTCGTCGGCCGACAGCAGCGGCTGGATGTCCTTCACCGCCAGCGGCAGCGGATTGGAGAGCGAGGCGTAGTCGGGAAACTCCAGCGCGAGCGTCTTCTGCAGGCCCGCGCGCTCGTTCACAATCGTTGCAATCCGCGCGCGGCTGCGCTGCTCGGCCGCGACGTCGCGCTGCGCCGGCTGCTTCGACACCGCGGTGATGATTGCCTTGTCGAGCGCCTCGGCCTCGGCCGCGAGATCCTGATCCCGGCGCACCAGCTCGGCGAGCCGGTCGCTGCCGGCTGCCAATCGCACCGCGAGCTTGTTCACGGCAGAGGCGGCGGACGATTGCGTGCCGCGCTGGATCGCACCGAGCGCGTCGTCGAGCGCCTTGTCGTTCGCCAGCAGCGTTTGCTGCCGCGCGGCGAACAGAATCGGCAGCATGGTGCGCAGCTGCGCGCGGTTGGTGGCAAGCGTCTTCTGCGCAAACGGCAAGGCCTCGGCGGTGCGGCCCGACACCTGAAGGAAATATGCGAGATTGTTCGTCGAGGTCGCCACATCAGGGTGATCGGGTCCGAGCGCGTGTTCACGGATCGACAGGGCGCGGCGATAGAGCGGCTCGGCCTCGGCATAGCGCTGCTGGTGCTCGTAGAGCCCGGCGAGATTGTTGAGCGAGCGCGCCACGTCGGGATGATCCACCCCCAGCACCTTTTCGCGGATCGCGAGCGAGCGCTTGATCGGCGCTTCGGCATCGGCGTAGCGGTTGAGGTCGCGATCGACCTGGCCGATGTTGTTGAGAACGGTGGCAACCGCGGGATGCTCGGGCCCGGCGGCCTTCTGATAGATCGCGAGCGCACGCTGAAACAGCGGCTCGGCCTCGGCAAAATGCTCCTGCTTCACGTAGAGCGTGGCGAGATTGTTCAGAGCACGACCGACATCGGGATGCTCGCGCGACAGGCTCTTTTCGCTGACGGCCAGCGCGCGCTTGAACAGCGGCTCGGCTTCAGAGAAGCGGCTCTGCCGCTGATAGAGCGCCGCCAGATTGTTCAGGAGCGGCGCGATCTCGACGGTACCCTGACCGGTCCCCTTCTCCATCAACGCAATGGCCCGCTTGTAGAGTGGCTCGGCCTGATCGTCGTGGCCCTGGTCGGCTTTGATCTGCCCGAGATTGTTGAGCGCGGCGGCAAGATCGCGGTTGTTGCTGGTATTCTCGAGCGAGGTCACCATGGCCTGTGCCAGCGGCAGCGCCTCCGAATATTTGCCGGCGCTCCGCAACGCATTGATGCGCGCGCTCTGCGCTGACAGATCGCCCTTCTGAGCAAGGCCAGGCGCGGCAAGCGACGTAGTGATCGCGAGTGCCAGACCCGCGGCCAATGCCAAACGACGACGTGCCATGAATCCTCTCGCTGCGAGCCTCAATATCTTCCGTCTTGGGTCGCAGCGATGGGTCGTGACGTTCAAAACCTGGCGTTCCAGGGGGTACTCATAATCCGGTTGGGGCGCTCTCGGGCCTCCGCACCTCCTCAACAGCGGTACAAAACCGGCATCGCCTGACGTCGCTGATGGGCCAGAAGCGGACAGTCGCTCTGAAGCTGGAGAGCGGAGGTTGAGACAATCAGGCCATGGCATGCGGTTGTCCACGCCAGGCCAGCTCGGCCAAGCGTGAACGTGTCCCTTTGATCAGACAGTCGGTACGGTGCCGCCGTCGACAACGAACTCAGCGCCGTGAATTGAGGCGGCGCGATCCGAGGCCAAGTAGGCGATGACGTCGGCGACTTCATAAGGTTCGGCGCCACGACCAATGGCGATGCCGCCGAGGCCCTTCAGGACGAGCTGGCGCGCGTCCTCAAGCGTGCCGCCGTTAGAGTCCTGAATACGCTTCAGGAAGACATCGGTCCCCTCGGTCATGATCCATCCGGGAGAGACGACGTTGACCCGCACGCCCTTGGGACCGAGTTCCTTGGAGATGGACTTGCTGTAGGTCCGAAGCGCGGCCTTGGCGCTGGCGTAGGCGGTGGTCGCGTCGGGAAGCGGCAGGACCGACTGGATGGAGGTGACGTGCACCACCACGCCCGAGCCCCGTTCGATCATCTGAGGGATCAGCAGGCGGTCGAGGCGAACGGTCGCCAGAAGGTTCAGATTCAGTTCGGAGAGCCAATGGTCGTCCGTCAGGGCGACGAAGCCGCCGCCCGGAGTGGTGGAGCCGCCGAGCACGTGGGCGAGGATGTCGACGCCCCCCAGACGCTCTTGCGCCGCCTTGGCCAGGGCTTCGCCGCCCTCGGCCGTCGTCAGGTCCGCCTGGACGAACTCAACGCCATCGATGGGTTCCAAGGCTCCGCGGGCGGAGGTGATCACCCGGGCGCCGCCAGCCAGGAAGCGGTCGACGGTGGCACGCCCCAAGCCCTTGGTGCCCCCGCTGATGAGCACTCGCTTTCCTGCGAACTCGGTCGGATCGGCTTTGATAGTCATGCCGTGATCTCCAGGGCCTTGATGGCGTCGTCTTCGAGGGTGAAGCGGTATGTGAAGCGGATCGGGCTGCCCTTGAAGTCGCCATGGCCAGGGCCTTCGACGACGACCTGGCCGTCCTCGTGCCGGACGGTGTCCGGCGTGAAAATCGCCTTCGCCCCGACCACCGCTTCTTCAAGCAACGACCTGATTTCGGCGGCCCCCCGAAGAATGGCGCCGTTATCGCGGAGGACGGCCTCGGCGGCGAAGGGTGCCAGCATGCCGTCCACGTCCAGGCGGGCGTTGGCAGCTACATACGCAGCAATCGGGGATGGAAGTTCGAGCGTCATTGTTCTTGTCCTGTTTGCTCCGGTCGCAGCCGCGGCGGCTGCAAGTGTGGTTGCCAGCCGAAGATAGCGGTAGACAGATCGCGCGATAATCAGGACAATTCTGGATGTCTCATCACGAAAGGCGGGACAATCGTGCAAAGTGGCCTGACGGAATTAGACGCAGTTCTCATGGTCGCGCGCCGGGGCAAGTTTCGCACGGCTGCGCTTGAGCTCGGGGTTTCGACGACCGCGCTCAGCAATGCGGTGGGAAAGCTGGAACGCACGCTCGGCGTGCGGCTCTTCAACCGAACGACGCGAAGCGTCTCCTTGACGGAGGCAGGCCAACGGTTCGTCGCGCAGGTCGCTCCTGCCGTGCAGGACATTCATGAGGCGATGGAGGTTGCGCGCTCCCAACAGGCCACCCCTTCAGGCACGTTGCGCATCAACGCCTTTCCGACAGCGGCGCGGGAGATCTTCACTTCGCTCGTCCTACCGTTTCTGCGCGTGCATCCTCAGGTCCACATCGACATCGTCACAGAGGGTCGCCTGGTGGACATTGTCGCGGGCGGCTTCGACCTCGGCGTCCGTAGCTCAGACTTTGTGCCGGCCGACATGATCGCACTCCCATTGGGGGCCGCGCGGCGCAATGTGGTGGTGGGCACACCGAGCTATTTGAAAGCGCACGGGACGCCCCTGATCCCCCAGGATCTCGCTGAGCATTCCTGTCTCCGCGTCCGGCTTCCCGATGGTGCTATCTACCGCTGGCCGTTCGAGAAGGATGGACAATCGGTCCATATCGACGTTGAGGGCCCCATCACCCTCGACGAAGCGAGTCTCGCGCGCACCGCAGTCCTCGCGTCCGTAGGTCTGGTTTTAGCTATGGAGTCCGACGTGCGAGACGACATCGAGGCGGGCCGCCTTGTGCCCGTACTTGAAGATTGGACGCCCATTCTGGCGCCGTTGAGCCTCTACTATCCGAGCCGACGCAACCCGACCGCCGCGTTCAAGGCGTTCGTCGACTTCGCGCGGCTGCAAAGTGGAGCCGGCATTACCCTGACGCCGTCCATAGGTTCGGAAGCGCCGGTAACGGACATTCGACCGCAGTGAGTTCAACGTCGGTAGCAGTAATGCTCGGACCCACCAGAAACTTCCGCTCCGCGCTCAGTGCCACCGCAATTTCAGGAGCACACGCCCTAGTCGTCCACCTTCATGCGCGCTTCGCCGGCGAGACGGACCAGCATCTTGCGCAGCGACGTGCCGTCAGTGACCCGCTCCGGGAAATCCAGCCGCAGCGCGGTCTGGCCGTCCTGCATGTCGAGGCCTTCCGGATCGCAGCCGGTACAGCGCCAGTCACCCGCGGCAGCGCCAAGGAGCTTGGTCGCATAGAGGCCCATGGCGTCGCGATGATCGGCATTCATATGCGCGACAGCCCCCTCCTCCGCCGCCAGCAGATCCTCGGCGCCGGTGAGGTCGGTGAGAAACTGCGCGGGCTCGAGGTCGACGATCCGGCCGAAGCCGGCGACCAGATGGGTTGCCGTCGGGCGGATCCGGAAAAAGAAGAAATCCTTAAACGAAACAAAGCCTTCCGCCGACGGATGCGCATTGAGATACCGCCGCTGGAGCAAATCCTTGTCGGCATCAGCCCGCTCCGCCCGGCCGGACAGCATGATCCGGGCGCCCTCCAGCGGATCGCCCGCCGCCCGCTCGTCCAGCATCAGCGAGACCCTGCTATCGGCCAGGATGTTCCTCGTGTGCACGGCGAGGCCCGAGATCAGCAGGATGGGCGAGCCGTCGGGATGGCTGGCCAGATTGACCAGGGAACAATAAGGGTCGCCGCTGCCGGCCATAAGGGTTGCCAGCGCCCCCTGCCGCGATCGCCTCAGCAGGGATTTGGCGAGCGTTGCGGGGTCGAAATCAGGAGTCGGTTGCATCGGCTTTCTCGGATCAGGTGGTTGCAAGGGAGGCCTTTTTTCGGGTAAACGGGGGCCTGGTTATGGGTCGACATGCGGCGAATCTGCCGTGTTTCGTGGAACTTGGTCACACTTCAGCCCAGCTTGCATTGCTCGGTGACAAGGTTCGAACGCCAATTCGGCACCCATGTATGCGGCGCATCAGTGGATTGCTCGCCGTTTTAAGCCACGACCCAAACGGACAGCAGAAAGCAGAGGCTCATGCCCACAATCGCTTTGGTCGACGACGACCGCAACATTCTCACATCCGTCTCGATCGCGCTGGAAGCCGAAGGCTACCGCATCATGACCTACACCGACGGCGCTTCCGCGCTCGACGGTTTTCGCACCACCCAGCCCGATCTCGCCATCCTCGACATCAAGATGCCGCGCATGGACGGCATGGAGACGCTGCGCCGCCTCAGGCAGAAGTCCGACCTGCCGGTGATCTTCCTGACCTCCAAGGACGAGGAGATCGACGAGCTGTTCGGCCTCAAGATGGGCGCCGACGATTTCATCCGCAAACCGTTCTCGCAGCGCCTCCTGGTCGAGCGCGTCAAGGCGGTGCTGCGCCGCTCGGCGCCGAAGGATCCGACCGTCGCGCCCAAGGAGAACGACGCCAAGGCGCTCGACCGCGGCCTGCTCCGCATGGATCCGGAACGACATACCTGCACCTGGAAGAACGAGCCGGTGACGCTGACCGTCACCGAATTCCTGATCCTGCAGGCGCTGGCGACCCGGCCCGGCGTGGTGAAGAGCCGCAACGCCCTGATGGACGCCGCCTATGACGACCAGGTCTATGTCGACGACCGCACCATCGACAGCCACATCAAGCGGCTGCGCAAGAAGTTCAAGGTGGTCGACAACGAGTTCGAGATGATCGAGACGCTCTACGGCGTCGGCTACCGCTTCAAGGAAGCCTGAGGGCGCGAGGCGCCTTCACGAACGATTGAGAGCATCGCCGGTTCTGATTCCATCACGACCGGGATGGCTCTAGGATGCGGGGACCATTGCCACGAGCTGTCCTAACGCGGGCGTAAGCATTGCTGGACCGAACGCAGCCTGATGAGAACCAGAGCGCCGGGGATATCGCATCCGACGGCGTTTCTGAGCACGTCGTCGAAGACAAGCCGCACGGCTTCCGACCGCTGAACTGGCTCAAGCGCGCCGGGCAATTCTTCTTCGCGCTGTCCTTCTCCAGCCTGACCCGCCGCATCGTCTCGCTCAACCTCGCCGGCCTCGTCGCGCTGGTGGCGAGCATCCTGTATCTGTCGCAATTCCGCGCCGGCCTGATCGACGCGCGGGCGCAGAGCCTTTTGGTGCAGGCCGAGATCATCGCCGGCGCGATCGCGGCCTCCGCCACGGTGCAGACCAACGCCATCACCATCGATCCCGACCGGCTGCTCGACCTCAAGCCGGGCGAGACCTATGGCGGCCCGGACGAATATTCGCCGCTGGACTTCCCGATCAATCCGGAGCGCGTGGCGCCGGTGCTGCGCACGCTGATCTCGCCGACCAAGACGCGCGCCCGCATCTACGATCCGAACGGCAGCCTGCTGCTCGACAGCCGCAACCTCGAAAACGTGCTGCGCCTCGACCTGCCGCCGCCGGCCGAGAAGCCCGGCTTCGTCGAGCGCGGCATGGTCGCGGTGCGCACCTGGCTGAACCGCGGCGACCTGCCGCTCTATCGCGAGCTCGGCCCCGAGAACGGCAACGGCTATGCCGAAGTTAGTGATGCGCTCCAGGGCCAGAAGCGCTCGATGGTGCGGGTCAATGCCCGCGGCGAGGTGATCGTCTCGGTCGCGGTCCCCGTGCTGCGCTCGCGCGCGATCCACGGCGCGCTGATGCTGTCGACCCAGGGCGACGACATCGACCAGATGGTCACTGCCGAACGCCTCGCCATCCTGAAGGTCGGCGGCGTCGCGGCCGCCGTCATGATCATGCTGTCGCTGCTGCTCGCGAGCACGATCGCCGGGCCGGTGCGCCGGCTCGCCGACAGCGCCGAGAGCGTCCGCCGCCGCATCAAGGCCCGCATCGAGATTCCCGATTTCACCCGCCGCCGCGACGAGATCGGCCATCTCTCCGGCGCCCTGCGCGACATGACCAGCGCGCTCTACAGCCGCATCGAGGCGATCGAGATGTTCGCCGCCGACGTCGCCCACGAATTGAAGAACCCGTTGACCTCGCTGCGCTCGGCGGTCGAGACGCTGCCGCTGGCGCGCAACGAGAACAGCCGCGCGCGTCTGCTCGAGGTGATCGAGCACGACGTCAAGCGGCTCGACCGCCTGATCTCCGACATCTCCGATGCCAGCCGCCTCGATGCCGAATTGCAGCGCCAGGATGCGATCCCGGTCGATTTGCGCCGCCTGCTGACGACGCTGGTGTCCGTCGCCAACGAAACCAAGCTCGGCCACGACGTCGCGGTCGAGATCCGCTTCGAGGGCCGCAGCCCGACCGACGCCTTCGCCGTGACCGGCCACGATTCACGGCTCGGGCAAGTGGTCTCCAACCTGCTCTCCAACGCGCAGTCGTTCTCGGAAGCCGGCAGCAAGGTGCGCCTCACCTGCCGCCGCGCGCGCGGCGAGATCGAGATCGTGGTCGACGACGACGGCCCCGGCATTCGCGACGACGCGCTGGAGCGCATCTTCGAGCGCTTCTACACCGATCGTCCGCATCAGGGTTTTGGCCAGAACTCCGGCCTCGGCCTGTCGATCTCCAAGCAGATCGTCGACGCCCATGGCGGGCGCATCTGGGCCGAGAACCGCGCAGGCCCGCCGGATGACGAGGGCGCGCCGACGGTCGCAGGCGCGCGCTTCGTGGTGCGGCTGCCGGCGCTATGAGCGACGGAGCGCCCAGCGTTCACGCCTCCGCAGTCAAGGTCGGAGGTCTGGCGGTGCTGATCCGCGGTCCCTCAGGCTCCGGCAAGTCGCGCCTTGCCTTTGATTTAATCATGGCTGGACGCTCGGGCGTGATCGAAACGGCCGTTCTGGTCGGGGACGACCGTGTCCATCTGGCGACAGTCGGCGATGAAATTAAGGTCCGCCCCGCGCCGGTCTTGGCCGGCCTGATCGAGATCCGGGGACTCGGGATCCGCCGCTGCGACTTTGTGGAGCATGCGACCGTCGGTCTCGTGGTCGATCTGGATGCCGCCGACGCGGAGCGCCTGCCGTCGGTCAAATCCCTGAAAATCAGCATTTCCGGTGTCGAATTACCGCGAATCCCGGTTGGCCGCGACTATCCGCCCCTCCCACTGGTTGTCGCGGCGTTGACCACTACCAAGAGTTAACCTTCGACTAACCCTTGAGGCGATTGTTTGAAGGGAAATGGTAACCATATGAACCCCACTATCGCGACCGATTAGACCGGCGCAGCTCCCCTCATCCATCCGTCTAGATTCAGGGAGATACGCAACATCCCCCCTTGCGCGGGGGCTCTGGATGGTCAAAGTGGCGCGTTCGTGCGGTGCACCAAAAGCGCCCGCGAGGAGTTTTCCGATGATTGGTCTAGTACTTGTGACCCACGGGCGCCTTGCCGACGAGTTCAAGGCAGCGCTTGAACATGTCATGGGCCCACAAAAGCAAATCGAAGCGATCACGATCGGCGCCGAAGATGATTCCGATCTCTGCCGAAGCGACATCATCGAGGCGGTTAACCGCGTCGATTCCGGCGACGGCGTTGCGATCCTCACCGACATGTTCGGCGGCACGCCGTCGAACCTCGCAATATCCTGCATGAGCCGGCCGAAGGTCGAGGTGCTCGCGGGCATCAACCTGCCCATGCTGGTGAAGCTTGCCAAGGTCCGCGAAGAGCGTCCGCTGCCCGACGCGATCGCGATGGCCCAGGAAGCGGGCCGCAAATACGTCACCATCGCCAGCCGCGTGCTCGCCGGCAAATGAGCGAAGAGGCGCCACAAGCGGGGACAGGCGTGCCCGCGGGCGCGATCTCCAAGGACCTCCTGATCATCAACAAGCGCGGCCTGCATGCGCGGGCCTCCGCGAAATTCGTCCAGGCGGTCGAGCGCTTCGATGCGCAGGTCTGGGTGACGCGCGGCGGCGAGACCGTCGGCGGCACCTCGATCATGGGCCTGATGATGCTTGCCGCCGGACCGGGCACCACGATCACCGTGGCCGCCGCCGGTAGCGACGCAGCAGCCGCGCTCGCTGCGATCACCGAGCTCGTTGAAAGCAAGTTCAACGAGGAAGGGATTTAGGTCCCTCGCCAAGCGCTCAGTGCGGTAGGGTGGGCAAAGCGAGGCGTGCCCACGCGTATCACGATTGCCGAAAGATGGTTGGGCACGGCGCTAACGCGCCTTTGCCCACCCTACGCGACCGTCACTCACTTCCCCGGCGGCGCGATGAAGACGTCCCAGCTCATCGCCGGGCCGGGCTTGCCGTGGGTGAAGCGGCGCGTGGTCATGACGATGCGCTCGGCGTTCGGCGCGACCTCCGAAACCCATTTCTCGAACTTGGGCAGACGTTCGTCGGTCGCATCGAACACGCCGATGAAACCGTATCTCCTGGCGTCGTCGAGCGAGGTCAGACCGGACCCCCAGGCCTCGTTCGGCGTGAACGCGGCCGGATGATCCGGGCTGTAGAACACCATCGGCTGGATCGTCTCCATCGTCCCGGCAACGACCGCCCAGCGCGAGGCGAAGCGCGCGTGCCAGGCCTGGGTCAGCTCGCGTGCGAGCTCGGAGCGCGCGCCATAGGTCGCCGTGTTGCCGGCATTGGCCGTCATCTCGCGCGCGGCGATCCAGGGCGAGGCGGCGAGCGTGGCAACGCTGAGCACGAGCCAGATCGCGGCGATGTTGAACAGCGCCGCGCCCTGCACCCGCAGCGCCGGAATCGCGACCAGCGCGAGCGGCACCAGGAAGAACAGCGAGATGCCCCAATCGGTCTTCAGGTAGACGCTGAAGACCAGTGCGCCGAGCGGGGGGCCGAATGCGACGATGATCTGGATCATCCACACGTTCAGCGCCTGCGAGGCATTGACGCCCGGATTGGCGCCGCGCGCCCAGGCGCGCGTGACGATGCGCAAGGGCGCGCGCAGCAGCAATGTGAACCACGGCGGCACCAACGCCATCGCGAGCGCGGCGAGCGCCACCGGCAGCGCCAGCAGTCCGGCATTGTGCAGCATGTAGCCGGTGACGAGCTGATGCACCTGGCCGGTGTCCGCGAGGCTGTAGGTGTCGCCGGCATAGGTCAGCGGCACGAAATGCGCATCCGCCAGCCAGACCACGTGCGGGATCATCGCCACGACCATCGTCGCAATCGCAGCCCACGGCGCCGGCGAACCCAAAAATCGCATCCGCTCCGGATGGAGCAGCGCGGCAAGGCCGATGGCGCCGATCATGGTCAGCACCCAATATTTCGTCATCAGCGCCAGCGCGCCGGCAAGCCCGAGCAGGATTCCGGACTGCCAGCTGCGCTTCTCGAACGCGTTGAGATAAGCGAGCACCAGCAGCGGCAGCGTGACGAGCTGGAGCAGGTCCGGGTTGTACTTGAAGCCCTTGAAATTGAAGATCGGGTAGAGCGCGACCATCACCACGACCAGGAACGCGCGCCGCGCATCCACCACGCGCAAGGCAATCAGCCAGCAGATCACCATGCCGGCGCTGACCATCGCCATCGCCAGCGCATAGGTCGCCCAGTCCGCGGCAGGGAACACCGTGAACCAGAGCCCGGCCACCCAGCCCGACAGCGGCGGATGCTTGCCGTAGCCCCACAGGAATTTCTGGCCCCAGCCATAGGCTTCAGCGACGTCCATGTGAACGTCCTGCGCCGCCTTCAGATTGATCAGGATGAAGGTCCAGAGCACCGCGTGCAGGATGGCGAGCTGGATCACCAGCCACAATCTCGCCTCGGGGCGGACCGCGCAGGCAACCAGCCAGGCCCGGAAGCGGCCAAAGCTCAGGCGGGCCTTCGTGCGCGTTCTGGCGGTCGGTAAAGCAGTGGTCGACATGGGCGCTTGCCTAGCGCGTTTTGGGCACTCGTGGAATCAGCTTGGCGTGAAGAAAGGCCCTGAAATTACAGCAATATGGTTGCCGCACGGGGATGTGAGTGGTATCCCGCGCCCATGACGACCGTCCCCATTTCCAACATCCGCAATTTCTCCATCGTCGCCCATATCGACCATGGCAAATCGACGCTGGCCGACCGCCTGATCCAGATGACCGGCGGCCTCTCCGACCGCGAGATGGCGGGCAAGGAGCAGGTGCTCGATTCCATGGACATCGAGCGTGAGCGCGGCATCACCATCAAGGCGCAGACGGTGCGCCTCGCGTACAAGGCCAAGGACGGCAAGGACTACATCTTCAACCTGATGGACACGCCCGGCCATGTCGACTTCGCCTACGAAGTCTCGCGGTCGCTGGCGGCGTGCGAGGGTTCCCTGCTGGTGGTCGATGCCAGCCAGGGCGTCGAGGCGCAGACGCTCGCCAACGTCTACCAGGCGCTCGACAACAATCACGAGATCGTGCCGGTCCTGAACAAGGTCGACCTTCCCGCCGCCGAGCCCGAGAAGGTCAAGCAGCAGATCGAGGACGTCATCGGCATCGACGCCTCGGACGCGGTGATGATCTCGGCCAAGACCGGCCTCGGCGTCGCCGACGTGCTGGAAGCCATCGTCACCCGCCTGCCGCCGCCGAAGGGCGACCGCGACGCGACGCTGAAGGCGCTGCTGGTCGACAGCTGGTACGACGTCTATCTCGGCGTGGTCGTTCTGATCCGCGTCGTCGACGGCGTCATGAAGAAGGGCAGCCGCGTCCGCATGATGGGCACGGGTGCGGCCTATGACATCGAGCGCGTCGGCTTCTTCACGCCGAAGATGACACAGGTCGATGAGCTCGGCCCCGGCGAGATCGGCTTCATCACCGCCGCCATCAAGGAAGTCGCCGACACCCGCGTCGGCGACACCATCACCGACGACCGGAAGCCCGTGACGGAGATGCTGCCGGGCTTCAAGCCGGCGATCCCCGTGGTGTTCTGCGGCCTGTTTCCGGTCGATGCCGACGACTTCGAGACGCTGCGTGCCGCGATGGGCAAGCTGCGCCTCAACGACGCCAGCTTCTCCTTCGAGATGGAAACCTCCGCCGCGCTCGGCTTCGGCTTCCGCTGCGGCTTCCTCGGCCTGCTGCATCTGGAGATCATCCAGGAGCGGCTGTCGCGCGAGTTCGATCTCAATCTGATCGCGACCGCGCCGAGCGTCATCTACAAGATGAAGCTCAACGACGGCACCGAGATCGAGATCCACAATCCGATCGACATGCCCGACGTGGTCAAGATCGCCGAGATCCAGGAGCCCTGGATCGAGGCCACGATCCTCACCCCCGACGAATATCTCGGCAGCGTGCTGAAGCTGTGCCAGGACCGCCGCGGTTCGCAGAAGGAGCTGACCTATGTCGGCTCGCGCGCGATGGTGAAATACGACCTGCCGCTCAACGAAGTGGTGTTCGATTTCTACGACCGCCTCAAATCGGTTTCCAAGGGCTACGCCTCGTTCGACTATCATCTCACCGACTACAAGCCGGCCGATCTCGTCAAGATGCAGATCCTCGTCAACAACGAGCCGGTCGACGCGCTCTCGATGCTGGTCCACCGCACCCGTGCGGAGGGGCGCGGCCGCGCCATGGTCGAGAAGATGAAGGATTTGATCCCGCCGCACATGTTCCAGATCCCGATCCAGGCGGCGATCGGCGGCAAGGTGATCGCGCGCGAAACCGTCCGCGCGCTGCGCAAGGACGTCACCGCAAAATGCTATGGCGGCGACATCACGCGCAAGCGCAAGCTTCTGGAGAAGCAGAAGGAAGGCAAGAAAAAGATGCGGCAGTTCGGCAAGGTCGACATCCCGCAGGAGGCGTTCATTGCCGCGCTGAAGGTGGATAGCTGAGGCGGGGCTTTCCCGATCGCCAATGGCCGTCATGCCCGGGCACGTCCCGGGCATTTTCTTTTTTGAGGCTTGTCGGAGACGTGGATGGCCGGGTCAAGCCCGGCCATGACGATGGAGCTGGATAGGTCCTGTTCGAACTGCCAGCCACGGCCGAAGCAAAAATTGCGAAAACAACCCCATGCACAGTAGCCGACCCCTTGACGGCATTGGGCTTTTTCGATCGTGCGAAGCCGGTTTGCTCTGTCGGGCAAAACAGGGGGATGATGACATCGTCGCTGCGTCTCTGATGCAGGCCGCGTCGGGCTACCGGCTCGCTGAGATCACGCGCTCTGGTTCGCCTCAACGTATCGCTTGAAATTGTCGAGGATTGCCTGCCAGCCACCCCGCTGCTGCTCCTCCGGGTGCGTCGTTTCGCTATCGAAGACGACGCGGACGACCACGCCGCTCGGGCCGGGCACGAACTCGACCTCGGCCTTGCGATCGCCGAACGCGTATTCGATCCGCTTCCGGTCCATGATCTTCGTGTAGGTGCCAGCGAAGTCGAAACCCATGCTACCGTCCTTGGCTTCCATCCGTGATGAGAAGGCGCCGCCTTCCCGCAGATCGACCGTCGCCCTGGTCGTATGCCAATCGTCGGAGGCTGCGTTCCACTTCACGATGTCTGCGGGCGTCGTGTAAGCCTGCCAGACCTGATCGATCTGGGCTGCGACGCTGGTTTCGACGGTGATCCTCATGGGCATTGCTCCAGTTCAATCTTTTAGCGGTCGAGGCGACGGTCGGGGCCGTCATCGCCCCTGCCGAACGTGTCCACCCAAGGACGATCGAAAGCCGCCGGTGCCGACATGGTCCGTCGAAATTTCTGGCTTGGGGTACCGTCAGATCATTTCCCGAGTTGTTGAAGCACGGCGGACCACAACGCGAGCGGCTCCCTGAGGCTTCCCGGCTCGGACGGCTTTTGGCGAACGGCGGTGTGTACCATGACGAGCCTGGAGGCCGGATCGACCAGGATGACCTGACCGCGGATGCCGAGCAGGGCAAATCTGCGCTGCTCCCCCGGAAGGAGCCAAACCTGATAGCCGTAGCCAAAATAGGGGGTGGCCACGCGCGGCGCGAGATGATCGTCACCCGATCTGACGGTCGTGGCATCGAGCAGCCACTGCCGGGGGATCAATTGACGACCTTCCCAGGCACCATCGTTTGCAAGCAATCGGCCCAACCGCGCATAGTCGCGCAAGGTGGCGTTGAAGCAGCAGAATGCAATCTCCTGCCCGCTGCCGTCGATCGCCCACGACGCATCCGCTTCGGTACCGATGGCGCTCCAGATGCGATCGTGGAGATAGTCGGCGAGCGGCGTGCCGGTCGCCGCGCGCAGCACCAGGCCGAGGATCTCGGTCTCTACGCTGGCGTAGTGCCATTTGGTCCCCGGCGGCGTCGACCGCGTGTTGAATTGCGCGACGACGGATACGGGGTCTTTCGGCTCTCCGACGAACAGCGCGCGTCCAAGCCGCGCTATGTCGTCCTTGCCGTCATAGATTTCAGAGAATTCCACGCCCGACGACATGTTCAACAAGGCGCGGATGGACGTACTGCCATATTCCGTTCCTGCGAGGCCAGACACATAGGTGGAGACGGTTTCGTCGATCGACTTGATCCGCCCCTCGGAGACCGCGATTCCGACCAGCATGGCCACAAGCGTCTTGGCCATGGACTGCGACAGAAAGCGGTCGCGATCGGTCCGCGCATATTGATAGTGCTCGTAGAGGATCGTGTCGTCCTTAGCGATCAACAATCCCGTCACCGGGTTGCGCTTGAGATAGTCCGCGATGCTCAGCCGCTGGTTGTCGAAACTGTAGGCGATCGTCGGCTCCGGCGCGCGCTTGAACGACCAGGGCGTCGCGGCGCGGCCGACCCGGCGAGACGGATAGATGTCGCCGAAATGGCTGTAGGCGCCGACCAGCTTGTCGAGCTCGTTGGTCGCTCCCCGCGTGCCGGTCGGATAGCCGGACGCCTTGCCGTAGAGTTCGGCGTCCGGGCCACTGTCCGAAAACACCGGGCCGGGCTCGCGCGCAGGACTTTGGCCGTCCTCCGCACATGCCGGATCGGCAACGAGCGCGGCGGCGAAGATCACAGGCAACAGAAGCTTTTGGCTGCCGCGCAACCTGCGGAGCGCTCCCCATGTCATCGGGCTTGTCTCCTCACACGTTCTATCTGGCGCGTCTATGAGAGCAATTGTGCAGGCCGTCGGGAAAGACATGGTATCATCAGGGCCATGCAGTGTCAGCATACGCCAGCTGCCTTGCTCTCCGCAGGTGGATAGGTCACCATCCCCCCGCGCACCACCAACAAAACCAACAGCGCCGAGGAAACGCATGAGCAAGCCGTCACGCTTCGACTATGGCTGGGTCGTGGTCGCCGCGGGTGCGCTGATGACCTGTGTCGGGTTCGGCACGATGCTGTCGCTGGCGGTGTTCCTGCAGCCGATCTCGGAATCGATGGGCTGGTCGCGCGCCGGCGTCTCGGCGGCGGCCACGCTGGATTTTCTCTGCATGGGCGTTGCCGCGTTTTTCTGGGGCACGCTGTCGGACCGGTTTGGCACCCGCATCGTGGTCCTCGCGGGAAGCATCTTGCTGGGCCTTGGTCTCGTGGCCGCGAGCCAGGCGGCAAGCTTGTGGCAGTTCCAGCTTTTCTTTGGCACGCTGATCGGAATTGCCGCGGGCAGCTTCTATGCGCCGATGATGGCGCTCGCCAGCGCCTGGATCGAAAAGAACCGCAGCCTTGCGGTGGCGCTGGTCTCGGCCGGCATGGGCGTGTCGCCGGTGACGATCGCGCCGACCGCGAGCTGGCTGATCACGGCCTATGACTGGCGCACCGCGATGCTTGTCATCGGCATCGCCGCATGGGCGCTGCTGATCCCGGCCTGTTTCCTGGTGCGGCCGGCACCGGCCGTGGCGGCCCCGGCAAGCAGCGACGCGGCACCGGAGATCGAACTGACCGCAGCGCAGGCGCTGCGCACCCCGCAGTTCATCGCACTCGCCGCTGCACATTTCGCCTGTTGCGCGGCGCATTCCGGCCCGATCTTCCACATGGTGTCCTATGCCATGGTCTGCGGCATCGCCCCGCTCACGGCGGTGACGGTCTACAGCGTCGCCGGCGTCTCAGGCCTCGGCGGCCGCCTGCTGCTGGGTGCGGCGGCCGACCGCATCGGCGCAAAGCCCGTGCTGGTCGGCGGCCTCCTCGTGCAGGCGATGTGCATCGCGACCTATCTTGCAGTGGCGCAGCTCGGCGAGTTCTACGCGCTGTCGGTGGTGTTCGGCCTCGCCTATGGCGGGGTGATGCCGCTCTATGCGGTGCTGGTCCGCGAATTCTTCGGCGCGCGCATCATGGGCACCGTGTTCGGCGCGGTGTCCGCGTTTGCCAGCCTCGGCATGGCGCTCGGGCCCTGGGCCGGCGGGCTCGTGTTCGACAATTTCCAGCGCTACACATGGCTGCACGCCGGCTCCTTCGCGATCGGGCTCGCTGCCGTCGCGGTGGCACTGAGCTTCCCGACGAAACGCAGGCCGTCGCTCGACCTTGGCCGCGCTGCGGCCTGACGGGGAGCGCGAATCAATTCACCGCTCGCAGCGCGGCCGTGAAGGCGGCGAGATCGGTTCGCGCCGTCTCGTCCGGGGCCCATCTGGGAAGGTCGGCAAGCTGCTCGAGCACGCGGGCCCGGTCCTGCGGCAGCAGGAAGCTCGCCCAGACCTCGCGCGTGTCGCGGATGGCGGCGGCGACCAGGCGGGCGTTGGCGGATTTGCCCGCGCCCTGGATCGCCGCGCAGACAGTGGTCAGGATGAATTCGGCGGTGCTGCGGCGGAAGCCCGTAAATCCCTCCTCGCGGATGCGGGTGCGCTGCTCCGGCGCGAGGCTCGCCATGAACAACTGGCCCGCAACCGCCTCGCGCGCCATGCCGCGGATGACAAAGTTCATCGCCGCCGCGTACTGGTCGCCATAGTCGGTCATGTTGCGCTGGAGCGTGGCGAGATCGGGCTGCGCGCCCGGCTTCGGACCATAGAGCGCGAACAATTTGTAGGTCGCGTTGGCCGCGTCCATCCAGTCCATCAGCCAGCTCATGTCGCTCGCCGTCGCCGGCGGCAGCGCCTGCAGGGCTTCGACATCAAAGACGCGGCCGAGCAGCGCGGTGGTCTCCGGCCGGGTCAGGTCGGGTCGCTCCCCCTTTTTCGCCACGCCTGCGACATAGGCCCGGAACACCCGCGCGGCCTCGCCCGCGGCAGCGGCATCATGGGCGCCGTCCTGCGCCAACGCCGGCGAAGCAAGCGCGAGCAGGACGATGAAGATTCGGACGATCGACATGGGCAACCTCATGCGGCGCGATACGCGGTGCCGTTGGTGGTGACGGAGGTGGTTGGTCGCGCGCCGCGCCGCCGAGGTTCACGGGCGGGCTTTCAAGCGCCGCGCACGGGGGATGATGCCCGCACCTTGAACCACTCCGTCAAATAGACCACCATCCTCACCTCACCGCTCACGACAAAAGAAGGCGAGGACACGCGAATGTCGGAGCTTCCCGGATCTGGTCTCGTCGAACGTGCCCGCGCCATCGCGCCGCTGATCGCGCGCGAAGCGGACGAGATCGAGCGGACGCGGCGGCTGACGCCTTCCGTTGTCGCGGCGCTGATCGAGAACGGACTATATCGTGCGCTGCTGCCGCAGAGCCTCGGCGGTGCGGAAGCCGCGCCTGAAGCCTTCATGCAGATGCTGGAGGAGATCGCCAAGGCCGATGCGTCGACGGCCTGGTGTCTCGGCCAGTGCAGCGTCTGCGCGATGATCGCGGCCTCGCTCGATCGCGATACCGCGCGGGAGATCTTCAACACCGCGCCCGGCATCCTCGCCTGGGGCGCGATCGCGCACGAGGCGCGCGCGGTCGAGGGCGGCTATCGCGTCACGGCGCGCTGGGATTTTGCCTCGGGCTCGCGGCAGGCGAGCTGGCTGGGCGCGCATGTGCGCATCCTCGGGACTAACGGCACGCCGCGCGTGAATGCCGATGGCTCGCCGGAGGTGCGCACGATCCTGTTTCCCGCCGCCAGCGCGACATTGCACGACGTGTGGCAGGCGATCGGGCTCGCCGGCACCGGCACCGATTCCTACGAGGTGAACGACCTCTTCATCCCCGAGCGCTTCACCGCGTTCCGCGACGTGCCGTCCGGCTTGCGCGAGACCGGTCCGCTCTACAGGATCGGCACCGGCTCTGCCTTCAGCCTCGGCTTTGCCGCGGTGTCGCTCGGCGTCGCGCGCGCCACGCTGGATGCGGCCATCGCGCTGGCGCGCGGAAAGCATCCCTCGCTGGCGGCCGGCGCAATGCGCGACAACGGCGCGGTGCGGGGGCTGATCGGCCGCACCGAAGGCGATTTGCGCGCCGCGCGCGCCTATCTCTATGCGACCGCAGCGGCGATGTGGCGCGATTTGTCCGCGACGGGCGAGTTCAGCGCCGCGCACCGCAGCGCGGTACGGCTGGCCGCGACCTGGACCATCCATCAATCGGCGAAGGTGGTCGACACCGCCTATCACATGGCCGGCGCGACCGCGGTGTTCCGCAGCAACCCGTTCGAACGCCGGTTTCGCGACATGCACGCGATCGCCCAGCAGATCCAGGCGCGCGACACGCATTATGAGGATGTGGGGAAGGCGATCCTTGCCGAAACCCTCTAGAGCGTTTTCGAACGAAGTGGACACCGGTTCGCGTGAAGAAAACGGGTCAAAACAAGAATCTAGAGCTTCGGTTCTGATTCAATCAGAACCGAAAACCCTCTAGTCGCCGGCAGGGACGGCTGCGACGCACTGGCTCCGCCGCGACGACCAACCGGCCTTCCATGCGCCCACTGCATCGAGTCATGCAAAAGGATGGGGGCGAAACCGTTGAAACACGGAGGCGATCCCGCCCTAGTTGTTAAGCAATTTCTGGGACCTTTCCACCAAAGCAAGATTTGGAAATGCCTGGGAATTTTCGATGTTCAAACTCAAGTCGATTGCCGCCCGCCTGATTCTCGCGATTGCCCTCACCGTGGCAGTGGCATGCGCCATCGTCTCCGGCTTCTCGATCAGCCAGCAACGGGCGCTGACCCGGATGGCGCTCGATCAGCAGCTCAAGCTGCAATATGAGAGCGTGATCGCGGCGATCGACTATGAGGGGCGCTCGGCACTGGCCGTCTCCGCCGTGATCGCGGCGCTGCCGCCGGTCGGCGATGCCATCGCCAAGGGCGACCGCGACAGCCTGGCCGCACTGCTCGGCGAGGCCAACAAATCGCTGAAGGCGCAGGGTATCCCGCTCATCACCTTCCAGGTTCCGCCTGCGGTGGCGTTCTACCGCGTGCACGCTCCCAAAGTGTTCGGCGATGACGTCTCGGCGCGCCGCGAGACCGTCGTCGAGGCGATGAAGGGCGGCCGGCAGATCGTCGGCGTCGAGCCGGGCCGCGAGGCACTTGGTATCTTCGGCATGACCCCGATCATGCGCGACGGCAAAAGCGTCGCCAACGTCGATATCGGCGCCGCCTTCGGCAAGGAGTTCGTCGACCGTGCCAAGAAGCGCTTTGGCATCGACCTCGCGGTCTACTCGCTCGACGGCAAGAACCTGAACAAGCTGTCTTCGACCTTCGGCAGCACGGTCGTCACCACGATGGACCAATTGAAGAGCGCGATCGACGGTTCGGCGGTCCGGCACGAGGCCGAGCTCGACGGTCATCCGGTCGAGGTCTATGCCGGGCCGATCAAGAACTATGCGGGAGCGCCGGTCGGCGTGATCGAGATCATCAAGGACACGACCGAGTACGAGGCCGCGTTCGCCACGGCCGAGCGCCACCTGATCCTCGGCACGGTTGCCATCCTCGCCGTCGCAATCGTGCTGGCGCTGCTGCTCGGGCGCGGCCTGTCGCGGCCGCTCACCGCGATCACCGCGGTCATGAACCGGCTGTCGAGCGGCGATACCAGCGTCACCATTCCCGGCAGCGAGCGCCCGGACGAACTCGGCACCATGGCCAAGGCGGTGGACGTGTTCCGCCGCAACATGCTCGAATCAGGCACCATGCGCGAGGCGCAGGAGGCCGACAAGGCCAGGGCGGAGATCGAGAAGCAGGCCCTGCAGCGCCAGATGGCCGACCGCTTCGAAGCCGACGTCAAGGGCGTGGTAGCTGCCGTAGCCAAGGCGACCGAGGGCATGCAGAGCGTCGCCGGCGACATCACCACCAGCGTCAACGGCACCTCGCAGCGGGCCTCCGCCGCAGCGACGGCCTCCGAGGAGGCCTCGACCAGCGTGAACGCGGTCGCAGCGGCGACCGAGGAGCTGGCATCGTCGGTCAGCGAGATCGGCCGCCAGGTCACCCATTCCAGCAAGGTCGCGAGCGACGCCGTGGGCAAGGCCGCGGAGACGACCGAGATGGTCACGAGCCTTGCCACCGCCGCCGAGCGCATCGGCGACGTGCTGCGTCTGATCAGCGAAATCGCGAGCCAGACCAATCTGCTTGCGCTCAACGCCACGATCGAGGCGGCGCGCGCGGGCGAAGCCGGCCGCGGCTTTGCCGTGGTCGCCTCCGAGGTGAAGGAGCTGGCGAGCCAGACCGCGAAGGCGACCGACGAGATCGCGAGCCAGGTCACCGCAATCCAGGCCGCCACCGGCAATTGCGTCACCGCGATTTCCGGATCAGCGACACCATCCGGGAGATCAGCGGCATCGCCACCACGATCGCCGCCGCGGTCGAAGAGCAGGGCTCCGCGACGCGCGAGATCGCACGCAGCGTGCAGCAGGCCTCGGCGGGCACCACGGACGTCTCGGCCAATGTCGCCGGCGCCAGCCAGGCCGCGGATCAATCGCGGGCGCTCGCAGGCAATGTGATGGCGGCCTCCGGCGAGCTCGGGCAGCACGCCTCGGCGCTGATGAAGAGCGTGGATACGTTCCTGGCGGGGCTGCGGGCGGCGTAGTGTGAGTTGATTTCAAAGGTTGAGCCGCAAACTCGGTGCACCTCTCCCGCCTGCGGGAGAGGTCGGCGCGAAGCGCCGGGTGAGGGTTCTATCCTCTTGCGGGTTCTCGATTGTGGAGACACCCTCTCCCCAACCCTCTCCCCAACCCTCTCCCGCAAGCGGGAGAGGGAGCGCACCGCTTTTGCGGCCGGCTATCGCAAGCTCACGCAACCAGCGCGGCGTCTTCTTCATCCCCATCAATCCCGCGCTGCGCCGCCAGCAGGCCGATGATCTCGGCGTTGGGCCGGGCCTTGCTGAACAGGAAACCCTGGCCCTCGTCGCAGCCCTCGGCGCGCAGGCAGCTGAGCTCGGCTTCGGTCTCGACACCTTCGGCAGTGATGGTGACGCCTAAGCCTTTGCCGAGGCTGACTATGGAGCGGATGATCGCCTGGGCCTCGCGGTTGGCGCCGAGATCGCGCACGAAGGACTGGTCGATCTTGATCTTGTCGAACGGAAAACTGCGCAGATAGCTGAGGCTGGAATAGCCGGTGCCGAAATCGTCCATCGAGATGCGCACCCCGAGCGCGCGCAAGGCGTGCAGCGTCGCCAGCACCTGCGCGCTCTTCTCCAGCAGCAGCGTCTCGGTGATCTCGAGCTCGAGCCGCCGCGGCGGCAGGCCGGAATGTCTCAAGGCGTCCGTCACGATTGAAAGCAGATTGCCGCTGCGGAACTGAAGCGGCGACAGATTGACGGCAACGCGGACGTCGTCAGGCCAGTTCGCAGCGTCGAGGCACGCCCGCCGCAGCATCAACCCGCCGAGGCGGATTGATCAGGCCGGTGTCCTCGGCGACCGGAATGAACTCGGCCGGCGAGATCATGCCGCGGTCGGCATGGGGCCAGCGCACCAGCGCCTCGAAGCCGGTGATGCGGCCGCTCTGGAGGTCGATCAGCGGCTGGTAATAGGGGCGCAGCACGTCGTTCTGGATCGCGTCGCGCAGCTCGACCTCGATCTTGCGCCGGCTCTGCGCCTTGGCATCGAGCGCGGCCTCGAAGAAGGCGAAGGTGCCGCGCGCGTCCAGCTTGGCGCGCGACAGCGCCATGTCGGCGCTCTTGAGCAGCTTTTCGGAATCATCGCCATCGCCCGGCGCCATCGCGATTCCGATCGAGGCGCCGATCACCACGGAATGGCCGTCGAGCAGATAGGGATCGGCGATCGCCGCAAGCAGACGTTTTGCCAGCATCACCGCGTCCTCGGGACGCGCCAGGCCGCTCTGCACGATCGCGAACTCGTCGGAGTTGAGCCGCGCCAGCGCGTCTTCCTCGCGCAAGGTCGAGCGCAGCCGCTTGGCGACGCCGCGCAGCAGCTTGTCGCCGACCGTATGCCCGAGCGTGTCGTTGACCGACTTGAAACTGTCGAGCCCCAGCATCAGCAGCGCGACCTTGTCGGTGCTGCGCCGCGTGTGCAGCAGCATCTCGTCGACCTGCTGGCGCAGCAGGCTGCGGTTGGGCAGGCCGGTCAGGGTGTCGTGCTGGGCCATGAAGGCGAGCCGCGCCTCGGCGCGCTTGCGTTCGGTGATGTCCATCAGCGCGAGCAGCACCGCCGGCCGCTCGGCATAGGTCAATTCGCGGGAATAGATTGCAAGGTCGATCAGCGCGCCGTCGGCCTTGACATGCTTCCAGGTCCGGCCGGCCTGCTCCTCGCAAGTCGGGTCCGCCACCCAGGGCGGTTCACTCTCGAAGGCCTGCAGGGAGCGGATCGTCAACCGCTCGAACTCGGCGCGGGTGTAGCCGTAGTGCGCGACCGCGGCGTCGTTGACGCCGAGGATGCGCTCGTCGTCCAGCGCGCAGACGATCATGGGAACGGGATTGCCGTCGAACAGCAGGCGGAACGAGGCCTCGCGCTGCTTCAGCTCGGTGATGTCGACGCGCAGGCCGACCACGCCGCCATCGTCGGTCAGTCGCTCGTCGATCAGGATGACGCGGCCGTCCGACAGCTTCTGCTCGTGGCGGGCGCCGGGCTGATAGAGCCTTTGCAGGCGGTCGGCGATCCACTCGTCCTCGTGGCCGATGGCCTCGGGATAGTCGCCGCGGGCAACGCCGATGCGCAGCGTGTCTTCGAGACGCGCGCCCTCCTCGAACAGATCGGCGGTCTTGCTGTAGATCTCGGCGTATTTCTTGTTCCAGAGGACGTAGCGGCCTTCGGCGTCTAGAAACACGATGCCCTGCGGCAGGATGTCGATGGCCTGGCGCAGGCGCTCATGGGATTTGCGCGCGTCCGCGATCGCAGCTTCCGCCTCGGCGCGGCTGCGCAGGACTTCCTCGCGTTCCGAAAGGGCGCGCGGCGCGCGCGCGAAGCGCGGCTTGCGCGGCGATTGGCCAGCCCGGGCAAGCACGCTTTGCTTTCGTTTTCCTGTTTTTCGAAACCCCAAACCCAACTTCACTCGTCCCAGTCGCGCCCAACGGCGCAACTCTTGAGGCAAGTGTCTGAAAAAAAAGTAATCTTGGGTGGCCGCGCCAGCCAAGGCACCGCCTTGCGAGCATCGAGCGCCCGGCGCTGGTGCCTGTTTGCGAGGCGCAAGCGGGCCGTGTGGCGCATCAAACCTGCGGCTTCAGCTCAATCGAAGAGAAAGGTGCTGCAAAAACGCGCGCTCTACATGAACCATTTCCGGGCGCGGGTCCGATTGCATACGGTATGGAAACGAACCCGGCTCCGCGCACGAATTTTGGTCAGTGCAGGATACGGTTATCGCACCGTTAAGAATCCGGCTGGCTCCGCGAAAAAACCACGACTTTGGGACGACCTTGTTGAATACGGGGATCGTCATGCCGGGCGCCTTCGCGCGGGGGCAACGGCCGTCAAGACGCCGTGAGGTCGTCCGCCGCAGCACAGCCCAATTCTTAACCCCGACGCCGTGTTGGGCTATAAGGGCTGCGCATGAGTCTCCGCCACCTCACCCCTCTCCTGCTCGTCATGACGCTCCTGGCCGCCGGCGGCGCGCTGGCCCAGGACAAGGGCAGTGTCAACGCGAAGCCGCTGCCGCCGCTGGCCAATCCCAACGACCCCGATATCGCCGCCAAGGAGCTGTTCGCGCGCAAGCTGCTGCCGTCGAAGGGGGCGGCCCATGTCATCGGTTCCTACACCAGGGGCTGCATCGGCGGTGCCGAGCAGATCCCGGTCAACGGCGACCATTGGCAGGTGATGCGGCTGTCGCGCAATCGCAGCTATGGCCACCCCGAGATGATCGCGCTGATCAAGCGGCTCGCGGCCAGGGCGCACAAGGACGCGGGATGGCCCGGCATCCTGGTCGGCGACATCGCCCAGCCGCGCGGCGGCCCGGCGCTGTCGGGCCATGCCAGCCACCAGATCGGTCTCGACGCCGACATCTGGCTGACGCCGGCGCCGGACCGCCGCCTCTCGCGCGAGGAGCGCGAGGACATGTCGGCGGTGATGATGGTGCGCCAGGACCGGCTCGACGTCGATCCGAAGGTGTTCACCCCGAGCCATGTGCTGGTGCTGCGCGATGCGGCGCGGGAGCCGGCGGTGCAGCGCATCTTCGTCAATGCCGCGATCAAGAAGGCGCTGTGCCGCGAGGCCAAGGGCAACCGCGCCTGGCTGTCGAAGATCCGCCCCTGGTGGGGCCACGACTACCACTTCCACATCCGCATGCGCTGCCCCGCAGGGGCCGGCGAATGCGAGGGCCAGCCGTCACAGGCCGAGGACGAAGGCTGCAAGCCCGCCGATCTCGCCTATTGGTTCTCCGACGCGGTGCTGCACCCCAAGCCGCCGCCGGAGCCGCCGAAACCGAAGCCGCCGATGACGCTGGCGCAGATGCCGGCGGCCTGCAAGGCGGTGCTGCATGCGGCGGACGCGAAGCAGTAGCGTGTGTGGGGACCGCGCTGCCACCCCCCAATGCTGTCGTCCAGGACAAGGGCGCGCCGATCCGGGACGACAGTGGTGATTGGGCCACGCTTTTGGGATGACGACCCAGGTTTGACCTCGGGCGCCAGCCTGCTATCTTCGCGGTTGCGATATCCCTGCCGGCCGTAAGCCGCAGCCGGGCCCCGTGGACAGCGCTTCCACCCGTCGCGACCTGACCCACCAACGCCGGACCTGTGCGTGCATCCTGCGCGCGCGGACTCGCACGGAGCGCTCCCATGTTACGTATTTCAGGACTTTTCGCCGCCTTCGTGATCCTCGCGGGTGCAAGCCTCGCGCCGGCCGCCGCCGAGGACAAGACCATCACCGTGTTCGCCGCGGCCTCGATGAAGAACGCGCTCGACGAGATCGACGCCGCCTACACCGCCAAGACCGGCGTCAAGTTCTCGGTCAGTTATGCCGCGAGCTCGGTGCTGGCCAAACAGATCGAACAGGGCGCGCCGGCCGACGTGTTCGTCTCGGCCGACACGGACTGGATGGACTACGCGATCTCCAGGAAGACCGTCAACGAGCCTTCCAGAGTCAATCTGCTCGGCAACAGCATCGTACTGATCGCGCCGAAGGATTCCAAGATCGACAACGTCACCATCGCGCAAGGTTTCGACCTGGCCAAACTCGCCGGCGACGGCAGGATCGCAACCGGGGACGTCAAGTCGGTGCCGGTGGGCAAATACGCCAAGGCGGCGCTTACGAGCCTCGGGGCATGGCAGGCCGCCGAGCCGAAATTCGCCATGGCCGAGAGCGTGCGTGCGGCGCTGACGCTGGTGGCGCGCGGCGAGGCCAATCTCGGCATCGTCTATTCCACCGACGCCAAGGTCGAGCCCGGGGTCAAGATCGTCGGCACATTCCCGGCGGAGTCGCATCCCGCGATCATCTATCCGGTTGCCGCGACCACAATTGCGAAGGCCGGGACCAGCGACTATCTCGCCTTCCTGCGCTCCTCCGCCGCCAAGACCATTTTGGAGAAATACGGCTTCAAGTTCCTGGTCAGCCCGACAATCTGATATTCACCATTTGATGCCAGACATCTCTCCCGCCGAATGGACCGCGATCCTGCTCTCGCTCAGGGTCGCGATCATCGCAACGCTGGTGGCGACGCCATTCGGTATCGCGCTGGCGTGGCTGCTGGCGCGGCGCGATTTCTGGGGCAAGTCGATGCTCGACGCCATCGTGCATCTGCCGCTGGTGCTGCCGCCGGTCGTCACCGGCTATCTGCTCTTGCTGACGTTCGGCCGCCGCGGCCTCGTCGGCGGCTTCCTCGCCGACCATCTCGGAATCGTGTTCTCGTTTCGCTGGACCGGCGCGGCGCTGGCCTGCGGCGTCATGTCGTTCCCGCTGCTGGTGCGGCCGATGCGGCTGTCGATCGAGGCGATCGACCGCCGGCTCGAGCAGGCCGCCGAGACGCTCGGCGCCGCACCCTGGAAAGTGTTCTTCACGGTGACGCTGCCGCTGGCGCTGCCCGGCGTGCTCGCCGGCATGGTGCTCGGCTTTGCCAAGGCGATCGGCGAGTTCGGCGCGACCATCACCTTCGTCTCCAACATTCCCGGCGAGACCCAGACGATTTCCTCGGCGATCTATTCGCTGATCCAGACGCCCGACGGCGATGCCGCGGCCGGCCGGCTCGTGATCGTCTCGATCGTGCTGGCGCTGGGCACACTGATCGCCGCCGAATGGTTCGCCCGCCGCGCTACGCAGCGCCTGCACGGGAATTGACCATGCTGCGCGTCGACGTCGAGAAGCAACTCGGTGAATTCTCGCTTCAAGCATCCTTCACCGGCGAAGGCCGGGTCATCGGCCTGTTCGGCGCCTCCGGCGCCGGCAAGACGTCGCTGGTCAACATGATCGCGGGGCTGCTGCGGCCCGACCGCGGCACCATCGTGCTCGACGGCGAAACCGTCGACGACACCGCGGCCGGGATCCATGTCCCGGCCTGGCGTCGCCGCATCGGCTACGTGTTCCAGGACGCGCGGCTATTCCCGCATCTCAACGTCGCGCAGAATCTCGACTATGGACGAAAGATGAACCGCCTGGCGTCCGATCCCGCGCAGCACACACGCGTCATCGACCTGCTCGATATCGGCACCCTGCTCGGCCGCCGCCCCGGAAAGCTCTCCGGCGGCGAGCGCCAGCGCGTCGCGCTCGGACGCGCGCTGCTGGCAAAGCCGCGGCTGCTGTTGCTCGACGAGCCGCTCGGCGCGCTCGACGAGGGCCGCAAGCTCGAGATCCTGCCCTACCTGGTGCGGCTGCGCGACGAGGCCAATGTCCCCATGGTCTATGTCAGCCACGACGCCGCCGAGCTGCGCCAGCTGGCGACGCAGATCGTGATGCTGAAACAGGGGCGGGTAACGAGTCTTGGCGGGGTGAAGGTGCTGTCGTGAGGCTGTAGCAAGATGGAACGCAGTGCCTTTCGTGCCCCGGACGCGACACAGCACGCAGTGATGCGACGCAGAGCCGGGGCCCACATCCATCATGGATCCCGGCTGTGCGCAGCAACGCTTACGCGTTGCAACGCGTCCGGGACACGATAGCGTCCCTAAACCCCCGCCACCGACGTCCAGACCTCCGCGAGCTTCTTTCGCAGCGCCTGCACGCGCGTCGGCGTCGGCGGCGTCTCGTCTTCTTCCGGAAGGCGCAGGCCGACGACGTTGACGCGGCCGCCGGAGATGCTGCGCGCGACCAGCACGATCTCGTCCAGCGGCAGCTCGGCGCCCTCTTTCGGGGCGCGGTCGAGATGGACGTCGAAATAGTCGGCGAGCGTCAGCTTGCTCTCATCCTCGCCGACCTTGATGCCGTAGATCTCGGCAAGCTCGGCCAGCGTGTGCTCGCCGGAGACCAAGAAGTCGCCGAGCAGATGCGGATCGGGCGCCGAGCTCGGCTGCATGTCGACGAAGAAGCGGTCGAGCGACTCGGCCTTTTCCGGCGGGGCCAGCAGGTAGATGTAGTCGCCGGGCGCGATCGGGTCGGCCTCCAGCGGCGTCAGGATGTTCTCGTTGCGGATCACCAGCGTCGGCCTGGACCAGGACGGGATCAGGCCGCGGCGGAAATACAGGCTCTTGGGCCGCACCGGATAGCCGACCAGCTGCTGCTCGAGCTGGCCGGGCAGATCCAGCTCGACACGACGCGGGCCACGCTCGGCGCGCGGCAGCGCGACGTGCAGCTTGCGAGCCGCCGGCCCCAGCGTCCAGCCTTGCAGCAACAGCGAGATGATGACGACGACGAAGGCGACGTCGAAATAGAGATAGGCCTTGGACAGGCCGACCAGCATCGGGATCGAGGCCAGGAAGATCGCGACCCGCGCCGCGCAGGCCGGTCCAGGCGATGAAGATCCTTTCACGCCAGTTGAAGCGGAACGGCGCCAGGCACACGAACACCGCGATCGGCCGCGCCACCAGCATCAGCACGAAGGCGATCCCGACCGCCGGCAAGACGCTGGCGCCGAGCCGGCTCGGCGAGACCAGCAGGCCGAGCAGCACGAACATCACGATCTGCGCCAGCCAGGTCGCGGCATCGAGGAAGGTCACCACCGAATTATGTGCGCGGGTCGGTCGATTGCCGATGATGATGCCGGCCAGATAGACCGCGAGAAAGCCGGAGGCGTGCATGATCTGCGAGCCGCCGAAGATCACGAGCGCCGCGGTCGTGACGAACGGCGCGTGCAGTCCCTGCGGCAGCGCGACCTTGTTGAGCGCGAGCACGACCAGACGCCCGCCGATGACGCCGACGACGGCGCCCAGCACCGCCTCCTGGACGAACTCCATCAGCACGTGGCCTGCGGAGCTCGATCCCAGCGAGATGTATTCGACCAGCATCAGGGTCAGGAAGATCGCGAAAGGATCGTTGGTGCCGGATTCCGCCTCCAGCGTCGCACCGACGCGCGGGCGCAGGCGCAGGCCCTGGGTGTGCACCAGCAGGAACACCGCGGCGGCGTCGGTCGAGGCGACCACGGCGCCGACCAGCAACGACTCCGTCCAGTTGAGGTCGAGCGCGTATTTCGCGAACGGCGCCGTGATCAGCGCGGTCAAGAGCACGCCGACGGTCGCGAGCACCACGGACGGCGCGAGCACGGTGCGGATGCTGGCAAAGCGCGTCTTCAGGCCGCCGTCGAACAGGATCAGGGCCAGCGCGACGGAGCCGACCAGATAGGTGGTGCGGACGTCGTCGAACTGGAGCTGGCCGGGGCCGGAATCGCCGGCGAGCATGCCGATCAAAAGGAAGACGAGCAGCAAGGGCGCGCCGAAGCGCAGCGCAAGCAGGCTCGACAGGATACCGGCCATCACGAGGACGGCGCCGAGCAATATGGCGATGCTGACGGAGTCGAGGGAAGCCATGCGGTGTTGCGGGTTACTCCAGGTGGTCGGCGAGTTCGGTCAGGGGGCCACCGGCCGGGCACTCCCTCGCCCCGCCTGCGGGGTCGGGATGAGCATAGCTCACCCTGAGAGGGTAGGGTGAGGGAGAGTTTCCGCGAGGGCGGTGAGAGTAGGACTCGTGGAGAGTCCCCCTCACCCGAAATTCAAGCTGGGCTCGAATTTCGGCCTCTCCCCGCACGCGGGGAGAAGCGAAGTGCGCCGCCCTCGACGGAATGTCCCATCTCAAAAACATGTGCTTATGCATCCATATCGTCGCAGCCGCGGCTCGCCAACCCATTTTCGCTGCTCGCGGCAATCTGCCCGCGTTTTACGGCCTTAACGCCCATCACATGCCGGTGTATCGATGGCCCGGCCGCGGCCTTTGTGGGAATCTGCGGCTCCCTCGAATCAATTTCTCCCCCCCCGGTTTGCCGACGAGACCGATGGACATGGACCTCAAGGACTTCATGGAGTTCGTGCAAACCACGGCGCGCAGCGTCGGGGCGGAAATCTCCTCGCCCTGGTTCTACCTGCAATTCGGTCTCATCCTGGCCGCGGCCGGCATTGCCTATGCCGCGGACACCGCCATCCGCAACCGGGTCGACATGAGTTCGCTGGCGACGCGCTGGCCGCTGCCGCTCCGGCACTTCGCCCGGGTGATGGTCTCCAGCGCCTCGACGGCGATATTCACGCTGCTCGTGATCGTCTCCCGCGTGGTGATGTATCACGCGACCTGGCCGAGCCGCTCCTATCTGCTGATGGTCGCCGCCAAGCTCGGGCTGGCCTGGCTCGCGATCCGGCTCGTGACCTCGGTGCTGCGCAATGCCTTCATCGTCCGCCTGGTGTCGATCACGGCGTGGATCGTCGCCGCGCTGTCCATCCTCGGCCAGCTCGATACGACCGTCGACCTGCTCGATTCCTTCGCGATCGTGCTCGGTGGCCTCAGGCTGACCCCGTTGCTGGTGCTCAAGGCCGGCGCGCTCCTTCTCATTGCGCTGTGGCTGACCAACATCGCGAGCAATTTCGCCGAGAGCCGGATCAACGCAACCACCGATCTGACGCCGTCGGTGCAGGTCCTGCTGGTCAAGATCATCCGCATCGGGCTTCTTGCCATCGCGATCGTCATTGCGCTCGGCGCGGTCGGCATCGATTTGTCGGCGCTCGCGGTGTTCTCCGGCGCGGTCGGCGTCGGCATCGGTATCGGCCTGCAGAAGATCGTCGCCAACTTCATCTCGGGCATCATCCTGCTCGCCGACAAATCGGTGAAGCCCGGCGACCTCGTCACCATCGGCGACAATACCGGCCGCATCAGCGCGATGAAGACGCGTTATATTTCCGTCGCCGCCGGCGATGGCCGTGAGTTCCTGATCCCGAACGAGGATCTGGTGACGCAGAAGGTCGTCAACTGGACCTATACCGACAAGAACACGCTGGTGAAGATCGCCTTCGGCACCAATTACGACGCCGACCCCCGCCTGGTCACCAGGCTCGCCGCCGAGACTGCCGCCGCCCATCCGCGCGCGACCAAGGGCAAGCCGCCGAACGCCATCCTGACCGAGTTCGCCGAAGCCGGGATGAAGTTCTCGCTGACCTTCTGGATTGCGGAGCCCGACGGCATGGACAACGTCAAGAGCGACGTGATGCTGGCGCTGTGGGACGCCTTCAAGCGCGAGGGCATCCGGGTTCCCTACCCCGTCCGCGAAATCCGGGTCCGCGGCGGCGCGCTGCCGGTGGAAACCACCGTAGAAATCCCGAATTAGGGCCCGCTTTCGGGCGCAGGGCTGCCAACCTTGGCTTGCGCGAAAGCCCGCAATCATTAGATTGGGGCCTGAATTCAAGCCTTTCCGCCGACATCGAGACCAGCCCCGCATGAGCTACGTCGAAGCCTCCGATACCTCCCTGCGCAAGACCGGACAGATCAAGCTGCATGGGCCGAGCGCCTTTGCCGGCATGCGCAAGGCCGGCGCGCTGGTGGCGAAGTGCCTCGACGAGCTCACCGACATCGTCGGGCCCGGCGTGCCGACCGAGCGCATCGACCAGTTCGTCCGCGACTTCGCCTTCAGCCATGGCGCCTATCCGGCGACGCTGATGTATCGCGGCTATCGCTACTCGACCTGCACCTCGCTAAACCACGTGGTCTGCCACGGCATGCCCGGCGACCGCCCGCTGAAGGAGGGCGACATCGTCAACATCGACGTCACCTTCATCGTCGACGGCTGGTACGGCGATTCCAGCCGGATGTATGCGGTCGGCCCGATCGCACGCAAGGCCGAGCGGCTGATCGAGGTGACGTATGAGGCGATGATGCGTGGCATCGCGGCGGTGAAGCCCGGCGCCACCACCGGCGACATCGGTCACGCCATCCAGAGCTTCGTCGAACCGCAGGGCATGAGCGTGGTTCGCGATTTCTGCGGCCATGGTTTGGGACGCATGTTCCACGACGAGCCGAACATCATCCATATCGGCCGGCCCGGCGAAGGCGTGCAGCTCAAGCCCGGCATGTTCTTTACCATCGAGCCGATGATCAATCTCGGCAAGCCGCATGTGAAGATCCTCTCCGACGGCTGGACCGCCGTCACCCGCGACCGCTCGCTGTCGGCACAGTTCGAGCACTCGGTCGGCGTCACCGCGACGGGCGTCGAGATCTTCACGCTGTCGGAGCGGCACGGCGAGAAGCAGATCGGGTGATGCTTTTCCGCCGCGGCCCCGCATGAGCCACAGCAGTCGCCGCAATTGACGGTTGCAAAAGCGGAGTTCCCCGGCGATGCTTGGCGCGCGATGCCCGCCAAGCCGGACCACGACAAGAGCAAGCCTGCCGACGAGCCGCATTATCACGGCCATCGCGAGCGGCTGCGCGAGCGCTTCTACAATGCCGGCGCGGATGCGCTCAGCGATTACGAACTCCTGGAGATGGCGTTGTTTCCGGCGCTGCCGCGGCGCGACACCAAGCCGCTCGCGAAAACGCTGATCAAGACCTTCGGCTCGTTCGCCGAGGTCGTGCACGCGCCGGTGGCGCGCTTGCGCGAGGTCGACGGCGTCGGCGAAGCCGCGATCAACCAGCTCAAGCTGATCGCGGCCGCCGCGAGCCGCGTGGCCAAGGGCGAGGTCAACAGCCGCAACGCGCTGTCATCCTGGAACGAGGTGATCGACTATTGCCGCTCCAGCATGGCCTTTGCCGACAAGGAGCAGTTTCGCCTGCTCTTCCTCGACAAGCGCAACCAGTTGATCGCCGACGAGGTGCAGCAGACCGGGACGGTCGACCACACCCCGGTCTATCCGCGCGAAGTGATCAAGCGCGCGCTGGAATTATCGGCGACCGCCTTGATCCTCGTGCACAATCATCCTTCCGGCGATCCCTCGCCCTCGCAGGCCGACATCCAGATGACGAAGGCGATCATCGACATCGCAAAGCCGCTCGGGATCGCCGTGCACGACCACATCATCGTCGGCAAGAGCGGGCATGCGAGCCTGCGCGGGATGCGGCTGATCTAGCACAGATCAGATCGCCGGCTTCCTGGCGGCTTTCAGATGGTCTTCCGCAGCCGTGATGCCGGCGAATGCCTTGAGCGTCAGAGCAGTCGGCTGCGGCTTCCACCCGGAAACAATTTTCTCCGCATTCTCGCGTTCCGATTTGGACAACAGGCCGGCCATCTCGTTCACGTTCTTCGGCGGCGCAATTTGCGAGAGCTTGAAATAGGCATACGACAGAGACAGGTCCCTCGGCGTTCCCTTTCCTGCGGAATAGACCCGGGACAGGCTGAAGAGGGCGGAGGGAAGCCCCTGATCGCCGGCCATCTTCCACCATTTCAGCGCTTCTTCCGGATTGCCCTGCCGGTCGTACAGAAGGGCGACATCGTTCTGGGCACGCGCATAGCCAGCCCTGGCGGACACAAGCTTGTATTTCAAGGCTTGATCCGGGTCGGCGGCGACGACGCCCGCGCCTTGCCCGTCATAATAACAGCCGAGCTTGTAGGCGCCGAGCGGATCGTCGGCCGCAGCCGATTTCTGAAACCACGCGAATGCCTGGCTGCGATCCTGCTGCGTGCCGATGCCGTTATTGTACATCATGCCGACATGGTATTGCGCCTCGGCGTCTCCCTGATGAGCCAAGGTCACCATCGCATTGAAGGTGCCGGCATCATCGGCATGGGCGGGTATCGCGAGAAACAGCAGGCACGAAAAAGCCAGGGCAACGAATTTCATGTCAAAGCCCGATCGAGTTTGAGCCGTCCTGTCTTGGTCACTCGACACGCAAGAAAAGTTCGAAACTGGCAAAAGCTCCGAAATCAGCGAATCCTGGCCTATCCGATTTTGTCCTGTGCGGACTCGACCCAGCGTTGCACGCCCTCGGCGGTATCGGCGCCGCCTACTGACGCAGCATGATCAGGGGATCGGCGGTATCGGGGACACGCCGCCACTGCGCGTTGTCGTCGGCCTCGAACTGCCAGACGTCGCCCGATTTCGACATCAGGATGATCTGGCCGCGCTCCAGCCGCCATTGCGTCGGGTTGAACTGCGCGACGGCCGCGTCGCATTTCGGCTTGAGGAAGACCTGGAAATTGTCGGGGCTCGCTTCCGTGTTGGTCAGCGTCAGCCCGCAGACCGGCTGGCCGTTGCCCCGCACCATGGCCCAATCGCCGATCATCTGGTCCATCGATTTGGCCATCGAGCGCGCGGCGGCGAGATCCTGCAGGATGTAGACGCCCTCGCCCTGGCGCAGGCCTTCGAAGATGCCGGCCTCGACCTCGGTGAAGTCGATCACGGCTTCACCGGTCGCATCCTGCAAGCGAACGATGTCGAGGCCCTTGACGCTCCAGGCCACGATATCCTTGGTGAAGGGCAGCGCGGTCTTGCAGGCCGGCTCGAGTTCGAGCTTGAATCCTTGCGCGACCGGATCGCCCTTGATCGTGACGACGCAGGTCTTGCTGCGTTCGGTGGTCGAGAGCTCCCACTGCCCGAGCATCTCCTTCTTCAGGGTCGTCGCATCCTGCGCATGCGCAATGCCGATCACGGCCAAGGAGGCCGCGGTGGCGCCGATCGCGGCCAAGTGGGCCGCGACGGCGAATACGACGACCCGAAGTGCGATCATCAGCGCCCCTTGAACGGCGTTTCGGCAACCGGTGTCAGCGGCGCCTTGCCTGAGAACCATGATTTGAGGTTGTCGACCACGAGTTGGTCCATGGCGTTGCGCGTCACCACCGAGGCCGAGCCGATATGCGGCAGCAGCACCACGTTCTGCATCGCCTTGAGCTCGTCCGGCACGGTCGGCTCGGCCGCGAACACGTCGAGGCCGGCGGCGAGGATGGTGCCGGACTTCAGCGCCTGCACCAGCGCCGGCTCGTCGACCACGGAGCCGCGCGCGACGTTGATCAGCACGCCGCGCGGGCCGAGCGCCTTCAGCACCTCGGCATTGATCATCTTGTTCGTCGCCGCGCCGCCGGGCACGATTACCATCAGCGTATCCACCGCCTTCGCCATCTCGATCAGATCAGGATAATGCTTGTAGGAGACGTCCTTGGACGGATTGCGCGAGTGGTAGACCACCGGCACCAGCGAGGCGTCGAGCCGGCGCGCGATGGCCTGGCCGATCCGGCCCATGCCGACGATGCCGACCTTGCGGTCGCGCAGCGAGCCGACGCTGAGCGGATAGTTCTGGGTCTGCCAGAGGCCGGAGCGCACGTAGCGGTCGGCCTTGATGAATTCGCGCAAGGTGGAGATCAGCAGGCCCATCGCGACGTCGGCGACCTCCTCGGTCAGCACGTCGGGCGTGTTGGTGACGATGATGTTGTGCTCGGCCGCGTATTTCGCATCGACGTGGTCGTAACCGACGCCGAAGCTCGCCACCATCTCGATCTTGGGCAGCTTCGACAGCGAACCCTTGTCGGCGCGGACGGTGTGATAGGTCACCGCCACGCCGCGGATCTTCTCGCGAATTTCCGGCGTCAACCGTTCGAGGTCGCCATGCGTCTCGGCCTTATGCACGACAAAAGGATCGGAAAATCCGTTCTCGAGGATGGGCCGCACGGGCCCATAGATCAGAAGGTCGATCTTCTCGGACGAAATCGAACCGGCAGCCATCAGTTTTCCTTTCCAAGCGCGCTTTCGTGCCAGCGCCGTAAAACGAGGTGGGAAACTACCGCCAGCACCCCATAGATGACAATCCCGGCCAGCGACAACAAAAGCAGCGCTGCGAACATGCGGGGTATGTTCAATCGATAGCCGGACTCGGCGATCCTGTAGGCAAGCCCGGAGCCGGCGCCGGCCGTTCCGGCCGCGATCTCGGCCACGACCGCGCCGATCAGCGACAGGCCGCCGGCGATGCGCAGGCCGCCGAGGATATAGGGCAACGCCGCGGGCAGCTTGAGAAAGCGCAGCGTCTGCGGCTTTGAGGCGCCATAGAGCTGGAACAGGCCGGCGAGGTTGCGATCGACCGAATTCAGTCCGAGCGTGGTGTTGGACAGCACCGGGAAGAAGGCGACGATGAAGGCACAAGCCACCACCGCGGTCTGCTGCTCCAGATAGATCAGCAGCAGCGGCGCGATCGCGATCACAGGGGTCACCTGGAGGACGATGGCATAGGGGAATAGCGAATATTCCACCCATTTCGACTGGTTGAACAGCAGCGCCAGCGCAATGCCGCCGATGCTGGCCGCGGCAAAACCTTCGAGCGTGGTCAGAAGCGTGGTGGCGAGCGATTGTGACAGCACCGCCCAATCCTTGATCAGCGTCAGGACGATGACGGAGGGCGCCGGCAGCACGTAAGGCGGGATGCCCTTGATGCGGACCAGGAGTTCCCAGGCGAGAATGCCGGCCGCGAACACGATGACGGGAAGCACGAAGCGCATCGCGGCTTGGGCAGATCGCGGTTTCGCGGTGACGGGAGCCTGCGCGTTCATAGCGTCGACTGCCCCGAATAGGATGGCGCCAGCGCGGCCGATACCTTCCGGCAGTAATCGGAATAGGCCGCGGAAGTGCGAAACGCCTCGCCGCGCGGCTCGACCGTCTCGATGCGGATGTCGGCCTGGATGCGGCCGGGCCGCGCCGTCATCACCACCACGCGCTGCGACAGGTAGACGGATTCGAACACCGAATGGGTCACGAAGATCACGGTCTTGCCGAGGCTGCGCCACAGCGCGAGCAGATCGTTGTTGAGGCGGAAGCGCGTGATCTCGTCGAGCGCGGCGAACGGCTCGTCCATCAAAAGGATATCCGGCTCGGTGACCAGCGCGCGCGCCAGCGACACCCGCATCTTCATGCCGCCGGAGAGCTCCCGCGGAAAGGCATCGGCGAAATCGGCAAGGCCGACGCTGGCCAGCGCCACGTCGGCATGCCCGCACGCCTCCGCCTTCGGCACGCCGGCGAGCCTCAGCGGCAGCCGCACATTCTCGCGCACGCTGGTCCAGGGCATCAGGGTCGGCTCCTGAAACACGAAGCCGATCCCGTGACCTGGCTGCACCACGCCCTCGCGATGGGCCACCCGCACGATGCCTGAGGACGGCGCGCTGAGTTCCGCGATCAACCGCAACACCGTCGACTTGCCGCAACCGGACGGGCCCAGCAGCGAGATGAACTCGCCCTTGCGGACAGTGAGGTCGAACGGCCCGAGCGCCATGACGCCGTTGTCATAAATCTTCGTCACGCCGCGCAGGCTGACGGCGAGATGCGTCAGGCCGACGTCGGCCGCGGGCGAGGTTTTGCCTGATGACATCGACCTTGCGCTACGGCTTGTTCGGGCGCAGCTCGACGCCGACGCCCTTGTTGACGAAGCGCAACGTGTAGGATTTGCGGAAGTCGAGATCGGCCTTCACGACGCCGGCCTTGACCATCTTGTTGAAGAAGGAGGCGTAGCGCTCGTCGCTCATCGCGCCGATGCCGTTCTTCAGGGAGTCGCCGGAATCGACGATGCCATGCTCCTTCATCTTGGCGACGGAATAGGCCAGCAGATCGTCGGTCATTTCCGGATTGAGCTGCTTGATCATGGCGTTGCCGGCGGAATTGTCGCGGTAGATGTAGTTGTACCAGCCGATCATGGAGGCATCGACGAAACGCTGGACGAGGTCAGGCTTCTTCCCGACCAATTCGCGGCGCGTCTCGATCAGGGTCGAATAGGTGTTGAAGCCGTAATCGGCGAGCAACAGCACGTTCGGCTTGAAGCCGGCGGCCTTCTCGACCGCGAAGGGCTCGGAGGTGACATAGCCCTGCATCGCGCTCTTGGGGTTGGCGATGAAGGGTTGCGGATTGAAATTATAGGGGCGGACGTTCTTCTCGTTGAAGCCGTATTCGGACTTCAGCCACTGGAAATAGCTGCCCATGCCCTCCTTGGAAACGAACAGCGTCAGCGGTTTGAGATCCTCGATCTTGCCGACCTTGGCATCCGGCTGCGTCAGCATCACCTGCGGATCCTTCTGGAAGATCGCGGCGATGGTCACGACGGGAACGTTGTTGGCAACCGCGTCGAACGACATCAGCGTGTTCGCGGCCATGAAGAAATCGATCTTGCCGGCAATCAGCAGCATCCGGTTGTTCTCGTTGGGGCCGCCGGGGACGATGGTGACGTCGAGGCCGTATTTCTTGTAGGTGCCGTCGGCAACCGCCTGGAAGAAGCCGCCATGCTCGGCCTCGGCGACCCAATTGGTGCCGAAGGTCACTTTGTCCAGCGTCTCGGCATGCGCCTCGACGCTGCAGACGAAAGCCGCCATCAAGCCTGCAATGAGCGCTCGCCGCAGATGGAAGGGGGTCATAATGGCACTCCGTCGATCGCTTCCGGCCAATCGCGTCTGGCTCATGTGAGCGCAACGCGATAAAACCGCATGGCATCAGGGGACGCGAGCCGGCCGGGCCCGCATCCCCTGACACCCCAAATTACGTGACAAATTCGGGCAATGAAACCTCCAAAGAATACTCAATGATGCCATCCCGCGACTGGACCGAAATCCGCTGGGCCGATGTGCCCCCCGCGGACACGTCGCGCTGGATCGCGGTGCTGCCGCTGGCGGCAACCGAGCAGCACGGCCCGCATCTGCCGTTTGAGACCGATGTGCTGATCGCGGACGCCTATCTCGCACGTGTCCGCGAGCTGTTGCCTCGGAGTGTTCCGGCCAGTTTCCTCCCCGTTGAACCGGTCGGCATTTCCACCGAGCATATCGACTATCCGGGCACGCAGACTCTGGCGACTGAAACCGCCCTGAAGCGATGGACCGGGATCGGCGAGGAGGTCGCGCGTCGCGGCGTGAAGAAGCTCGTCATCATCACCAGCCATGGTGGCAACAGCGCGGCCATGATGCTGATCGCGCAGGATCTGCGCGCGCATCAAAAACTGTTCGTGGTGACGACGTCGTGGTCGCGACTGTCAGGCGCCGACAAACTGTTCCCGGCCGACGAAGTGCGCCACGGCATTCATGGCGGCGCGGTGGAGACCTCGATCATGCTGGCGCGTTATCCCGAGCAGGTGCGCAAGGATGCGATCGCGGATTTTCCCGCGAGCAGCGTCGCGCTGGAACGGCAATATCGCTGGCTGTCGACGCAACGGCCCGCGCCGTTTGCCTGGCAGGCGCAGGATCTCAACCCCAACGGCGCCGTCGGCAATGCGACATTGGCCGTGGCGGCGAAGGGCGAGCAGCTCATCGATCAGGGCGCCCATGCTTTTTGCGAGCTCCTCGGCGAAGTCGATAACTTCGACGTGAACAGGCTCGCCAAGGGACCTCTCGGTTAGCCCATATCCTATTGGAATCACTTTCGAAAACTCCTCGCTCCGGGAGCGGATTTGCCGCATTCGAACCGGACGCGGGGAGCCTCCGTCAAACTGGGCACGCGGGCCACAACGGACCGCCTCAACCCGGATGGAGTTTCACATGTCGATCAAGACCAAGATTGCCGCTCTCGCGCTCGCGACCCTCGCCGTCACCGGCAGCATCGTGTCCACCACCTCCTCGGCCGAAGCCAAGCCGCCCGGTTGGGTCTGGGGTGTCGGTGCCGGCATCGCCACCGCCGCCGTCGTCGGCTCCGCGATCGCCGCCAACAACGATCCCTATTACCACGGCTATCACCGCTGCGGCTGGGTCGCCCAGTACAACGCTTTCGGCCAGTACATTGGCCGCGTTCGTACCTGCTACTGATCTGAGTACCTGAGGCCGATCTTACGTGGATCCTGCGTCCGACACGGGCGCCTCATCCACCCCGTGTCGTGCCCCCGACCCCGCCCGGCTGTCCCCCCGGGCGGGGTCATTCCTTTGGGCCGCGGGAATTTGTTGCCGTCCCGTCACACAGAGGTGCGAACCATCCTGTGTCGCAAAGTGCACCAGTTGCTATTGCGAATTAGTCGCAATAAACTCCGCAGCGGGCTTAGGAACTTGGGACGAAATCGCGTCGAATCGGGATCATCTCGATTGATGACGCGAGCCACCAAGACCTGATGACAGGACCACCGCGAATCGGCAGGGATATCGCGGCGGATGGGATACATTCGTGTTTTGGGGGCGTGCGTTTTGACGTTGAGAGGTCACCGTTACCAGTACTTGCGGACGGCCGCGGCGATTGCCTCGGGCGTGCTGGCTTTTCCCGCCGCAGGCCGCGCGGCTGATCTGCCGCTGAAGGCGCCGGCGCTGAAGGCGGTCTATGACTGGACCGGCCTCTATATCGGCGGGCATGTCGGCGTCACCCGCGGCACCTCGTCGGCGACGTTGGCCGATCCCACGCTCGCAACCGACAACAACGTCTTCACCGGCGCGACTGGCGGCGTCCAGGCCGGCTACAATTGGCGTCTCAATTCGGGCCTGCTGCTCGGCGTCGAAGGCGACATCTCGTTTCCGAACTATATGCCTTCCAACCACGTCGTGTCGTCGGCGGCGACCGCGCTGTCGGGCGCGGAGGAACGCTGGGACTATGTCGCGAGCCTGCGCGCGCGGCTCGGTTACGCCACCGGCAACTGGCTGCTCTATGCCACAGGCGGCGCGGCCTTCACGGGCGAGCGCTTTCTGTCGACGCCGACGGGTGGCGCTGAAGAAAGGGTGCTGCACACGCGGTTCGGCTGGACCGCCGGCGGCGGCGTCGAATACGCCTTCGCGCCGCATTGGACCACACGGCTCGAATATCTCTACAGCAGGTTCGAGAACGCCAGCGTCACCTTTCCCTCCGGCGGGCAATATTCGTCGTCGATGGACTTTCACAGCTTGCGGATCGGCCTCAATCGCAAGATCGATTGGCCGGGCGTGCCGACTTACAATCCGAGGTCCGACGTCACGGACACCGAGTCGAGCCGCTGGGAGATCCACGGCCAGTCGACCGTGCTGGGGCAGGGCTACCCCGCGTTCCGCGCGCCCTATACCGGACCGAACAGCCTGCTCCCGTCGCCGGATTTCCAGCAGACCTGGAGCAATTCGCTCTATCTCAACGCGCGGCTTTGGGACGGCGGCGAGGTCTATTTCAATCCCGAGCTGTTGCAGGGTTTCGGCTTCAACAACACGACGGGCGCTGCAGGCTTTCCCAACGGCGAAGCGCAGAAGTCCGGCTTCCCCTATCCGCATTTCAATGCCTCCCGGCTGTTCGTACGCCACACCTTCGGCTTCGGCGGCGAGCAGGAAGAGCTTGCCAGCGGCCAGCTTCAGCTCGCGAGCAAGGTTGACGTCTCGCGCCTGACCTTGCAGGTCGGCAAATTCTCCGTGGTCGACGTGTTCGACGGCAATTCCTATGCGCACGATCCGCGCAAGGATTTCATGAACTGGTCGATCTGGGCGTCCGGCGCCTTCGACTATGCCGCCGACAAGCTCGGCCTCGGTTACGGGGCCACAGCCGAGTTGAACCAGAAGCAATGGGCGATACGCGGCGGCTACTTCCTGATGGACGCCGTATCCAACTCGAGCAATTTCGACATGAATATCGGCCGCCGCGGCGAATATGTCGCAGAGCTTGAGCTGCGCTATTCGCTGTTCGGTCAGCCCGGCAAGCTGCGCACGCTCGGGTTCGTCAACAGTGCGTTCTCCGGCAGCTATCGCGAGACGCTGGACAATCCCGCCTTCGGCGTCGACATCAGCCAGACCCGTCGCGGCCGGATCAAATACGGCTACGCCCTCAACCTCGAACAGGCCATCACCGACGATATCGGCGTGTTCGGCCGCTGGAGCTGGAACAACGGCCGAACCGAGATCATGGCGTTCACCGACATCGATCGCAGTCTGTCCGGCGGCGTCTCCGTCAAGGGAGCGAAATGGGGTCGGCCCGACGACGTCGTCGCCATCGCCGGCGCCATCAACGCGCTGTCGCAGGACCATCGCGACTTCATTGCAGCCGGCGGACTCGGTCCGCTGATCGGCGACGGCCAGCTCAACTACCGCCGCGAGCGCGTGCTGGAGACCTACTACGCCTATGCGCTGAACAAGGCGCTGACCTTCACCGCCGACTACCAGCTCATCGTCAACCCCGCCTACAACGCCGACCGCGGACCGGTGTCGGTGTTTTCGGGGCGTCTGCACGGCGAGTTCTGAGCGGCGGCGCGAGCCGCAAGGCTGCTTGGCGAGAGGATCTGCGCGCCTCGTCCTTCGAGACGACCGCTTCGCGGTCTCCTCAGGATGAGGCTAAGCCACGTCGGTGCTTGTCGAATTGCGACCGCGCACTCCGTCCTCATCCTGAGGAGCGCGCACTTGCGCGCGTCTCGAAGGATGGGCCGCGGGCACGTCCCGCTTCAAATGCGATTGCTTCTCCCGGCGGGGAGAAGCGCTGCAGCTCTACGCCGCCCGGATCGCGTCCAGGAACTTGCCGACCTCGACCTTGAGGCGGCTGCTCTCGCCGGACAGCGACCTGGCCGACGCCAGCACGTTGGAGGAGGCCGATCCGGTCTGGCTCGCGCCGCGCTGCACGTCCACGATGCTGGCGGAGACCTGCTGGGTGCCGCGTGCCGCCTGCTGCACGTTGCGGGAAATCTCCCGCGTCGCTGCGCCCTGCTCCTCGACCGCCGAGGCGATCGCGGACGCAATCTCGGACATCCGGGTGATGGTGTCGCCGATCGCCTTGATGGCGCCGACGGACTCTTCCGTCGCTGTCTGAATCCCCGTGATCTGCTGGCTGATCTCGCCGGTGGCCTTGGCGGTCTGCTCGGCCAGCGCCTTGACCTCGGAGGCGACCACCGCAAAGCCGCGCCCGGCCTCACCGGCGCGCGCGGCCTCGATCGTGGCGTTGAGAGCCAGAAGATTGGTCTGGCCCGCGATCTGGCTGATGAGCTCGACGACGTCGCCGATCCGCCCCGCGGCCTTGGCAAGCTCCCCGACATGGTCGTTGGTCCGCCCGGCCTGTTGCACCGCCTCGCCGGCGATGCGCGCGGAGTCCTGCACCTGCCGGCTGATCTCGTCGACCGACGAGGCCATCTCCTCGGCCGCCGAAGCGACGGTCTGCACGTTGGTGGAGGCCTGTTCGGACGCGGCCGCGACCGTTGCGGTGACCTTCTCCGATTGATCGGCCGTGCTCGTCAGCGTTCCCGCGGACACTTCCAGCTCCGAGGAAGCCGACGACACCGTGTTGATCACGTCGCCGATCATGGCTTCGAACTCGCGCGCGATCTGGTCCATGCGCTGGCTGCGCCGGAGCTTCGCGTCGGCTTCGACCGCGGCCGCCTGGTCGGCAGCCTTCTTGGCGAGCAGCGAATCCTTGAAGTGCTGCAGCGAGCCCGCCACCTGGCCGATCTCGTCCTTGCGGCCCGTCGCGGGGATCTCGACCTCGTGCTGTCCGGCGGCGAGTGTTCCGATCACGTCCGCGATCCGGCCGAGCGGTGCCACCACGCGCCTGCGCAGCATCAGGGTCACGCCACCGAGCGTCCCGAGCAGCGCCAGCACCACCACGCCCGCGAGCGCGAGCATCGCCAGTGCGCCATCGCGCGCGGCCGAGGCACGGTCGGCCGCTTCGGCCAATGCGGCATCGCGCACGCCGTAGAACATCTGGATGGCCGGCACGATGACCTTCGCCAGCTCGTCGGCGTCGACGCCGTACTTGCCGTCACCCCTCGCTGCGGGCATCTCCTTTTCGACGACCAGCGCTGCTTTGCCAAAATAGGACTCCGTCGCCGCCTTCAGCGCGGTGGCAATCCGGGGCGGATTGCCGAGCATCTCCATGCCGGCTTCGATACGCTCGCGGTCGGCTTCCACACGTCCCTGCATGCGATCCATGAGCGAGAATTCGGCCGCCACCAGCGGACGACGTGCCGACAGCGCCGGCGACAGCGTGGCGGCGCGGCTGCCAGCCGAGACGCGCAGATCCTGCGCCGTTCGCGCCAGGCCCAGAAACGCCGCGAGCGAGGAATCGGCATTGACGACCTGCCCTTCGAGCCGGTTCATGATGGGCTCGATCTTGCTGATGACCTCGGCAACAGCGGGCAGGAAGCCCTTGACCACGGCGCTGTCGCGCGCCGCCAGGGGCACGCTCATCGCGCGATCTGCCGCCGTATAAACGTCCTTGAGCCGCCGGGCGGCGCGATCCAGGGTTTCGACCATCGCTGCGCTGTCATCGAGTGCCATGATGGCGCGCCGGGCGGCCTCGAAGGCGGCATCTGCCGCTTTGGCAGCCTTCCCGGCAGCTTCGCTCTGGGCCTGCGTCGCAGCGCCCTCCTGGAAGATGGGAGAGATGTAGGGCGCACGAAGTCCGGCGACGTGCTGGCTGACCGTCAGCATGGCGCCAAAGGCATCGACGGTCCTGATCGCGTCGGAGCGGTTCGTGAAGATGCGCGTCTGAGGTATCAGCACCTCGGCGCCGAGGATGACTGCGAAAACCGTCACCGTCAGCATCGACAGCGCGAAAAGCTTCCCGATCCGCATCTTGCGGTCTCCCGAATAAATTTCTGCAATGTCGAAAACTAGCCGCTGGCCACTAAGAGCGCGTTAAACAACGGCCATCCCGTAGTTCCACGGGGCGCGCACGCCGGCCGGCCCGCGTTCTGTCGCGCTGTTCCCGGGACGCCGATGCGGAAAAATTGCCGGCAATCCCTCGCAAAATACCTATATCAAGGGATGTGCCGTTCATCCGGACACACTCCCTTACCTCGGAATGTCAATGCTCTCGGTCGAACTCGTCGTCGTCGTCGTCCTGATCGTCATCAACGGCCTCTTGTCCATGTCGGAGCTGGCTGTGGTTTCGTCCCGCCCGGCGCGGCTGTCGCTGCTCGCCGCCAAGGGCGTGCGCGGCGCCGAGCGGGCGCTGACGCTGGCCGCCGATCCCGGCAAATTCCTCTCGACGGTGCAGATCGGCATCACGCTGGTCGGCGTGCTCTCCGGCGCGTTCTCCGGCGCGACGCTCGGGCAGCGGCTGACGCAATGGCTGCTCGAGCTCGGCCTGTCGGCGGGCATTGCCGACATCGTCGGCGTCGGCATCGTCGTCACGCTCATCACCTACGCCACCCTGATCGTCGGTGAGCTGGTGCCGAAACAGGTGGCGCTGCGCGACCCCGAAAGCATCGCGGTCTGGGTCGCGCCCGCCATGCACGTGCTTTCGAAGGTCTCGCTGCCGCTGGTCTTTCTGCTCGATCTTTCGGGCAAGCTGATCCTCACCATGCTCGGCCGCGGCGGCAAGTCTGAGGAGAAAGTCTCGGAGGACGAGATCCATCACCTCGTCAACGAGGCCGAGAGCGCAGGCGTGCTCGAACCCGGTGAGAAGGAGATGATCGCCGGCGTGATGCGGCTCGGCGACCGGCCGGTCGGCGCGGTGATGACGCCGCGCACGGAGGTCGACGAGATCGACCTCAACGACGATCCCGCCGCCATCCAGGAGATCATCGCCAAGAGCCCGCATTCGCGCTTTCCCGTCTCCGACGGCGACCGCGACAAGCCGATCGGCGTGCTCCAGGCCAAGGACCTGCTGGTCGCCTATATGAGCGAACGGACGCCGGACCTGCGCGCGCTCGTGCGCGAGGCGCCCGGCATCCCGGCGTCGGCAGACGCGCGCGACGTGGTGACCATCCTGAAGGCCGCGCCGGTTCACGTCGGTTTCGTCTACGACGAATACGGCGGCTTTGAAGGCATGGTCACGGCCGCCGACATCCTCGAATCGATCGTCGGCGCCTTCCATTCGGAGGAGGGACCGCCGGAGCCGGCCTTCGTCAAGCGTGCCGACGATTCGCTTCTGATCGCCGGCTGGATGCCGGTCGACGAATTCGGCGAATTGCTCGGTCTCCAACTGCCGCCGCACCGCTACAACACGGTGGCGGGCCTGGTGCTGCAGCAGTTCAACGCGCTGCCCGACACCGGCGACGCCTTCGACTTCGGCGGCTGGCACATCGAGGTGGTCGATCTCGACGGGCGGCGGATCGACAAGATTTTGGCGAGCCGGTTGAGTGAGGTCGAGACGGGGTAGTTCGAGCGCGCTGATGCGAGCGCCAACTCATCCTCATCCGAACTTCACGCCGATCCGCTTCTCCTTGCGCCAGACCACGGTGCAGGCGAGATGTGTTCCGTCGGCCGGGATGAACAGGGTGAAACGTTCGGGAATTCCGACCGGGCTGGTGACGTCGAGCGCCGCGCCGGTGTCCGAGAAATTGCGGACGGTGCAGTCGATCGCGCCGCCGCCGAACTCGATCGTTCCGGCCTTCAGCACACGATGTCTGGCTTTGTCGCGTCGATCGTCCATAGCGACAATCTACACCCAAAGCTGACACAGACATTAATACACGGTGCATTCGCGATGATTTTGTGCCGCCGCAAAGCGCGGCGGTATCATGCGGTGGACGGCCCCTTACAGGGCCGGCTGGAACGTGTCGGTCTGCGCCATCCGCCAAGCCTCGCGGAAGCGCGGATCTTCGGTGCCTTCGAGCAGTTCACCGGGACGTAGCTCCGGATAAAGCCGCGCGAAGGATTGGACCTGCGTCGTGGACGTCCGCTGGCTGAAGTGAATCGGGCGCAGCTGCTGCGGATGCTCGAGGCCCGCGGCGGCGATCAGTTCGGTCAGCGAATGCAGCGTCGCGTGGTGATAATTGTGCACGCGGTCGATCTTGAGCGGCACGTAAAGCGCACGCGCACGCGTCGGGTCCTGCGTCGCCACCCCGGTCGGGCAGCGGTCGGTGTGGCAGCTCAGCGACTGGATGCAGCCGAGCGAGAACATGAAGCCGCGCGCCGAGTTGCAATAATCGGCACCGATCGCCATGGCGCGCGCCATGTCGAAGGCGGTGGCGATCTTGCCGGAGGCACCGATCCTGATGCGGTCGCGCGCATTGATGCCGATCAGCGCGTTGTGGACGAAATTGACGCCCTCGCGCATCGGCATGCCCAAATGATCCATGAATTCCAGCGGCGCCGCACCGGTGCCGCCTTCGTTGCCGTCGACCACGATGAAATCGGGATAGATGCCGGTCTGGAGCATCGCCTTGCAGATCGCCAGGAATTCCCAGGGATGGCCGATGCACAGCTTGAAGCCGGCCGGCTTGCCGCCGGACAGGCGCCGCATCTCGGCGATGAACTGCATCATGCCAACAGGGGTCGAGAATGCGCGGTGCGAGGCCGGCGAGATACAGTCCTCGCCCATCGCGACGCCGCGGATCTTGGATATCTCCTCGGAGACCTTCGCCGCCGGCAGCACGCCGCCGTGGCCGGGCTTGGCGCCCTGGCTGACCTTGAGCTCGACCATCTTGATCTGGTCGTCGCCCGCGACGCGCGCGAACGCCTCGGGATCGAAGCTGCCGTCGAGATGACGGCAGCCGAAATAGCCGGAGCCGATCTCCCAGATGATGTCGCCGCCCATCTCGCGGTGGTAGGGGCTGACGCCGCCCTCGCCGGTGTCGTGCGCGAAGCCGCCCTTCTTCGCGCCGGCGTTGAGCGCACGCACGGCATTGGGGCTGAGCGCGCCAAAGCTCATCGCGGAAATGTTGAACACCGAGGCCGAATAGGGCTTCTTGCAGTCGGGCCCGCCAATGCTGATGCGGAACTTCTCCTCGGCATGCGTCTTCGGCGAGACGGAGTGATGCATCCACTCATAGCCTTGGCGGTAGACGTCCTCCTGGGTGCCGAACGGACGCTTGTCGAGCTCCATCTTGGCGCGCTGATAGACCACCGCGCGGGTGTCGCGCGAGAACGGCATGCCGTCCTTCTCGCTCTCGAAGAAATATTGCCGCATCTCCGGGCGGATCTCTTCGAGCAGGAAGCGGATATGCGCCGAAATCGGATAGTTGCGCAGCACCGCGTGGCTCTTCTGCAGCAGATCGCGGACGCCGAGCAGCGTCAACGCGCCGAAGATCAGGATCGGAATCAGCAGGATGTCGAAGATCTTGCCGTCGGCGATGCCGATGCCGATCAGGAGCGCGGTGACGACCGCGCAGATCGTCAGCACGATGAAGCGCGGCGAGAATGGCAGAAGCAGGGTTTCCATGATCCCTTCCTCCGCCAGCGGCAGGCGCTTGTGGGATGAGTGTTGGGAGGAGTCCTGCGTCTTGGTGTCGTCGGCCACGATTCCCATCCTCTCGCCAGCATGAGGCGGTACGATACGCCCTCGCCTGTCATACGGATATGACGCGGCCCTTGTTTCAGGCTAGCGAATTCGGCCGAGATAAATCAATCGGCCCGATGGTCGGGTTTTGCAGTGCAGCAGAGACGGTCGCAGACCCAGAATGCCACAGCATCCGAGATGGCGAGATGGCCCCGGCTCTGCAGCGCATCGCCGAAAGGGCGCTGCACTGCGTCCGGGGCACGAGACCGCGGCCGGAGCTTACCGCTCGACGAACGCCTTCTCGATCACGAAATGGCCGGGCTTGTTGCCACTGCCTTCGATGAAGTCGCGGCCTTCGAACATCACCTTCAGCTCTTCCAGCATCCCCGGGCTGCCGCACATCATGATGCGGTCGGTTGCGATGTCGAGCGGCGATTGCCCGATATCGTTGAAGATCTGCTCGGAACTGATGAGGTCGGTGATACGGCCGCGATTCCTGAACGGCTCGCGGGTCACGGTCGGGTAATAGATCAGCTTATCGGCGAGCAGCTCGCCGAACAGCTCGTCTTCGCGCAAGGAGGCGACCAGCTTCTCGCCATAGGCAAGCTCCGAGACCTGGCGGCAGCCGTGCACAAGCACGATGGACTCGAACTGGTCATAGACCTCGGGATCCTTGATCAGGCTCGCGAACGGCGCGAGGCCCGTCCCGGTCGAGAGCAGCATCAGGCGCTTGCCAGGAAGCAGATTGTCGGTAATCAGCGTGCCGGTCGCCTTGCGGCCGACCAGGATGGTGTCGCCTTCCTTGATCTTCTGCAGGCGCGAGGTCAGCGGGCCGTCCTGCACCTTGATCGAGAAGAACTCGAGCTCTTCCTCGTGGTTGGCGCTCGCCATGCTGTAGGCGCGCAGCAGCGGACGGCCGTCGATCTCGAGGCCGATCATCGCGAACTGGCCGTTCTGGAAACGGAAGCCGGAATCGCGCGTGGCGCGGAAGCTGAACAGCGTGTCGGTCCAGTGCTGGACGGAAAGAACCTTCTCTCGGTAAAACGCGCTCATGATTTTCGATATTCCGAATAATTGCGGTTTTAGGGCAAAAGCGTTGCCCGGCCCTGAAACCGGGCGGACACCATTGCCATGGCGGAGGATTTCGCGTGTGTGATCTACGCCATTGAGACCAATAATCAACCTCGTTCCGGATGCAATTGATGCCGGTCAAATCGGCATTTGCGGCGGAATTGTCCGTATTGTTAATGAATATGCTGCCGGGCGCGCGCGGTGGGCAATTTCTTTTCCCTGCGGCGCTCGAATGCAGCACTTAATTTCCATCGCGCTCGCGATAATTTCATTAAGAATAGCTCTGACTTTCACCTCGGTTTGGCGCCGATCCCCGCATTTTTGCGGCTTTTGGCGCCAGGAACGCCTGAAACACGACAGAAGCACATGGCGGCAAGCGGCGAGCGAATTTTCGTCCAGGCGATCAGGCGTTATGGCGCGGAGCATGGCATCGCGGTCGACGTCCGCGCCGATGGCTGGCTGATCGCGATGCGCCGCGGCGATGAGCGGCGCTTCGCCTTCGGCTACGACATTGGCCTCAACAGCTCCATCGCGCATCGCCTCGCCAACGACAAATCGGCGACATCAGAAGCGCTGGCGCTTACGGGCGTGCCCAGCATTCCGCATCATCTCTTTCTCAACCCGAAGCTGGGCGAGAAGGTCGTTGGCGCTGGCTGGCGTCAGGCGATGCTCGAACTGCTTCACGACCATCCGCAAGGCGTGGTGGTCAAGCCGAACGAGGGAACGTCGGGGCGCTCGGTGTTCAAGGTGACGACGGAGACGGAGCTCGACCACGCGGCCGGCGAGGTGTTTTCGATGAGCACAGGGCTCGTGATCTCGCCCTACGTCGCGATCGAGAACGAGGTGCGCGTCGTGCTACTCGATGAGCGGCCCCTCGTCGTCTACAGCAAGCAGCGCGGCACGGATTGGCGACATAATCTCGATGCCGGCGCAAAGCCGGTGTTGCTGGAGGACGGCGAGGTTCGAACGGCCTGCGTCAAGCTCGCGATCGACGCCGCGCGCGCCGTCGGCATCACCTTTGCGTCGATCGACGTGGTGCGCGTGGATGGCGAGTGGCGCGCGCTCGAGATCAATTCCGGCGTGATGATGGAGGCGCTGGGGAAGCTGCATCCCGAGCTGGTGCAGGCGGCGTATGACGCGGCGCTGGACCGGGTGTTTGGAAAAGGCTGAAGCCTAGCGCTCAGTGCAAATCCTTCTCCCCTTGCGAGCCCACAAGGGGAGAAGGTGCAGCGAGCCCACCCTTCAATTATTCGCGCTCGCTGAATCGTCCATCGCCTTGAACGCCTCTTCCAGCTGCAGCGAGATCGGCACGTTCAGACGTTCTCCGGTCGGAAGCCGTGCGGTGAACCATTTGTTGTAGAGCGGGACGAGGTCGCGGTTGGAGCCGAGCTTGCGGAAGGCACGATCGACCACGGCCGCGAGCTGCGGCTCGCCCTTCTTGAACATGATGCCGTAGGGGTCGTAGGACAGATAATCGCCGGTGACGCGAAACTTGTCCTGCGCCTTGTGGCGCGCGATCAGGCCGGAGAGCAGGATGTCGTCGGTTGCGAACCCATCGGCCTTGCCGTCGACGAGCATCTGGTAGGATTGCTCGTGGTCGGGAGAGGTGACGATGGTGAGGCCCAGCGAGAATTTCTTGTCCGCCGCCTGGATCGCCTGCTCATTGGTGGTGCCCCTGGTCACCACGACGGTCTTGCCCTTCAGATCGGTCAGCGACTGAACGCTGGATGCTTTCGGCACCATCAGCTTGGTGCCGGCGACGAACATCAGCGGCGAGAACGCGACGCGCTTGCCGCGCTCCGCGTTCGCGGTGGTCGAGCCGCATTCCAGGTCGATCTTGTTCGCCAGCACGGCGTCGATGCGGTCGTCCGAGGTGACCTTGACGTAATCGATTTTCAGATTGGGATCGTCGACCTCGACGCCGATCTCCTCGACGATCGCCTCGCAGAGCTCGAGGCTGTAGCCGATCGGACGGCCCGACTGGTCGACGAAGGAGAACGGCGGCGAGCTCTCGCGATAGCCGAGCCGCACGGTATGCGCTTTCTTGACGGCCGCCAGCGTCGGGCTGAGCCCTTCGCCGCCGGTCTGCGCGAATGCCGAGGTCGCGAACAAGGAGGTCGCGAGCAACGATGCCGCAAGTAGCAAGCCGCCTGAGGTCAGTGACCTCGCCGATATCTGGCCCATGGTTCGCTCCTACCCATGGCCGGCCATCGCGGGCACTTCGCCGGGAATCATGTCATCAGGCACGGCATCATCAGGTCCCATCGCATGCTCGGGCCCGAGCTCGCCTTCCCATTTCGCCACGACCGAGGTCGCCAGCGTGTTGCCGATCACGTTGGTGGCGCTGCGGCCCATGTCGAGGAAGGTGTCGATGCCCATGATCATCAAGAGGCCCGCCTCGGGAATGTTGAATTGCGACAGCGTCGAGGCGATCACGACTAGGGAGGCGCGCGGCACGCCGGCGACGCCCTTCGAGGTGATCATCAGGGTCGCCAGCATCGCAAGCTGGGTGCCGAGCGGCATGTCGATGTGGTAGCTTTGGGCGATGAAGACTGCCGCGAACGTGCAATACATCATCGTGCCGTCGAGGTTGAAGGAATAACCCAGCGGCAGCACGAAGCTCGAGATCCGCGACGAGGCACCGAATCGATTGAGCGCCTCCAGCGTCTTCGGATACGCGGCTTCCGAGCTTGCGGTCGAGAACGCGATCATCAGCGGCTCGCGGACCAGCTTCAGAAGATGGCTGTAGCGCGGCCCGATCACGATGAAGCCGACGATGACCAGGATGGCCCACAGGATCATCAGCGAGAGATAGAAGCCGCCCATGAAGACGATGAGCTTCCAGAGCACGGCGAGGCCGTTCTTGGCCACCGTCGCGGTGATGGCGGCCCACACCGCGAGCGGCGCGAACAGCATCACGTAGCTCGTCACCTTCAGCATGATGTGGCCGATGTCGTCGATCATCGCCAGGATCGGCTTGGAGCGCTCGGGCATCGAGCCCATCGCCACCGAGAAGAACACCGCGAAGATCACGATCTGCAGGATCTCGTTCTGCGCCATCGCATCCGCGATCGAGGTAGGGATCAGATGGGTGAGGAATTTCTCGATCGAGAAGGCCGAGACCGGCAGGCCGGTCGATTGGCCCGCCGCAGGCAGCGTGCCGGGGAAATTCGCGCCGGGCTGCAGCAGATTGACCATGATGAGGCCCAGCAGCAGCGAGATGAAGGAGGCGCTGATGAACCAGCCCATGGTCTTGGCGAAGATGCGGCCGAGCTTGGAGCCCGAGCCCATATGGGCGATTCCGCCGACCAGGGTCGCGAACACCAGCGGCGCGATGATCATCTTGATCAGGCGCAGGAACATCATGGCGATCAGGTTGATGGCAGACGCCCACTCGCCGCGGGTATCCGGCAGGAAGTTGTAGATCGCCGCCCCCATGACGATGCCGAGCACCATCGCCGCCAGAATGTATTGCGTAAACCTGTTCGACATCGTTTACCCCTGCGTACACCGGCGCTTCATGATGTCGCAGTTATCACGACGACGCAACACGCTTTGCGTGTGACCGCGTTGGCCGGATGTTCCCGTTGTGAAATGGAACGCCGGGCTCTAGCCTTCATGCAGCGCACAACGCATGCGGCCTGCACGTTTTGTTTGCGGCGGCTGCTTCAATAATCGTCAAGACATTCAAAGAGGGAAACGCCATGAGCGGCAACGTCAATCGCCAGATTTTGCTGGTCGAAAAACCCAGCGGCAAGCTCGGCCCCGAACATTTCAAGATGGTGGAGAGCACAGTGCCGGAGCCGAAGGACGGCGAAGTCCTGCTCCGCGTGCGATACATTTCGCTCGACGCCGCCAACCGCGCCTGGATGCACGGCGCCACCTATCGCTCCGCCGTCGAAGCGAACAGCGTGATGGCCGGCGGGGCCATTGCCGAGGTCGTCAGCTCGAAGGCCGACGGGCTTGCGGCGGGCGACATCGTGTTCGGCGACACCGGCTGGCAGGAGTTTGCCACGGTGCCGGCAAAGCATCTCACCAAGATGCCGAAGCTCGAGCCGATGACGCATCTGCTCAGCGTGTTCGGCATCGCCGGCCTCACCGCCTATTTCGGCCTGCTGGAGATCGGCAACCCCCGGGAGGGCGAGACCGTCGTGGTCTCCGCGGCCGCGGGCTCGGTCGGATCGATCGTCGGGCAGATCGCCAAGATTAGGGGATGCCGCGTGATCGGCATCGCCGGCGGCGCCGACAAGTGCAACTGGCTGACCTCCGAGCTCGGCTTCGATGCCGCCGTCGACTACAAGGACGGCGCGGTCTTCAAGGCGCTGCGCGCGGCGGCGCCGAAAGGCATCGACGTCTATTTCGATAATGTCGGCGGCGACATTCTCGAAGCCTGCCTGCCGCAGATGAACAATTACGGCCGCATCGCCTGCTGCGGCGCGATCTCGCAATATGACGGCGTGCCTGCCGCTCACGGACCGCGCGGCGTGCCGGGCCTGATCGTGGTGAAGCGGCTCGTCATGCAGGGCTTCATCGTGATGGACTACATGAAGGAGAGCCAGCGCGCGCTCGCCGAGCTGCAGGGCTGGGTCAAATCCGGCAGACTGAAGGTACAGGAAGACATCATCGACGGCCTTGAGAACACGCCGAAGGCGCTGATCGGATTGCTTGCGGGCGAGAACCGCGGCAAACGGATGGTCAGGCTCTGACGACGTATTTACGTCGCAATCGCGCCCGCAATATCGACTTGCGGCAGAAGCAGAAGCGGCCAAAGATGCCGCTTCACGCGCCACGATTTTTTGCATCATTTTTGATAAGCTTCGGCGTTACCGACAGGGCAGGAATTCATTCAAATGTTCAACACGTTGAAACATGCGTCAACGCGCACGGCGGTGCTGGCGGCAACGCTCTTCGCAACTGCAACAGGCACGTTCGCACAAGCGCCGACCGACGCCCAGAAGAGCGCTATCCGCTCCGCATGCCGCTCGGACTTCATGGCCCATTGCGCGAGCGTGACGCCCGGCGGCGTGGAAGCATATCAATGCCTGAAGAAGAACATGTCGAGCCTGTCGGGCGGATGCCAGACCGCGGTTAGCGCGGTCGAGCCTGCTGCGCCTCCAAAGACAGAGGCCGCTCCGGCGGCGCCGAAGACCGAGGCTGCGCCCAAGGAAGCGACACCCAAAGCCGAGGCGGCGCCTGCCGCACCGAAGGCTGACTCCGCCCCCGCAGCAAAGCCCGCCGCCGCGCCGGCGCCGAAGGCGGCTGCGGCGAAGCAACCGAGCAGCGCGGAGATCGCAGCGGTCAAGAGTGCGTGCCGCACCGATTATCCCAAGGTGTGCGCCAGCGTGCCGCCGGGCGGCGCGGCGGCGCTCGAATGCCTGGAGAAGAACAAGGCCAGGGTGTCACCGGCCTGCGAGAAGGCCGTCAGCGCCGCAGCCGGCGGTAGCGCGGCGGCAACGGCAGTACCCGCGGGCGCGGCGCCTGCGGCGGCAGCTGCACCGGCGGCCGCGCCAACCGTGATCGTCCTGCGCCCGCTACTGCCGCGCGAGGAGCTGTTCATCGCCCGCTCCGCCTGCGGCGCCGATATCCGCACGGTCTGCGCCGGCGTGGCGCCAGGCGGCGGCCGCATCATACAGTGCCTTTCCAACAGGGCGGCATCGCTGTCGCCGGCCTGCAGGGACGTGCTCGCGCCCTTCGCGGCGAGATAAGGCAGCGCACGCGCCAAGGCGCGCAACAATGACGAACGGCGTGCGCATGAATTTCCGCACGCCTGCAACGACAAATCCTTTGCAGATATCCGATTTCATCGACGACAAGACCGGGAGGACAACATGCGTTCATTGCTGCTGGTTGCTTCTGCACTCTTCGCCTTCGCCGCAACCATGACGTTCGAGGCCACCGACGCCAATGCGGTGGTGTGCGCTCGCGGGGTCTATCGCGCCGGCTGTGCCGGACCGAACGCGGCCGTCGTGGTCCGCAAGCCGGTTCCGGTGGTCCGCTGCACCAGGGTCCTGGTGAACGGGGTCTACGTAAAGCGCTGCGTCTGACGGTACGATGGCCAACCCGGCGCGGTTTGGCTATGCTTCGGACCTGACGGTTTCGGGACACGCGCAAAAAGTGTGTCCAAAGATGCGCCCGGCGCGCCTGCGCTCGGCCGATAATTCCGCTGGCGCGGGCCGCTGGAGCACATTAGTCTACCCCTAGATAGTAAGTATACTGTCAATTAGGGAGGCAGAATTTGCGGATCGCCGTGATTGGCGGGGGGCCCGGTGGGCTCTACTTCGCCTATCTCTGGAAGAAGCGTCATCCCGAGGATCAGGTCGACCTGTTCGAACAGAACCCGGCCGACGCGACCTGGGGCTTTGGCGTCGTGTTCTCCGACCAGGCGCTGGAATTCCTGCGCGCCGACGACCCCGAGACGGTCGACGCGATCGCGCCGCACATGGAGAGCTGGGAGAACATCACGCTGAACCTCGGCGGCGACAGCGTCGCCATCGACGGGGTCGGCTTCTCCTCGATCGGGCGGCTCGAGCTGCTGCGGTTCCTGCAGCAGCACGCGATCGACGTCGGCGTCACGCCGCGCTTCGATACGCAGATTCAGGCCGTCGACCAGCTCAACGGATATGATCTGATCGTTGCCGCGGACGGGCTGAACTCGCTGGTCCGCCGCACCTTCGAAGGTGATTTCGGCACCTCGCTGTCCTACTCCTCCAACAAGTTCGTCTGGTACGGCACCTCGAAGCGGTTCGACACGCTGTCGCAGACCTTCGTGAAGACCGATCGCGGCGCCTTCAACGCCCATCACTACCGCTACTCGCCGGCCATGAGCACCTTCCTGGTCGAATGCGACCACGCGACCTGGCAGGCCTATGGTTTCGCCTACAAGGACGTCGAGCAGTCCAAGGGCGTCTGCGAAGAGGTGTTCGCGGACACGCTCGGCGGCCATTGCCTCGTCTCCAACAAATCGGTCTGGCGCAACTTCCCCTGGGTCTGGAACGAGCATTGGTCGTTCAAGAACATGGTGCTGATCGGCGATGCCCTGCATTCCGCGCATTTCTCGATCGGCTCGGGCACGCGGCTCGCGATCGAAGATGCCATCGCGCTGGTCAAGGCGCTGGAATCGGATGCGCATCTTGCGACCGCACTGCATCGCTACCAGGCCGCGCGCAAGCCCGTGGTGCAGAAGCTCGTCAACGCCGCGCGCACCAGCGCCTTCTGGTACGAGCAATTTGCCCAGCACATGCAGCAGGGCCTGATGGACTTCGCCTATAGCTACATCACCCGCTCCGGCCGCATCGACGATGCACGCCTGCGCCACATGTCGCCAGCCTTCATGGCGCGTTACGAGGCCGCCAGGAACGGCGGGGACGAGGCATGAGCAACGAGATTTTCGACCAGGTGCCCGCCGACAGCGAGGGCGCGCGCGAGATCGGCTTTGCCGTTCCGGAACTTTACAACGCCAGCCGCGTGCTGTTCGACAATCTCGCCAAGGGCCGTGGCGAAAGGGTCGCGCTCATTGGTGCGGCAGGCGCGCGGACCTATGCCGAGCTCTGCGACGAGGCTTGCCGCTGGGGCAACGGCTTTGCATCGCTCGGCCTGCAACGCGGCGACCGCGTGCTGCTGTTTCTCGACGACACGCCGGCCTACCCGGCCGCGTTCTTCGGCGCGGTGCGGGCCGGCTTCGTGCCGCTCCTGATCAACACACTGACGCCGCCGGACCTATTGCAATTCTACCTCGCCGATTCCGGAGCCAGTGTTGCGGTGGCGGAGGCCGAGTTCTGTGGCCACTTCAATGCAGAGGCTTGCAAGGACACGCGCCTGCGCACGCTGATCGTCGTCAACGGCAAGGCGGGCAATCACGCCGCGCCGAGCGCGCTTGCGGCGGCGGACTGGCTCGAGCAATTCCCGGCCGATCTGGAGGAAGCGGACACCCATCGCAACGAGATGGCGTTCTGGATGTACTCGTCCGGCTCGACCGGCCGGCCCAAGGGCATCGTGCATCTCCAGCACGACATGGCCTATAGCGAGCTCGCCTTTGCGCAGAACGTGCTGAAGCTGACGCCCGATGACATCTGCTTCTCGGTGCCGAAGATCTTCTTCGCCTATGGCTTCGGCAACTCCGTCACCTTCCCTTTCTCTGCGGGCGCCGCAACGCTGCTGCTGCCGGGCCAGCCGAAGCCCGCGTCGATCTTTGCAGCGATCGAACAGTACAAGCCGACGGTCTTCTTCGGCCTGCCGACGCTCTACACGTCCCTCACCAAGGCCGAAGGCGCGGACAAGACCAATTTCTCGTCGCTGCGCATGTCGCTTTCGGCGGCGGAGGTGCTGTCGGCGGAGGTCTTCAACGGCTGGAAGGCGATCACGGGCCTGGAGATCATCGAGGGCCTCGGCTCGACCGAGGTGCTGCACATCTATCTCTCCAACCGCCCCGAGCAGAAGAAGCTCGGCGCCGCCGGCCTGCGCGTGCCCGGCTATGAGGTGGCGCTGCGCGACAAAGATGGACGCGACGTCGGCGACAACGAGGAAGGCATCTTGTGGGTGCGCGGCGATTCCAACACGCCGCTCTACTGGAACAGGCCGGACAAATCCGCAGAGACGATTCGGCAGGGCGGCTGGATCTACACCGGCGACCGCTTCATCCGCGATGCCGATGGCTTCCACTTCTTCCGCGGCCGCGCCGACGATCTCATCAAGATTTCCGGACAGTGGGTCTACCCGCTGGAAGTCGAGCTGTGCCTCGCTGATCATCCCGACATCCGCGAATGCGCGGTGTTCGCCGCCGAGCTGCCGGACCGGCGCATGACGCTGAAGGCGGTGGTGGTGATGAACAATCGCACCGCCGACCGGAGTGAAGCGACGCGGCGGCTGCAGGATTACGTCAAGGGCAAGCTGCTTCCTTACAAATATCCGCGCGAGGTGATCTTCACCGACGAGCTGCCGAAGACGGGCACGGGGAAGATCGACCGGCAGGCGTTGCTGCGGATGTGAGGGCGGCCGCGGCGAGTAGCGCAGCTCACGCCGCCACACAACCGCGGTCCTCGCCCGCGAAGGCGGGCGATCCAGTACTCCGAGACAGTTGTGATTGAACTGATAGGCCGCAGCGTACTGGATTCCCCGCCTCCGCGGGGAATGACACCTCTATTCTTGCAACAGCGGCGCCTTCCTCACTTCCCTCACCCCGCCTTCCCCAGATGCTCCAGCGCGTCCTCCGCCCGCAGCGGCACGCGCGACGCCTCGTTGTTGAGATCGACGAGTTGCACCATAAGCCCCATCAGCGTCTTGCGATCGGCCGGCTTGAGCGGCTCCAGCATGCGCGCCTGGGCGCGTTCGACCGCGGGGATGATCTCGCGCAGAATCGCGGCGCCCGATCTGGTCAGATGGAGCAGCTTGATCCGCTTGTCCTCGGGGGCCGGCTTGCGTTCGACATAGTCCTTAGCCTGGAGACGTTCGATCACGCTGCCGAGCGTGGAGCGGTCGAAGGCGATCACCGCCGACAGCCGCGTGGCATCGATGCCGGGATGGGTGTGGATCGCGATCAGCGCCGCATATTGCACCGGGGTCAGATCGAACGCCTTGCACTCCTCCATGAAGATCGAGACAGCGATCTGCTGCATGCGCCGGAACAGATAGCCCGGCGCGGCATAGACCGCATCGATCGTGATGGGAGGAGAAGCCTTACTCGGCATCGGGCTGCTTCTCCGGTGCGGCATTAGCAAACGCGGCGAGCGCCTTTGCGGCAGCTTCCGCCGCGAGCAGGCGAGGATAGGCCGAGACATCGACGCCGAAACGGCGGGCATTGGCGAGCTGCGGCACCAGGCAGAGATCGGCGAGCGTCGGCGCATCGCCGAAGCAGAACGGCCCGGGCTCGTCCCGGATCAGCGTCTCGCAGGCCGACAGTCCCTCGCGGTTGACCCACGCCGCCCAGTCCTGGACCTTCTCTTCAGCCAGCCCGAGCTCGCGCAGCCGCGCCAGCACTTTCAGGTTCTGCACCGGATGGGTGTCGCAGGCGATCGCCAGCGCAAACGCCCTCACCTTGGCGCGGCGCAGCGGATCCTTCGGCAGCAGCGGCGGATTGGGATGGGTCTCGTCGAGCCATTCGATGATCGCGACCGATTGCGTCAGCACCGCGCCGCCATCGTTCTCCAGCGTCGGGACCAGCCCTTGCGGATTGATCGCGAGATAAGCGGGCGCGCATTGCTCGCCCTTGCGCAAATGGTGCGGCAGGTGCTCGGCCCCGAGGCCCTTCAGGTTCAGCGCGATCCGCACCCGATAGGCGGCGCTGGAGCGGAAATAGCCGTGCAGCTTCATCGAAACCTCCCTTACGTTCTTGTTCGTCGCATTGACGCTACCTAGACCGTCAGTATACTGTCAATCAACAAAACGAACGGGAGCGCCGCCATGGAAGCCGTGACCAAGACGCCGGAACGCGAGGCCTTCTACAAGAAGATCGATGGCGAAAACCTCACCGCGCTGTGGACGGTGATGAGCGATCTGATCACGCCGGAGCCGAAGAGCGCCTGCCGGCCGCACCTCTGGAAATTTGACGTCATCCGCGACTACATGACGGAGGCCGGTAAACTGATCACCGCCAAGGAAGCCGAGCGGCGCGTGCTGGTGCTGGAGAATCCCGGTCTGCGCGGCCAGTCCAAGATCACGACCTCGCTCTATGCCGGCGTGCAGATGGTGGTGCCCGGCGACGTCGCGCCGGCACACCGGCACAGCCAGTCCGCGCTGCGCTTCGTGCTCGAAGGCAAGGGTGCCCATACCGCGGTTGATGGCGAGCGCACCGCGATGGAGCCGGGCGACTTCATCATCACGCCGTCGATGACCTGGCACGATCATTCAAACGAGACCGATCAGCCGATGTTCTGGCTCGACGGCCTGGATATTCCCCTGGTGCAGTTCTTCGATTGCTCCTTTGCGGAAGGCTCGAAGGAAGATCAGCAGAAGATCACGAAGCCCGCCGGCGACAGCTTTGCGCGCTACGGCCACAATCTGCTGCCGGTCGACGTCAAGCGCAACTCGAAGACCTCGCCGATCTTCAGCTATCCCTATGCCTACACCCGCGAAGCCCTGGAGAAGGCGCGCACGAGCCAGGAGTGGGACGCCTGCCACGGGCTGAAGCTGAAGTTCAGCAACCCCGAGACCGGCGATTTCGCGATGCCGACCATCGGCACCTTCATCCAGCTGCTGCCCAAGGGTTTCAAGACCGCGCGCTATCGGTCAACTGACGCGACCGTGTTCTGCCCGATCGAGGGCAAGGGCCGCAGCCGCATCGGCGATGCGGTCTTCGAATGGGGTCCCCGCGATCTGTTCGTGGTGCCGAGCTGGCACTGGGTCACGCACGAGGCGGATGAGGACGCCGTGCTGTTCAGCTTCTCGGATCGGCCCGTGCAGCAGAAGCTGGATTTGTTCAGGGAAGATCGCGGCAATGCGTGAGGGTTTCGTAGGGGTGGATTAGTTAGCCGAAGGCGTAATCCACCGCTCTGCTTTCTGCGGAGTTAGAAGTGGTGGGTTACGCTTCGCTAACCCACCCTACGGGGCCAGTGATTGCCGCTACCGCCAGTGCAGCAACCGCGTCTCCAGCAGATTGATCACTTTCCCCACCGCCAGCCCGAACACCGACAGGATCACTACGCCCGCGAGCAGTTGATCCGTCTGCATCAGATTGCCGGCCTGCAACACGAAGGCGCCGATGCCGTACTGCGCGCCGATCATCTCGGCGCTGACGACGAGCAGCAGCGCCACCGAGGCGGTGATGCGGAAGCCGGCGAGGATCGCGGGCAGCGCGCCGGGCCAGATCACCTTGCGCACGATGGTGGCGAAGGGAACGTTGAAGCTCTGCGCCATGCGGATCAAATTGCGCGGCACGGCGTCGACGCCGCTATAGACCGAGATCGCGGTCGAGAAGAACACCCCCAGCGCGATGGTCGCGATCTTCGGCTCTTCGCCGATGCCGAGCCAGAGGATCAGGAGCGGCAGCAGCGCGATCTTCGGAATCGGGAACAGCGCCGAGATGAAGGTGATGCCGACGCTGCGCGCCAGTCGGGAGAGGCCGATGGCAAAGCCGACCACCACGCCGGCCGCGGTGCCGAGCAGCCAGCCGACGCCGATGCGCAGCAGCGACGCCGAGAGATGCTGCCAGAGCGCGCCGGAGACCGCGAGCTGATAGATCGCGCGCACGATTGCAGCGGGCGTCGGCAGAAATAGCGCATTGACGAGGCCGGTGCTGCCCGCCGCCTGCCAGATCGCGATGACCAGAGCGAGCGCGATCCAGCCGCCGAAACGGCTGCTGGCGGGAACAAAGCCGGCGCCGCGAAACCGCACGCGCCGCGTCGCTCCGTCCTTCGCAATGTCAGTCGCCGCGCGATCAAGCATGCTGGACCTCGCGCTCTGCATCAATGGCCTCGTTGCGGATCAGCGACCAGATCTGGTTCTGCAGCGCCAGCAATTTTTCGCGCGCCGCAGCTTCGCCGCGCTCGCTGCGCGTCATCGGCACGGTCACGACCTCGCGAATGCGCCCCGGCCGCCGCGACAGCACCACAATGCGGTCGGCCAGCCGCGCCGCCTCTTCGAGATTATGGGTGACATAGACCGCGCCCATGCCGCCGTCGGCGAGCAGGCGGACGAAATCCTCCACCAAGAGCTCGCGGGTCTGCGAATCCAGCGCCGACAGCGGCTCGTCCATCAGCAGAATGGCGGGCTTCACCGCGAGCGCGCGCGAGATGCCGACGCGCTGGCGCATGCCGCCGGAGAGTTGCTTGGGATAGGTGTTGCGGAAATCGGTCAGGCCCGTGCGACGCAACGCATCGTCGACAAGCGCGCGGCGCTGTGGGGCCGAGAGCTGAGTGTGCAGCAACGGGAATTCGACGTTGTCCTCGACGCTCGCCCAGGGCAGCAGCGCGAAATCCTGGAACACGAAGGTGAGCGGATTGAGGCTGCCCGCCGGCGGTGCGCCGCGCAGCTCCGGCGCGCCCGATGTCGGTTGCAGCAGGCCACCGAGGATCGACAGCAGCGTGCTCTTTCCGCAACCGGAGGGCCCGACAATCGCCACCACCTCGCCAGCGCCGACCGTGAAGGAGACGTCGTCGAGCACGGCGAGATCGCCGAAGCGATGAGTGATGCGGTTGGCGATCAGGTCCATAAGTTGCGTCCCGCTTTCAATCCGCCTTCACATAGTCCTTGGCGATGATCGCGTTCGCGTCAAAGCCCTTGTCGACGAAGCCCTGCTCCTGCAGCCATTTGATCTGGTTGTCGACGTTCTTCACGTCGAGCTTGCCGTCGGGATCGATATAGGCGCAATTGCCGACCACCTGCTCGACCGGGAGGTTGGTGTACTTTGCGATGATCTCCAGCAGCGGCTTTGTCTGGTCGTTGATCGGCGCAACACCGCCCTTCATCGCGGCGAGGATGACGTCGTGATATTCGCGGTCCGCCTTCGCCAAGGCGCCAAGCAGCTTCGTCACCAGCGCCTTGTTGGTCAGCATCTTCGGCGAGGCGAACACCGCACCCAGTTGCCACGGCGTTTCGTCGCCGACCCAGCCCAGGAATTTCGCTCCGCCTTCGTCCGTGAGCTTTCGCGCCGTCGAGATCGGCAGCAGCGCCGCATCGACGGTCTCGCCCTTCAGCGCGGCGGCGGCATTGGACAACGATTGCAGCGGCACGATCTTCACGTCCGCGAGCTTGAAGCCGTATTTGTCGGCGAGCAGGCCGAGCGAATAGTGGAAGGAGGAGCCGACCTGCGTCATCGCCACGCGTTTGCCCGCGAGGTCCTTCGGCGTCTTCAATCCAGCCGCGTAGGCGTTGTTGCTGGCGAAATAGCCGATCAGGGGATAGCCGGCCTTCTCGCGGCTCATGCCGCCGATCACCTTCAGCACGCCCTTGCCGGCGAGATTGTAGAGACCGGCGGTGAAGGCGGTGATGCCGAAATCGACGTCGCCCGACGTGGTGGCGACCGCGATCGGCTGTGCCGCGTCGAAGAATTTCAGCTCGACCTCGAGGCCGGCCTCGCGAAAATAGCCCTTGTCCTGCGCGATGAAGACCGGCGCGGAAGAGGACAGACGGAGCACGCCGATCCTGGCCTTCAGCGCATCCTCGGCATGGACTGTACCCATCGCCATGATCGCCAAAAGACTGGCTGCCGCGAGCCGCGCAATTCCGATCATCCTGCTTCCTCCGCCGCCGTTTATCTTGCAGTCCGTTACAGGCCCTCGGGCACCGGCTGGTCCCGTCCGATGAAGGCGCCCTGTTGTTTCAATGTTTCCTGCAACTTTTCAATGGGGATGTCGCGTGGAATCCGGTTTCCGGAGAGTGCCAATGCAGCGGCGGAACCGGCCGCCTCGCCCATCGCAAAACAGGCCCCCGAGACCCGCGCCGCGGACTGGCCCTCGTGGGTCATCGAGGCGCAACGGCCGGCGACCAGCAGATTGTCGACACCTTCGGGCACCAGCATCCGATACGGCAGCTCGTTGTAGCCGCGGGACTCCGGGATCGGTGGAAAAGTGAAGACGACGTCGCCGGGAACGTGAGCCTCGATCGGCCAGCCATTGACGCCAATCGAGTCCTCGAAGGAGGCGCAGCCGAGCACGTCCTCGCCGCTGAGCTGATAGCCGCCCTTGATACGCCGGGTCTCGCGGATGCCGAGTTGTGGCGGCAGGTCGACGATGTAGGACTTTTCGAAGCCGGGCACGGTGCGCAGGAATTCGAACGCGGCGAGCGCCTGTTTGCGGCCCTCGATCTCGCCGCGGGTGAGATCGTCGGGCTCGACGCCGTTGATGGCGTGGCCATCCTCGCGCGCCACTTGCGTGAAGTTCACACGCCACTCGATGCCGGATTTCTGCGGCCGTACGATGGCGCTCTTGCGCGGGAATGTGTGGGTGCCGGCGGCAAGCGCCTTTTCCATCAAATGCGGAATGGTGCGCCAGGCAGCGCCCGCCTTGTCAGGATCGATGCCGTTGAGACGGAGCATCATCGAGGGATACATCGGATGGCCGTGCGCATCGCCGATGTCGAATGGCGCACCGGCCCAGACGGCGAGGTCGCCGTCGCCGGAGCAATCGATGAAGATCTCTGATCGCACCGCCCGCCGTCCGGCCTTGGTCTCGACCATCAGCGCGTCGATGCGGCTGTTGTCGCCCATCACCACGCCGGCGCCGAGCGCGTGGAAGAGGATGTGCACCTTGTGGCTCGCCAGCAGTTGGTCCGCCGCGATCTTGTAGGCCGCGGTGTCATAGGCCTGGGCAAAGACCTTGCCGAGGATCAGATGCGGCGTGTTCAGGCCATTGAGCCGATCGATCCGCGCCAGCAGCTCGGACGCCATGCCCTGCACGAGGCGATGGGCCTGGCCGTAGACATTGCCATGCAGGCCGCAAAAATTGGTGACACCGGCAGCGGTGCCCATGCCGCCGAGGAACCCGTAGCGCTCGATCAGAAGCGTCTTTCGCTCTGCGCGCGCGGCTGAGGCCGCGGCGACGATGCCGGCCGGGCCGCCGCCGAGCACGACGACTTCATATTCGCCATAGAGCGGTACCTGTCGTGCCGGTTCTTCGATCATCGTGGCCCGCATGGCGCGTTCCTTCCCAAAATCTCTTGCTTGGGTTCGACTATGAATTAACGCAAGAGACGGTACAATCCACCAAAATACGCGATCAGTTTTCGCGAATCGAGAAAGGTCGAGATGGATATTCTCGTGAACCTCCAGGCCTTCCTTGCCACCGCGGATGCGGCCGGCTTCTCCGCCGCTGCGCGAAAGCTCAACGTTTCGACTTCGGTCGTCGCCAAGCGCGTCACACAGCTGGAGACGCGCATCGGCACACCGCTGTTTCATCGCTCGACCCGGCAGTTGCGGCTGACCGAGGCCGGACAGCGCTATGTGCATCGCGCACGAGGCGTGGTGACCGATGCCACCGACCTGCTCTCGCGCATGGGCGAGAAGGGCCACGATCTCGTCGATCACCTACGCATCAAGGCGCCGACCTCGCTGACCGTGGCTCGGCTCGCGGACGCTTTCAGCGCGTTCCAGACCCAGAACCCGAAGCTGAAGCTCGACATCGTGCTGATCGATCGCCCGGTCGATCCCGTCACCGAAGGATTCGACATCGCGATCGGCGCCTTTCCGCATTCGTTCGGCGGCGTGATCGACGAGCCGCTCTGCGCGCTGAAGCGGCTGCTCTGCGCCTCGCCCGCTTATTTGAAGAGGCACGGCACGCCAAAGCACCCGCGCGACCTCGTCGAGCATCGCTGCCTCAGCTTTCTGCCGACCGGCCCGGAATGGATCTTCGACGGACCGCGGGGCCGCATCAGCATCCAGGTCAGCCCGCTGCTCTCCTCCAACGAGGGCCATGTGCTGGCGAGCAGCGCCATCGCCGGCAACGGCATCGCACTGCTGTCGCATTATCTCGTGGCCGACGCCTTGCGCGACGGCACGCTCAAGCCGGTGCTGCGCGACTTTCCGATTCCGGAATTGTGGGTGAAGGCCGCGATCCCCGAGCGGCGGCGCAACGCCGCCGCGGTGCAGGCGCTGCTCACCCTGCTGAAAGCGTCACTCGCGCCGTCGCTGTAGGCCCGGTGGCGGTAGCCCGCATGAGCGAAGCGACATGCGGGACTTCTCGCGGCATTCCCGGATATCGGTTCGATCATCCGGACTACACGCCGTCAAGTTGGCAGTTGCCCTCGGTCAACGGACCTGAGAGAAGGACCGCCATGAATTCGACAGTCCTGAAATTCGCCCTGCCCGCCCTGGTCGCCGTCGCGATCTCAACCTCTTCCGCCGCAGCCGTGGAGCAAAGCTGCCGCTTCATCCAGGCCAAGCCCGAGCGCGAAGCCTGCTACAAGCGGCAGGAGGACGAGCTCGCCGCGAAGCGCAAGCCCGTTGCACCTGCCAATGACGGCCAATCACGCGACACGCTGCGCCAGATGCGACAGGATGACGATGCCGTCTATCGCAGCATCAACAACATCTGCCGCGGCTGCTGACGTTCAGCCTTTCCCGCCGCCCCAATTCCCCGCCCGCTTCTCCGCAAACGAGGCCAGCCCTTCCGCAGCTTCCGCGCTCTGGCGCTTGAGCGAATGCAGGTGGACGAGCCGCGCATACGCCGCATCGTCCACCGCCATGCCGCCGAACGAGCTCTCCAGCGCCAGCTTCTTGGTCTCGGCCATCGCCTCCGGCCCGTTGGCGAGCAGCTGCTCGACCACCTTGGCACCGGCGACTTCGAGATCGGCGAGCGGCACCACCTCGTGGACCAGACCGATGCGGCGGGCGTCCTCGGCACCGAAGCGCTCGCCGGTCAGTGCGTAGCGGCGGACCTGGCGCACGCCGATGGCATCGCAAAGCTGCGGGATGATGATCGCCGCCGTCAGGCCCCAGCGCACCTCGGTGATCGAGAACAGGGCATTGTCCGCGGCGATCACGACGTCGCAGCCTGCGATCACGCCGGTGCCGCCGCCGAAGCAGCCGCCCTGCACCAGCGCGACCGTCGGAATCGGCAGTGTGTTGAGCCGTTGCACGGCCTCGAAGGTCGCGCGCGAGGCCGCCTCGTTGGCCTCGGCCGATTGCGGCCGCACGCCGTTGATCCATTTGAGGTCGGCGCCGGCCTGGAAATGCTTGCCGTTTCCCCTGAGCACGACGACGCGCAAGTTGGGCTTCTTGCCGAGATCGTCCATCGCCGCGAGCACGCCCGCGATCAGCGCACCGTCATAGGCGTTGTTGACCTCCGGCCGGTTCAACGTGACGGTCGCAACCCCTCGCTCGTCAAGGGTCCACAGCACGGGGCTGGCAGTCATCGGCGATCCCTCCGGTCATTGTTTGCCCTGCACTATGGCCGAGGCAACGCATCCCGATCCATATCTTTCCAGCGTGGGGCGGTCGCGCCCATCGCATGGCGGCTTGTGTCATGGTGGCGCCGGGCGACAGTTTGGGACCAGGGAATCATCATGCGCATCTGCATTTTCGGCGCGGGCGCCGTCGGCAGCCACATCGCGGTCCGGCTGGCGCGCGCCGGTCATGATGTTTCATGCGTGATGCGGGGGGCGCATCTGGAGGCGGTCCGGGCCAATGGCCTCAAACTGCGCGTCGGCGATTCCGAGGTCTCCGCCAAGGTGAACGCCTCGGGCGATCCGGCCCAGCTCGGTCCGCAGGACGTCGTGATCTCCACGCTGAAGGCGACCGCGCTGACGGGACTGGTCGCCAGCCTCAAGCCGCTGCTTCAGGACGACACCGCCATCGTCTTTGCCCAGAACGGTATTCCCTGGTGGTACGGGATCGGCCTGCCGCCGCGGCACCCGACACCGCCGGACATGTCCTTCCTCGACCCCGGCGGACGCTTGCGCGCCTGCATCCCGAAAGAGCGGATCATCGGCGGCGTCGTCTTCTCCTCCAACGAGGTGACCGCGCCCGGCGTGGTGCAGAATCTCACCCCGGACCGCAACCGCCTGCTGATCGGGGAATGCGACGATCGCAATTGCAAACGGATCACCAAGCTGCGCAACGTCTTCAACGACGCGCGACTGGAATCGCCGCCGGTCGCCGAGATCCGCGAGGCGATCTGGTCGAAGCTGTTGATCAACATGTCGCTGTCGGTGCTGTGCCTGCTCACCGGCCAGACCGCGCGCGGCGTGCGCGACGACCCTGCCTTTGCAGACGTCATTCCGCGCATGTTGAACGAGGCCAACGACATCGCGCAGCACTTCATCCCCGAGGTCAAGCGCGTGACGCGCAGCGGCCCCGCCCCCAACCACAAACCCTCGCTGCTGCAGGATTACGAGCTTGGCCGCACCATGGAGATCGACGTGCTGGTGAAGGCGCCCGCCGCCTTCGCGCGCACCGCGGGCCTGTCGACACCGACGCTCGACCTGATCGCGGCGCTCGCGATTCAGAAGGCGCGAGACAAGGGGCTCTATTCCGCCTGAGCCGTCAGGCGAGATCGTCGATCCAGGCCGCGAGCGTGTCGAGCACCTCTGTGAGCGCCTCTTCGTTGCTGCGGCCGGACTTTTTCAGCACCGCGAAGGAGTGATCGCCGCCTTCGATCTCGTGCAGCGTCGCCTTCGCGCCGAGCTTCTGGACGACCGGCTTGAGGTAGCCGAGGTCGGCAAGCCCGTCGCGCGTGCCTTGCAGGAACAGCATAGGGATTGCGATGCTGGCGAGATGCTCGGCTCGCTCGGATGACGGCTTCTTGTCGGCATGCAGGGGAAAGCCCAGGAAGGCGAGCCCCCTCACATCGGGCAGCGGCTCCTTCGATTGCGCCTGCGAGGTCATGCGCCCGCCGAACGATTTTCCGCCGGCGACGAGCTTCAACCCGGGACAAAGCCGCGCCGCCTCCGCGACCGCCGCGCGGACGGCGGCGTGCGCGACGGCCGGCCGGTCGGGGCGCCCCTGCTTCTTCTCCATATAGGGGAAATTGAAACGGAGCGTCGCGATGCCGCGCTCGGCAAGGCCCACCGCGACTTTCTCCATGAACGCATGCCGCATATCGGCGCCGGCGCCATGCGCAAGAACGTAACAAGCGCGCGCATTCGCCGGCAGCTGCAGCAGTGCCGAGACCGGGTCTGCAGCTTCGATATCGAGTTTCAGCTCACGCGTCTCGATCAAGACCCGATGTCCCCGATGAATCCCGTCATTGGTAGCTGCGCGACCGCGATCTGGAAACACGAAACTTCGGGCGCCTGCCCCGAGGCCTGCACGCCGGACCGCGGACGGAAGAGTCAGCTCACCCGCCGGTCCCGGCCCTCCCAGAACGGCCTGCGCAGCTCGCGCTTCAGCACCTTGCCGGCGCCGGACAGCGGCAGCGGCGTCTCGGTGATATCGATGCTGCGCGGACATTTGTAGCCCGCGATCAACGTCTTCGTGAACTCGATCAGCTCGCCGGCCGAGACCTCGCTGCCACTGCGCCGCACCACCACGGCATGGACCTGCTCGCCCCATTGTTCATTGGGAATCCCGATGACGGCGCATTGCAGCACGGACGAATGCTGTGCCAGCGCGTTTTCGACCTCGACCGAGTAGACATTCTCGCCGCCCGAGATGATCATGTCCTTGACGCGGTCGACGACGTAGATGAACCCGTCCTCGTCCATGTAGCCGCCATCGCCGGTGTGCATCCAGCCATCGACGACGGCGCGCGCGGTCTCTTCCGGCCGTTCCCAATAGCCCATCATCACGGTGTCGCCGCGCACCACGATCTCGCCGACGCTTCCTGCCGGCGCCGGCTGATCGTTCTCGTCGACGATCCGGACCTCACATCCCAGCGTGGCACGGCCTGCGCCGCGGTGACGGCCCTTCCTGCGCCCTTCGCCGACGTGCTCGTCGGGGTGCAGCAGCGTCGCGATCGGCGACAATTCGGTCATGCCATAGGCCTGCGTGAAGCGCACATGCGGCAGTGCGCGCGCGGCGCGGTCGAGCACGGCCTCGCTGATCGGCGACGCCCCATAGATGATATGCTCCAGCGACGACAGGTCGTAGTTTGCGATCGCGGGGTGATCGACCAGCATCTGGATCATCGTCGGCACCAGCAGCACGTCGGTGACGCGCTCGTTCTGCATCGCAGCCATCACGCCTTCGGGCGTGAAGCCCTGAACGATCACGTTGGAGCCGCCGGAGAGCAGCAGGGAATACATCGCCGCCCCGTTGGCGAGGTGAAACATCGGCGCCGCGTGCAGATAGGTCGCACTCCCGGGAAACAATCCCTCACCGAGGGCATTGAGCGCGTTGGCCATCAGATTCCGGTGGCTGAGCATCACGCCCTTGGAACGCCCGGTGGTGCCGCCGGTGTAGAAGATGCCGGCGAGATCGTCGCCCTTGCGCATGGCGTCGGCAACCGGCGCGCTGCCTGCGACCACGTCCTCGTAGCTCTCCATCCCCGCCGGCACCTCGCCGTCGTCGGCATAGATCAGCTTCAGCCCCGGAATGGCGCCGGCGAGCTGCGCGCCGATTTGCGCGAAGGCCTTGTCCACCACCAGAACGGAAGCGCGGCAGTCGCGCAGCGCATCTTCGTTTTCCAGCGCGCTCCAGCGGATGTTGAGCGGCACGATCACGCCGCCGGCCCAGCCAGTCGCCAGATAGAGCTCGAGATAGCGGTCGGAGTTGAAGGACAGCATGGCGATGCGCTCGCCGTCCCTGATGCCGCGCGTGCGCAGCCCGCCGGCCAGCCTGGCGACGCGTTCACCGACGTCACCCCAGTTGCGACGCCGCTGGCCGTAGACGGTGGCGAGCCCGTTCGGATTGATCTGCAGCGCGCGCCGCAGGCCGTGCGTGATGTTCATCGCGTTCCTCCTCCTGTACGCTTCTTCCCTGTCGTCTTGTTTCCTGGGTTGCGCCGTTGCGGCGCCCCGGGCGTCTTCTTTATCGTGTGTTGCGGGCCGGCAGCCGCCAGGCCTTCGGTCAGCCGAGCCGTGAACTCGTCGGCGATCGCGGTCGGCGACAATCCGCCGTCCCGGCGATACCAGTGGCCGATCCAGTTGAGCGAGCCCGCGATCGCGAACGCCGCAAGCTTGGGATCGCAAGGATTGATCGACCCGTCGGCCATGCCTGCGGCGATATAGTCCCGGAACGTGGCGTCGATCCGCTTCTTGGCGGCGCGGGCGACAGCGGCGTTCCGCTCGGTCAGGTCGCGCAGGTCGAAGCGCACCAGGCTGGCACCGAAATCGGTCGCCATCAGCGCGGCATAGGCGTGCACCAGCTTGCGCAGCCTGGCGAGGCCCGAGCCGCTGCCGGCATTGATCTCGGTGATGACGCTGTCGACGAGCTCGGCGCCCATCGACCAGCATTCGAACAGGATCTCGTCCTTACCCCGGAAGTAATTGTACAGCGCGGGCTTGGTGATGTTCAGCCGCTCGGCGACCTCGTTCAACGTGACGCGATGATAGCCCTGCTCCAGGAACAGCTGCACGGCGGCGCGCAGCACCGCCTCGCGCTTCTCGTCCCGGGCGCGGCGCCGGCTCTCGAACGGCAGCCAGGGGGAGGATGGCGGGGATGACGGCGGAGTGGGCGGCGCTGAATCCATGCTCGACTGCGTTGACTCCGGAGGATATCGGCCGGTATATTACCCGCAGGTAAGAAGAAGTCCAACGGGTAAATTATCGGAGGAACGATGTCTGACGTCATCGTGGCAGGGGTCGGCATGATCCCGTTCGCCAAGCCGGGCGCCAGCGCGCCCTATCACGCGATGGGGACCGAGGCGACCAGGCTCGCGCTCGCCGACGCCGGCCTCGGTTACGACAAGGTCGAGCAGGCCTATGTCGGCTACGTCTACGGCGATTCCACGTGCGGGCAGCGCGCGCTCTACCATGTCGGGATGACCGGCATCCCCATCGTCAACGTCAACAACAATTGCTCGACCGGCTCGACCGCGCTGTTCATGGCCCGGCAGATGATCGCAAGCGGCGCGCTGGATTGCGTGCTGGCGGTCGGCTTCGAGCAGATGAAGCCCGGCGCGCTCGGCAGCGTCTACACCGACCGGCCGAGCGCGTTCGAGGAATTCGACGCGGCCGCGGACGAGCTGATCGACGCACCCGGCATTCCGCTGGCGCTGCGCTATTTCGGCGGCGCCGGGCTCAGCCACATGAAGAAGTACGGCACACCATTGGACGCCTTCGCCAAGGTGCGTGCCAAGGCGAGCCGCCACGCCAAGAACAATCCGCTCGCACTCTTCCGCAAGGAGGTCACGGCGGACGACGTCATGAACGACAAGGTGATCTGGCCCGGCGTGATGACGCGCCTGATGGCGTGCCCGCCGACCTGCGGCGGCGCCGCCGCGGTGCTGGTGTCCGAACGGTTTGCGGACCGGCATGGCATCGGCAAAGAGGTGCGGATCGCGGCGCAGGCCATGACCACCGACACGCCGTCGACCTTCAAGGCCGGCGACATGATGCAACTAGTCGGCTACGACATGGCAAAGGAGGCGGCCAGCCGGGTCTATGAAAGCGCCGGCGTCGGGCCCGGCGATCTCGACGTGGTCGAGCTGCACGACTGCTTCGCCCACAACGAGCTGATCACCTACGAGGCGCTCGGCCTCTGCGGCGAGGGCGAAGCCGGCAAGTTCATCAATGATGGCGACAACACCTATGGCGGCCGGATCGTGACCAATCCGTCCGGCGGATTGCTCTCGAAGGGGCATCCGCTCGGCGCCACCGGGCTTGCGCAGTGCTATGAGCTGACGCGGCAGTTGCGCGGCACGGCAGGCCCCACGCAGGTCGAGGGCGCGAAGGTCGCGCTCCAGCACAATCTGGGCCTCGGCGGCGCCTGCGTCGTCACCCTCTACAAGCGGCACTGATATCCCGCCATGGTCGATCAGTCCGCCGTAGGACGCTGCTTCACGCCCGTCACCGCGCGTGTGGAGCCGGGCCGTCTTCGCTACTTCCTCAACACGCTGGGTGAACAGAACCCGGTCTATCGCCACGCAGATGCCGCGCGCGCATCCGGATTCGCCGGCACGCCGGTGCCGCCGACCTATCTGTTCTGCCTGGAGATGATGGACCTCGACGATCCCTTTGAAATGTTCACCGCGCTCGACATCGATCTCGCCCGTGTGCTGCACGGCGAGCAGAGCTTCGTCTATCACGCGCCGGTTCTGGTCGGCGACACCCTGACGTTTCGTCCGAGCGTGACCAGCGTTACGGACAAGAAAGGCGGCGCGATGACGCTGATCGGCATCCGGTGCGAGGTGACCAACCAGCACGGCGTGCATGTCGCCGATACCGCGCGCACCATCGTCGTCCGCAACGAGGTGGCGTCGTGATGGCACCCGGGGACATCAAGACGGGCGACCGCATCGTCCACAAGGTCTTTCCGCCGATCACCCGCCACACGCTCGCGCTGTATTGCGGCGCATCTGGCGATCACAACCCGATCCATGTCGATATCGACTTCGCCAAGGCGGCGGGATTTCCGGACGTGTTCGCCCACGGCATGCTGGTGATGGCCTGCCTTGGCCAAGCGCTCACCGATGCGGTGCCGCCATCGAAGCTCCGCGCCTTTGCGACGCGCTTCGTCGCTATCACCCAACTCGGCGCCAGACTGACATGCGAGGGCACCGTGACCGAGCTCTTCGCCGAAGACGGCGAGCGGCGCGCAAGGCTCGCGCTCACCACCAGGGACGATTGCGGCGAGGTCAAGCTCGACGGCAGCGCCGTCATCGCGCTGTAACAGCAGGAGAACACATCCAAATGGCAAGGCTGCAGGGAAAGGTCGCACTCGTCACCGGCTCGGGCCGCGGCATCGGGCGGTCGATCGCACTCAAGCTTGCGCGCGAAGGCGCCAGGATCGTCGTCAACGACCTCGATGCCGGGCCCGGCGACGCCGTGGTCGGGGAGATCAAGGCGCTCGGCGGCGATGCCGTCGCCGTCAACGGCAGCGTCGCGGAAACGGGCTTCGCCGACCGCTTTGTCGGCGCCGCGCTGGACAAGTTCGGTGGGCTCGACATCATCGTCAACAATGCCGGCTACACTTGGGACTCCACCATCCAGAAGATGACGGACGAGCAGTTCCAGGCCATGCTCGACGTCCATCTCGTCGCGCCGTTCCGGCTCCTGCGCGCGGCGGCCGAGCCGATCCGCGTCTTCGCCAGGAAGGAAGCCGAGGAGGGCCGCGAGGTGTTCCGCAAGGTCGTGAACATCTCCTCGATCGCCGGCCTCTACGGCAATGCCGGACAGGCGAGCTATTCCTCGGCCAAGGCCTCCCTGATCGGATTGACCCGAACCATGTGCAAGGAGTGGGGCCGCTACAAGGTCAACGTCAATTGCGTCGCCTTCGGCCTGATCAACACCCGCCTGACCGAGCCGATCGAGGCGCAGCAGAAGACCATCGACGTCGCCGGCCGCGACATCAAGGTCGGCGTCCAGCCGCACATGCTGGAAGCGATGTCGCGGATGATTCCGCTCGGCCGCGGCGGGACGCCGGAAGAGGCGGCCGACGCCGTCTATCTGTTCTGTAGCCCGGAATCCAACTATATCAGCGGCCAGGTGGTCGTCGCCGGTGGCGGCCTGATTGTCTGAAAGCGAGGCGCCGATGCATTACCGATCATCGTGGATGACCGAAGAGCTGGACACGTTCCGCGACCAGTTCCGGAAATACCTCGCCAAGGATTTGGCGCCGCACGCCGAGAAATGGCGCGAGCAGAAAATGGTCGACCGCTTCGCCTGGCGCGGCCTCGGCGAGATGGGCGCGCTGCTGGCGAGCGTGCCGGAAGAGTATGGCGGCCTGGGTGCCAGCTTCGCCTATGACGCCGCGGTGCTGGACGACCTCGAAAGCACGGTGCCGGAGCTGACCACCGGCGTCTCCGTGCACAGCGCCATCGTCGCCCATTACATCCTCAATTACGGCTCGGAGGAGCAAAAGAAGCGCTGGTTGCCGAAGATGGCCTCAGGCGAGATGGTCGGCGCCATCGCCATGACCGAGCCCGGCACCGGCTCGGACCTGCAGGCGGTCAAGACCACAGCTAAAAAGCAGGGCAATTCCTACGTCATCAATGGCCAGAAGACCTTCATCACCAACGGCCAGGCCGCCGATCTCGTCATCGTGGTCGCGCGCACCGGCGACGTCGGCGCCAAGGGCATTTCGCTGATCGTGGTCGAGACCGCGGGCGCCGATGGCTACAAGCGCGGGCGCAACCTCGACAAGATCGGACTGCATGCCTCCGACACGTCGGAGCTGTTCTTCGACAACGTCACGGTTCCGCCCGAGAACCTGCTCGGCAAGGAGGAAGGCCAGGGCTTCGTCCAGCTGATGCAGCAATTGCCGCAGGAGCGCCTTGCGCTCGCGGTTGGCGCCGTCGCCGCGATGGAGCGCGCGATAAAACTCACCACCGACTACACCAAGGAGCGGAAAGCCTTCGGCAAGCCGCTGATGGATTTCCAGAACACCGCCTTCAAGCTCGCCGAACGCAAGACCGAAGCGATGATCGCGCGCGTCTTCGTCGACTGGTGCATCGAGCGCCTGGTCGCAGGCGACCTCGACACCGTCACCGCGTCGATGGCGAAATACTGGTGCTCGGAGAAGCAGGTCCAGACCGCAGACGAATGCCTCCAGCTGTTCGGCGGCTACGGCTACATGCAGGAATACCCGATCTCGCGCATCTTCATCGATTCCCGCATCCAGAAGATCTACGGCGGCACCAACGAGATCATGAAGCTGCTGATCGCGAGGTCGCTGTAGATCAACGCGCACGCCAGTCGCGCGGCCGGCAGCCGAAACGCTGCTTGAAGCGCCGGGTGAAGTGCGAGAGGTCCGAGAAGCCCCAATCGAAGGCGATGGCGCCGATCGCACGGGCCGCCATCTCGGGATCCCCGAGATCCCTGGCCGCTCCGTCGAGCCGATGGTCGATGACATAATCGGTGAAGCTGGAGCCCGATCGTGCCAGCAGCTTGTGCACGTACCGCTCGCTGATGCCGACGGCCTCGGCGACATCGGCGACCGCAAGGCCGGGCTCGCGGAGCCGCCGGTGAATGGCGCGCTTCAGCGCCAGGGTGGTTGCGTCGGCAAGACTCTCGGACGCCGCAGCGCCTGCCCGACTCCGCCGCGACAGGCTCACGGCGACCAGTTCGATCAGCGCCCGGAACAACCGCACGCCCTCCTGCTCGGTCATGCGCAGCGCGCCGTCGCTGAGCGTGCGCGCCGTCTCCACGATGAGATGGCCGACAAAGGGGTCGTCGGAGACTCGGGACGCGGCGACGTCGAACGACGCCGGCAAGCGTTCGCGCAGAACCTCCGCCGGCACCCAGAACGAGACGACCCGCAATTGCGGACCACGGTCGTGCAGAAGAGCGAACTGCCGATCGCTGTCGAAAATTCCGACCTGTCCTGACGACAGACTGATCTCGCGGCCGTCCTGCCGAATGCGGCAGCGGCCGGCCAGCTTCAGATTGAGATAGAAGCAACTGCGGTCGGACGCCGCGATGTCGGCCGCGGAACGACGCACCACGTGCTCGGGAAAGCTGACGCGATTGATCGCGGCATCGCCGAGCCTGACATTCTCGACACTGGCGCGGAAGCCCGCGGCCGCCATCGGCTCCGGGGTCAATTTCATAAAGGCCTGGCAGACTGCCTCGCGGTAGTAGGCAAATTGCTCGCTTGGCCTGATATCCGCGGTGTCCCAGGCCGATTGGCGTGACGGAACGGCGCGCTCGATCTCCTGCATCGGTTCACTCCGAGACCAATCCGGTTCACTTCCAGCCAAGCGGCAAATAACCAGCCGGTTCACACTTCGCACAACAAGAATTGTCCGCTGCGTGCCTCGCGCGAGCCGCAAGGGGGCCTACGTCTGTCGATCTAACCACACCCTCAGGAGGGGCCACAACATGTCGACCTACGTTCTCGTTCACGGGGCATGGCACACCGGTGCCGAGTTCGAGCCTGTCGCGGCACCGATCCGTGCCGCCGGGCACCAAGTCTACACGCCTACGATCAAGGGCAACCGCCCGGGCGATGCCAAGACGACGGGACTGAAGGAAGCGATTCAGTCGATCGCCGACTATCTTGCCGAAAATAATCTGAAGGACGTCATCCTGCTCGGCCATTCCTATGGCGGCATGATCATTACGGGCGTTGCCGACCTCGCGCCGGAGCGTATCCGCCGCCTGGTCTACTGGAATGCCTTCGTGCCCAACAATGGCGAATGCCTCAACGACATGGTGCCGCCGCACTATATCGGACTGTTCGACACCATCGCGGCCGAACGCGGCGACGGCTCAGTGGTGCTGCCGTTCCCGGTCTGGCGGGAAGCTTTCATCAACGATGCAGATCTGGAAACGGCGCAGCGCGCCTATAACGTCCTCAATCCGCATCCGCTGGCGACCTTTACCGACATCACGCTCAAGACCAATCCGGCCGAGATGCCGCTGGCAAAATCCTACATCAACTGCACCGAAGACACCGCGATGCCGCACGGCTATCCCTGGCATCCGCGGCTGTCGGAAAAGCTCGGCCTCTTTCGGCTGGTCCAGGTGCCCGGAAGCCACGAACTATGCTTCTCCGACCCGGCGCGGTTGGCCAAGGCCATCATGGAAGCGGGACGCGACTGACATACGCTCACTTCGGATGCCACCACCGGCCGCCGATGACGACGCCTTCGGACACGAACTTGCGGTCGCCGATCAAATGCTCGCCGACGACGTCCTCATAATCGAACTGGCCTTGCTTCACCGTAACAAGCGTGGCGTCGCCGACGCTGCCGGGCTTGAGGCTGCCGAGCTCGGGGCGGCGTAGCGCCATCGCCGCGTTCACCGTCGAGGCCGCAATCACGTCGGACAGCTCCATGCCCATGCAGAGGAATTTCGACATGGTCGTGACCTGGTCGAAGGCCGGGCCGTCGATGCAGAGCTGGTGGATGTCCGAGGAAATCGTGTCCGGATAGAAGCCGTTGGCGAGCATGGCGCGCGCGGTCTTGAAGGCGAACGAGCCCTTGCCGTGGCCGATGTCGAACAGCACGCCGCGTTCGCGCGCGTCCAGCACCGCCTTCTTTACCGTGCCTTGCGCAGTCGCCGGCGTGTTGGGAAAGGGACGGAACGCATGGGTGAGCACGTCGCCGGGACGCAGACGGGCCAGCACCTCCTCATAGCTCGGCGGCGGATGGTCGATATGCGCCATCAAGGGCATGCCGACCTCGTTGGCGACCTCGAGCGCGATGTCGAGCGGGACGGCCCCTGAGGTCCCCGACGAGTGCAGGCCGACGCGCACCTTGATGCCGACGATGAGATCGCGATTGGCGTCCGCCACCTTCGCGGCCTCGATCGGATTCATCAGCCGCAACTCCTCGCTTTCGCCGACCATGATCCGGTGCGAGAAACCGAAGATGCCGGCATGCGAGACGTGCAGATAGGCGAGGATGCGAACCTGGCTCGGCTCGATCACATGCTTGCGAAAGCCGGCGAAATTGCCGGGGCCCGCGCTGCCGGTGTCGACCGCCGTGGTGACGCCGGAGAGCCGGCAGAATTCCTCGGCGTCGATCCCGAGCGAAGTGCCGCCCCAATAGACATGGGTGTGGAGATCGATCAGCCCGGGCGTCACGATGAACTGCGAGACGTCGCGCACCTCGGTCCCCGGATCAGCCTTGAGCCCGGTCCCGACCGCGGCAACCTTGCCACCGGCGAAGGCGACGTCGGTTATGGCATCGAGCTTCTGGGATGGGTCGACGACGCGTCCGCCGCGCAGGATCAGGTCGAAAGGCATTCTGGTCTCCGAATGTCGCGATGAGGCAGCCGCCCCTCAATCGGCCGAAGGAAGGACCCCCTTCTAGCAATTTTCACGCCGTCACACCCGGCAAACGGCAGTCTTGTGCGCAAAAATCTCGCTGCGCTGTCCGGCAACAGGAGCCGGCGGCCAGGTCAGGCCTGCAGTACCGGCTGCCTCACGCCAGCGCCCGTCAAAAAGAGACTGCCGTAACTCTCCGGCAACTCGTCGATCCCGTTCGATGCCAGCAAATGCCACACCATACACTGGTTGCTGGTCAACACGGGGACGCCGACGTGCTGCTCGAGGTGAGCGATCATGGAAGCAGATTTGATCGCCGTGCAGCTGATGAGGCAGGCATCCGCACGCGGGCCGACCTTGTCCTTCGCCCATTCGAGAATCTCGTCCGGCGACAGCTTTGCCATATCGCCATTCGTATTGATTCCGAGATGCGCACTGCCATCGACGGCAAAGCCATTCTGCTTGAGAAACGCAATTTCGCGGTCGTGAACTTCCTCGATGTAGGGCGTGAGGAGCGTCACGCGCTTGGCGTCGAGCCGCTTCAAGGCCTCGACGATTGCGTCGGCTGTAGTGAAGCATCGGGTATTCGTCGCGGACAGGATCCGATCGCGAATACCCTCGGCGAGGTCCGGCGCAAAGGTCGACACGGCCGTACAGTGAAAGACGATGACATCGACGCCAGCATCCGCGAGCAGCCTGGAGGCCGGCTCGAGCTGTTCCAGCATCTGCATCAGCTCCGCTTTGGAACTGCCGCGCAGCGGCAATCTCGTCACGAGCGACGAGACTTCGGCCGGGAGCATGGCCCGGATCTCCGGCTCGGCGACCGAATTTCCGGAGGGAACGAGCAAGCCGACGCGAAGCCGGCTACCGTAATCGATGTCCGGCAGCTTCATGATCGTCACGCCGCCGCGACCTCGTGCTGTGCCGCGTGGAGATAGCTCCGGTTGATGTAGTCGGCCGCCGACGACTTGACCCGGTTCGGAACGGCGCGGATCAGCGAGCTGATTTCGATCAAAGCCTGAACCGCGTCGTTGTTCGCGTCACCGTCGCGAGGGAATATCTCGTCCTTGACGTATTCATCCCAAGCGCGCTCGGCGTAGCGCTGGGCGACACCGGTTTCCTGCATCGCGATCGCGGTTGTCCCCTCCCGATTGTCGAAAAACCATCGGTGCGCTCTGACGAAGGCGCGCATGAAGGGCGCCATGATGTCCGGGTTGGCCTTGGCCCAGCGGCCATCGACGTTCAGAGAAGTAAACTGGAAATACGGCACTTCCTGGCGCGGCTCGCAAAGGCTCGGAAAGCCCTGATCGACCGCCATATAGTTCAGCGGAGCGCCTTGCAGGCCCGCATCGATCTCGCCGGACTGCAGCATCTGCCACCGCGCCAGGATGGGACCCACGGCCTGCATCTTGTAGTCGCGCGGGTATTCGAGCCCCCTCGCCGACATCAGCTTCATCACCAGCGACGAGCTGCCTGCCTCGATCGAGGACACGCCGATCGTCCCGCCGCGCAGGCCCTCGAACCCCCTGACGTTCTTTCCGGCCACGAACGAGAAAGGAAGCCGATTGACGTTGCCGCCGATGATCTCGAGAAAGCCGCCGCTCTCGCTGTCGAGGACGACATGCTCGGTGATGCCGTAGCCGAGCTGGGCCCGGCCATCGCGGATGCGATTGGTGACCTCATCGACGCCCTCGTATAGCTCGATGGCGACGTCGAGACCCTCGTCGGCGAACATGCCGCTATGCTTGGCGATCCAGAGCGGCAGGTTGAAGTAGTTGCGCGAGACCGCGGTGAAAGTGATCTTCTTCATCGGCATAACCTCTCAAGCAATCGATGTTGCGCTGGCCCGCTTCACAGGAACCTGGGCATCGTCCGCCAGGGTGATCGGCTTGTGCGCCCCGAAGGTGATCACGACCGCGCCGCCAAGCAGCAGGACGCCCGCGATCAGAAATGCGCCGGAGAAGCCGCCGGTCGCGGCGACGACATAGCCGGTCACGATCGGCGCGGCGGTGCCGAACAGGTTTCCGCCCATGATCAGCAGGCTGGTGGCGACGCCGTTGTAGCGGCCATCGGTCATGAGATCGGCGGTCAGGGCGATGTTCATTGCCATGGCGGTCGCAACGCACGCCAGCGACACGCTGATCAACGTCTCGATCAGCCAGATCGATTCGACGAATGGAGCCGCCAGGATCACGGAAGACAGCAGCAGCATCGCCGCGATCAGCTTCCGCCGGTCGCTGTTGCTGGCGCCCGAGCGCTTCAGCAGCTTGTCGCTGAACCAACCCAGGCCAAGACCGAGCAACGCGGCGACGCCGTACGGGATCGCGGAGAACAGGCTGGATTTCAGGATGTCCATGCCGCGTGACGCGGCCAGATAGCTCGGCAGCCAGGTCATGAACAGATAGAGCGTGTAGCCGGCGCAGCCCTGCGTCAGGGCGAGCGCCCACATCGACGAACTGCCGAGCAGGCCCTTCAAGGCGCCCAGTTGGTTCAGCCTCGCTGCACCGCCCGGAGCGATCGCGCCACGATTGGCAACGATGAAGTCGCGCTCGTCGGCGCTCAGCCACGCCGCCTTTTCCGGCTGCCGGTACAGCAGGTACCAGAGCAGCGCGAGAGCGACACCGGCAGCGCCGGTGAGATAGAAGGATTCACGCCAGCCGAACTCGACGATCAATGAGCCGACCACCACGGAGCCGAAGCAAAGTCCCGCATGCGCGCCGGAATTGAGAAACGCAGCGGCAACGCCGCGCTCACTCTCGGGCGCCCATTCGCGGATGATCTTGCCGCCGGCGGGATAGCTCGCGGACTCGCCCACGCCGAGCACCAGGCGCGACGCGAAGAGCGATGAATAGGTCGTGGCGAGTCCGGTCCAGATTCCGGCCAGCGACCAGATGCCGAGCGTCGCATAGGTGACGGCGCGACCGCCGAACCGGTCGGCGACCAGACCCATGGGGATCAGGCAGATCAGGTAAGTCCAGAGAAAGGCAGAAAAGATGTAACCCATATCGATGGGCGATAAGCCATAACTCTCCGACAGAGGCTTGGCCGCGACCGACAGGTTCACCCGGTCCAGATAATTGATGAACATCAGCACGAACAGGCCGACGTAAACGCAGTAGCGCCGCTTGGAAATCATCGTATCCCTCCCGTTCCATTGCTTTGTTGTGGGGAACGTTGACCGACAATGTCACAGGACGGACTAAGAAATATAATTCATAATGTTCATATCGAACATGAGCTACATTCATTCGCGAGCTAGAACTGCCCGGCAACGAGCCTGCGAAACCAGTTATGGCCGGCGTCGCCGCTGAATCGCGGATGCCATTCCAGATCGATCGCGAAGGTCACGTCATCGAGGGGGAAGGGCCGCGTCGTGACCTGTTCCGCCGGCTGCTCCTGATCCCTGGTCCACCGTGCGGGGATCGCAGCGAGCAGATCGCTGTTGGCAACGATATGGATCGCGTCGCGCCAACTCGGAACGCTGAAGACGACATCCCGGCGAAGTCCGCGAATGCGTAGCGCATCGTCGATGATGTTGGAGCCGATCGTTCCCACCACCTTCACATGGGAAAGCGCCGCATAGGACGCGAGAGTCATCGGCTTGCGGCGCGCGGGGTGCGACTTTCGCATCAGGACGACGAACTTCTCGTCGACGACACGCAGCCGTTCGCGGCGACCGATCACCCCGCCAGAAGCGGCAAGACGCACATGGATTTCGTCGCCGACGATTTCGTCCTCACGGGGATCGCCGGTGAAATGGGTTGCAAGAATGCGGACCCCGGGCGCCTCCTGCCGTAGGATCGGACACAGGCGCCGAAGCAGATGGCTCGAGACATATTCGGACAGACGAAGGGAAAACGTCCGCTCCGCGGTCGCGGGATCAAAGGCCGCAGAACCATCGATGGTCTGCTCCAGTTGTTCCAGTGCGAGCCGCGTCGCGCTCGCAATCTCGAGCGCCCGTCGCGTCGGCTCCACTCCAGTCGGGGAGCGGACGAAGAGTTGGTCGCTGAACGCAGCGCGCAGCCGCCGCAGCGAATGGCTGACAGCCGACTGGGTCAGGCCCAGTCTCTGCGCCGTCCTGGACACGCTCTTCTCGGCGACGAGCGCCTCCAGCGTCACAAGCAGGTTGAGATCGATCTTTCGAGGCCGCATCCGTAAGGACTACGAAATTGGGCTCCAGGACGCCACGATTTCGTGACGCCTGCCGAATACCGTAAGCGCCTTGCGCGGATCTCGGACTTATCTCTCGCAAGAGAAGAGCAGGCTGGCGATCCCGGCATGACTCGAACATGCGACCTACGGTTTAGGAAACCGCCGCTCTATCCGGCTGAGCTACGGGACCGCGGAACCCGCTCGTCGCGGGTTGCCTGAGGTGTACATATCAAAGCGAGGGCCAAACCGGAAGCCCTCGCCGCGATCAATGCAGCCGTCGGCGGGCGGGTCTACGCCCTGATATTATTGTCCTTCACCACCTTGCCCCAAGTGGCGACCTGCTTGTCGAAGAAGGTCTTGAAGGCTGCGCCGTCCTGGAGCAGCAGCGTCATGTGCTGAGTGTCCTTGAGCTGGGCGGCGGTCGCGGGCTCGCTCAGGATTTCCTTGGAGGCCGCCGCGAAGGCTGCGACGACATCGGGCGGCGTGCCTGCGGGCGCGAAGATGCCCCACCAGGCCAGCGTCTCGAAATCCGGAAAGCCCGCCTCGATCGCGGTCTGCGTGCCAGGCAGGGCCGGCAGCCGCTCGCGGCCGAGCTGCAGGATCGGATGCAGCATGTTAGTGCCGAGCTGGGCGGCGACCAGCGCCGCCGATCCCGCGATGAGATCGACATGGCCGCCGAGCACGTCGTTCATCGCCGGCCCGCCGCCGCGATAGGGCACGTGCATGATCTCGACGCCGGCCTTGCTGCCGAGCACGGTCATGGCGAGATGGCCGAGCGTGCCGATGCCGACCGAGGCGTATTTCACCGCGCCCGGCGTCGCCTTGCAGGCCGCGACCACGTCGGCGAAGCTCTTGTAGGGACGGCCGGCGCCGGCGGCGATCACGTAGGGCGCGGTGCCGATCAGGAGCACCGGCATCAGCTCGCGCTCGACGTCGACCGGCGGCTTGTCGAGGATCGACGGGATCACCGCGTGGGAATCGAAGGTGACCAGGAACGAGGTGCCGTCCGCCGGGCTCTTGGCGACCTGCGCCGCGCCGAGCGCGCCGGCCGCGCCCGACTTGTTCTCGACCACGACGATGCGGCCGAGCTTGGTTTGCAGGCTGGCCTGCAACAGCCGCGCCATCGCGTCGGTCGAGCCGCCCGGCGGAAACGGCACCACCAGCGTGATCTTTCCGGCCTGCGCGCTTGCCGGCGTCAATGCGAGAATGGCCGGTGCGGCCAGCAGCGTGCGTCGTGTGATCGTCATGGTCCCCTCCCGTTTTATCTTGCGCTCGGCTTTGTGCCCTTTGGCGCTTGCTAGGTCGTGCCGAAGCCCGATCCTGCTTTCTTGTATTCTGGCCGAGGCGGACTGAAGATGTCCAGCACCCGGGCACCTTCGGGTCCGGCGCGCATGGTGTGCGGCACATTGCCCGGGGTGCGCCAGAAATCGCCCTTCTTCACCGCAATCTCCTCGTCGCCCTGGACGCGGATCGCGGAGCCATCGAGCAGCACGCCCCATTGCTCCTCGGGATGATGGTGCAGCGTGCCTTGCGCATGCGGGGCCAGCGTCACCACCGACAGCATCGCCTGCTCGCCGGAGAAGATGCGCGTGGTCACCCCCGCCGTGAGCTCGCGGAACAGCCCGTCGCTGGGATCGTCGATATTGTGGAATTCTTCCTTCTGACTCACGCCAACCTCCCCTTCGTTCTCGCCTGATCAGGATTTTCCATACGAGCCCTGATAGCGGCCCTCGCGGATCGCCTTCAGCGTCTCCTCCTCGCGCGCGACCTGGGCGCGGACTGCCTCCAGCAGCGCCGCCGCGCCCGCGGCGGGAAACGACACCACGCCATCCTCGTCGCCGACGACGATGTCGCCGGGCGAGATCACGCTGCCGCCGATCGTGACGGGCACGTTGATCTCGCCGGGACCGTTCTTGTAGGGACCGCGGTGGATCACGGCACGGGCGTAGCAGGGAAAATCGTCGGCCGCGAACGCCGCGACATCGCGGATCGCGCCGTCGATGACGTAGCCTTCGGCTTTGCGCCATTGCGCGATGTTCTTCATGATCTCGCCGACCAGCGCGCGCGTTTCGTCGCCGCCGCCGTCGACTACGATGACGTCGCCGGGGCCGACCAGTTCGAGCGCCCGGTGGATGGCGAGATTGTCGCCTGGGCGGGTGCGCACCGTGAAGGCCGTGCCCACCAGCTTGGCCCCGCGGTGATAAGGCTTCAGCCCGACCGCGCCGGGGAGGCGGGCGAGATTGTCTGAAATGACCGAGGTTGGCGCACCGCGAAAGCCCTCGATGATCCCGGCCGGCGGCTTCGGCACGCTGTTCGCTGCAATGGTGATCGTCATGTCCCAGAACCCTTCCGTGTTTCTCTTATTCAGCGTGCGCCCGTGCCTTCGCCGGCCATATCCGGAAGGCGCGCCCCTCCTTCATCCACGCTGCGCGCTCGTCGCGCAACAGGGTGCGGCGGACTTTTCCGGAATCATCGCGCGGCGGCGCGCCGACGAACTCGAAGCTTTCAGGGTGCTTGTAGCGGCTGAGCCTGTCCTTCAGGAACTCCGCCATGCCGTCGGCGATCGCCTGGCCATCGCTGTCCGGCTCCGGCTCGATGATGGCGTGCACGCGCTGGCCGAGCTCCGGATCGGGCAATCCCACCACCACGCAGGAGCGCACGCCCGGGCACTCGGAGACCGCAGCCTCGACCTCGGCCGGATAGATGTTGGCGCCGCCGCGCAGCACCATGTCGGCGAGGCGATCGCCGAGATAGAGATAGCCTTCGGCATCCAGCTGGCCGATATCGCCGAGCGATTCCCAGCCGTCGCTGCGCCGCTTCGGCTCGGCGCCGAGATAGTGATAGGTGGCGTCCCTGCCGTCATTGTTGAGGAAATAGATCTCGCCGGTCTCGCCGGGCGCGACGTCGCTGCCATCCTCGCCGATGATGCGCAGCTTCGCCATGTCGCCGATCTTGCCGACCGAGCCCTTGTGCGTCAGCCAGTCCGTGCCCGAGATGATGCAGGCGCCCTGCCGCTCGGTGCCGCCATAGAGCTCCCAGATCCGCTCCGGGCCGAGCCAGGCGATCCAGTTCTCCTTCAGCCAGGGCGGCATGGGCGCCGCCATGTGAAACACGGTCTGCAGGCTCGACAGATCATAGGCGTTGCGCACCTGCTCCGGCAGCGCCCAGATCCGGTGCATCATGGTCGGCACGAAATTGATCCATTGCACGTGCTCGCGTTCGATCTGCCGCAACGTCTCCTCGGCATCGAACTTGGTAAGACCGGTGAGCTTGCCGCCGGTGAACAGCGCGTAATGCGACACGATGAACGGCGCATTGTGATAGAGCGGCCCCGGGTTGAGCAGCGAAACCCCGAAGGGAATATTCAGCGGCGGCGCGGCGACCGTGTCGGTCACGGCCGGCTGATGATCGAGGATCACTTTCGGCCGGCCGGTCGAGCCGCCGGAGGTCATGGCCTTCCAGTAGCGCGCCACCGGCGGAGCGAGCGCCTCATCCGAAAATCCTTCCGGTACGAAATCCGCCGGCAGACGATTCGGCGCGTTCCAATCGGCCTCGCCGCCGACCACCAGCGCGGGCTTGAGAATGTCGAGCACGGCAGCGGCCTCGCCGCGCGGCAGCCGCCATGACAGCGAGGTCGGCGTCGCCCCACACTTCCACACTGCAAAGGATGTCTCGAAGAACGCATTGCCGTTGGGCAGTCCGATCGCAACGAAATCGCCGGGCCTGACGCCCTTGGCCGCGAACGCCCGCGCCCGCCGGTTGGCACCGCGCTCGAGCTGGTCCCATGTCAGCGTGTCCTGCCCATGGCGGATTGCGATCGTGCCTTGCGGTTTGCGTTCAGCGTACCAGCGCGGCACGTCGGACAGGGGCAGCAACATCAGGCGTTTCCATTTCGTCTTCTTGGCGTCGCCTCGGGAGTGAGGCGCTCGCAAGGCGAAGTGTAGCATCCAGCCGGAGCGACGCTGTGACTCCTGCGCCACGTCAAGCGCAAAATGTCAGCATTGCAGCCATGAAATTCCCAAGTTCCATGGGTGACAAGCCGGCGATAAAGGGGCAAAAATCCGACTCGACTCAGTTTGGGTTGAGTTTTGCAAGGAATGCTCTCGTAGAATGTCTCCCGTAATTGCATGGCCTCGTGCGGCGCTGCTTCCCGTCACCGCAGCAGGATTACTCCTGCTGGCGATGCCGCATGCCCAGGCGCAATGGTGGAAACGCGCGCCGGTCGACTTCGAGGAATGCGCCGACGCCGCCGAGAAGGCCGCGACCAAGGCCGAGAAGACATCCGCGCTCGCCGATTGCAACGCCAAGTTCGCCGGTCGCCGCAAGCCGGGGGGCGGCTACTCCTACTACGATTTCCTGCAGGATCGCACCTTCGACATCGCCGGCCCCAATCCGACGCCGGAGGAGCAGAAAAAGATCGACACAGCCTATACCGCCTATCTCGCCAAAGAGCGCCGCAACAACGAAGCGGCCGAGGCTGCCGCCCGTCAGCAGCGCGAGCAGCAGGAACTGCAGGCGCGGCAGCTCCAGCAGGTCGCGCTACGAACCGAGGTCGCGCGCGTGCCTGTCCCGGTCGAGCGGCCGAAAGTCCAGCAGACCGTCGGCCAACGAAAAGGCGCGCCCTGCGCCAAGAGCTCGTTCTCCTGCGAATGGCCGCGCCTGTCGGAAAGCCTGAACGATCTGAAGAAGCTGTTCAATCCGCCCCCGAGCAAGCCGGCGAAGAAGGGCTGAATTTCTAGCACTCGCTTGTAGGGTGAGCAAAGGCGCGCGCTTCGCGCACCGTGCCCACGACGCTGGCAAGACAGAGAAAGATGGTGGGCACGCTTTCGCTAACTCAATTGCCTTGCTTCTTCTTGCTGCGCTTCGGCTTGACCACCGGCGCCGTCACTGGCTCGGCGACAGTCGGCGAACTCCCCAACTGCGACCGGCTCTCCTGCAATCGCCTATCGTACCCGGGCGAGTTCATCACCGTCGGCGGCCTCGCATAGGCCAGCGTCGAGACGCCGCAGAGCGCGGCGAGCGCGAGCCCAATCCCTAGACAATACCTCATGGCATGCTCCATCGTCCCTAGGCCATGCCGCGGATCTGCTGCGGCGTCAGCCGCGGCGGACCGTTGCCGGCGGCTTCAGCTTCCCTGATCAGCGCAACAATGCGGCGCATCAGCGGCACGTCGACATGGTTTTTTTCGGCGAGCGCGATGACCGCTCCCTGCAGATAGTCGATCTCGGTCCTGCGGCCCTGTTTCAAATCCTGCCCCATCGAGGAGCGCGCCTCGGGATCGATCTTCATGGTCCGCCCCAGGATCGCGTTGAAGATCACGTCGGGCAGCCGCAGCAGCGTCGGCGTCCAGTTCATCGGAATCGGCGTCGCCGAGACCGGCGCGATGCCGGCGGCCTTCAGCGCGGCCAGCCCCTCGGCCATCTGATCGGCGAACAGCCTGCGCCAGTCGCGGTTTGCCAGTTGCGCGGCAAGCGGCAAGTCGGACAATGCGCTGAGCGCGTTGTTGAGATTGATGATCAGCTTGCCCCATTGCACGCCGGTGATGTCACTGCTCGCGCGCACCGTGAGACCGGCCGCCGAGAGCGCCGCGGCCGTGTTCCCCGCATCCTCTCCGACATGGATGTCGCCGGAGGTCGAGCGGTGGAAACGGCCCTCGCCCATCGCGATCACGTTGAACGGCACCATGCCGGCGAGCACGCGGCGGCTGCCGAGGCGCTCGCGCAGCACCGCGACATTGCCGATGCCGTTCTGGAGCGAGACGATGACGGCATCCTCAGGCGCGTGCTGCGCGATCTGATCCGCGACATCGGCGGTGTCGGCGCTCTTCACCGTGACCAGCACGATGCCGGCGCTGTGGAAGATCGCGGGATCCTCCGACAGCGCGAGCTGGCCCGCACCCAGCTTCTTCTCGGAACCGTCGAAGCCGGTGAGCCGCAGGCCGAACCGCTCGATCTCGGTCTTCACCCGCGGCCGCACCAGCAGCGCGACACGGCGGCCCGAGGCGGCCAGTTGGCCTCCGACGAAACAGCCGATGGCGCCCGCGCCGGCCACCACGATCGGTCGATCCGTCATCACCTCGCCTTGCTCCCTGAACGATCCGCCTTCGATAGCAGAGGCAAGGCCGGCAACCAATCGCGTCGCATCCGACTTGTAACGGTCATGAGAGCCCCATATGTTTTCGGCCTTGGGGCAAGTCAGCGGCGAGCGCTCGCCGAACGAGACGCCAAAGGAGAGCACCATGGGTCTACTCGACGTCCTCAACGGCATGCAGAACGGCCCGCGCGGCCCGAGCGCGCCGAGCTCCGAGAAATCCTCCGGTGGCATGTCGCCGATGACCATGGCGCTCATTGCCCTGCTCGGGTGGAAGGCCTTCAAGCATTTGACGGCCGGCCAGCCTAACGCGGCACCTGCCCCGCAGCAGCGCGCTCCGCTGCCGCCTCCAACGCCTGTGAATACAGGCGGGAGTGGCGGTCTTAGCGACCTGCTCAAGGGCGGCCTCGGCGGCTTGCTCGCAGGCGGCGCGGCCGGCTCCGTGCTTAGCGGGGGCCTCGGCGATCTGCTCAACCAGCTCCAACAGGGTGGCCACGGCGAAGCGGCGAATTCCTGGGTCGGCAAGGGCGAGAACAAGGCGATCGCGCCCGACGATCTCGCCAAGGCGCTCGGCGCCGACCAGATCGAGAGCCTGTCCGCCCAGAGCGGCCTGTCGCGCGACGAACTGCTGTCCGGCCTCAGCCAATATCTGCCGCAGGTGGTTGATCACCTGACGCCGGACGGGCGGCTGCCGACCGAGAACGAGCTATCGGGCAGAATTTAATCGAACCTTGATCTACGCGTTCTCGGGAAGGGGAGCACTCTCATGAGCATGGGCGGCCTGTTGTGGATCATCGTGGTCGGCTTCGTCGCCGGCCTTATCGCGCGCTGGCTGGCGCCGGGACCGAACAGCCCGAGCGGCTTCATCCTCACCACCATCCTCGGCATCGCCGGCGCGTTTCTGGCGACCTTCATCGGCCAGGCGATCGGCCATTACAGCCCCGACCAGGGGGCGGGATTCATCATGGCCACCATTGGCGCGGTGGTGGTGCTGTTCATCTGGAACAGGCTGGTGGCGAGGGGCGTGATCAAGGGTTAGCGCGTCAAATCAACGAGAGCGGCACACCGCCTTCTCATCGTCATGCCCGGGCTTGACCCGGGCATCCACGTCTTTCGAACTGCGCGGTGACGTGTGGATGGCCGGGGCATAGGCGGAGCGGAAGCGACGCCGTCCTTCGGACGGCTATGCCCGGCCATGACGCGGAGAGAGCTTGTCGAGCCCCCTCACGTAATCAAATGCATCCCCGCATCCATGCGCACGACTTCGCCGGTCATGTTGCTGGAGGCCGGCATCGCCAGGAAGCAGACCAGCTGCGCGATGTCCTCGGCGGTCGAGGCGACCTTGAGCGGCACCTTCGCCACCACGCTGTCGCGCACCTGCTTGGCGCCGGCCTCGCCGCGACCCTTGGTGAACCAGGGCGTGTCGATATAGCCGGGGCATACCGTGTTGACGCGGATCAGCGGCGCCAGCGCACGCGACAGCGACAGCGTCATGGTGTTGAGCGCGCCCTTGCTCGCGGCGTAGGCGATCGACGAACCGACACCGCTGATGCCGGCGACCGAGGACACGTTGACCACCGCGGAGGGGCGCCCCGCAGCCTTCGCACCGGCCTCGAGCAGGCTGCGCGCGGCGCGCACCATCTGGAACGGGCCGATGGTGTTGACTCCATATAGGCGCTGGAAGTCTTCCGCCGACAACCCGTCGAGGTCGGCGTGAGCAACATGCTTGGTGGTGCCGGCATTGTTGACGAGGATGTCAAGCCGGCCCCAGCCGCTGGCTGCCGCAACGATCTTGCGGCAATCGTCATCCTTCGAAACGTCGCCCTGCGCGACCAGAACTTCCGGAGAGCCCGCCTTGCGGCAAACCTCCGCGGTCGCCTCAGCCTCCTTCTGGCTCGACGAATAGTTGATGACGAGCCGCGCCCCGCTGCGCGCGAGAATTTCCGCGGTTGCCGCGCCAAGGCCGGATGCAGACCCCGTCACGATTGCGCACAGACTATCTTTGGCCATCCGGATTTCCTTCCCCTGGTTCTGATGCAAGCCTTAGGTTGCTGGCCTTGTTTAGCGAGTTTGCCGCGCCCTGCAAATCGAGCAAACTCCGCTAAGCGGAATTAGCCTCCTATTGATCCCAGCCCATGCCGGAGCCGCAGGTTGACCTGCGATCAACGCTTGTCAGGGCCATGGCTTTTTCGGATCATCGGGCGCAAGAAGACCTGCGCGGTTCGCTCACCAAGCGGGACGCGCCAACGGCAAAACACGGGGAACGCTGTGGCGGAGAGTGACAATATCGTCGTCGAGACCGCGGAGAAGATCTTCGCCGATCTCGCCGATCCGCAAACCATCAACAACGACAAGAAGAATGCCTGGCAGGCGCCGCTGTGGCGGGCGCTGAGCGAAGCCGGCCTGCCATTGTCCTGGGTACCCGATGATCTCGGCGGCTCCGGCGCGAGCCTTGCCGACGGCTTTGCCCTGCTGAACGCCGCCGGCCGTTTCGCGGTCGCGGTTCCGCTCGCCGAGACCATGCTGGCCGGCTGGCTGCTGGCGCAGGCGAAGATCGCATCGCCCGAGGGCGAAATGACGGTGCTGCCGGCGTCGCCGAAGGACCGCATCACCCTCGATGCCGACGGTTCGCTCTCCGGCCGCGCCCGCGGCGTACCCTATGCCAAGGCGGCGAAGCATTTTGCGGTGCTGGCGCACGGCAAGGAGGGCGTCTCGATCGCCCTGGTCGATGCCGGCAAGGTCCGGATCGAGTCCGGGCTCAATGTCGGCTACGACCACAGCGACACAGTGACGCTCGACAAGGTCCAGCCCGTCACTCGCAAATCCGCGCCGAAGGCGTTTGACCAGACCACGATGATGCTGATGGGCGGCGTTGCGCGCAGCCTGCAGATCGCGGGCGCGCTGGAGTCCATGCTCGACATCTCCGTGCGCTATTCCAACGAGCGCGTCGCCTTCGAGAAGAAGATCTCCAAGTTTCAGGCGGTGCAGCACAATCTGGCGCGGCTCGCCGGCGAATCCGCCGCGGCCCTTGCGGCCGCGACCTCAGCCGCCGACGCTATCGCCAATGCAACATCGTTCAACGACGAGGTCTATCTCGAAGCGGCCTCGGCAAAAATTCGTTGCGCGGAAGCGGCGGAAAAAGGCGGCGCCATCGCCCATCAGGTGCACGGCGCGATCGGCTTCACCCTCGAGCACATCCTTCACCGCTATTCGTTGCGAGCGCTGGCCTGGCGCGACGATTTCGGTTCGGAAAGCCACTGGGCCGTCGAGCTCGGCAAGCTGGTCGCAAACCGTGGCGCCGACGAATTGTGGCCGCTCGTGGCTTCGCGCTGATCAGGGAGAGAAACACATGACCGCTGCCCTCCGTTTCGACCCGATCCGCCTGCCCGAGAAGTGCGAGCAATTGCGCAAGGAAGTGCGCGCGTTCCTGGCCGAAGAGATCGCCGCCGGCACTTTCGACCCGCACAAGCCCAACCGCGAAGACACCGACGCACCGGAATTTTCCCGCCGCGTCGGCGCCAAGGGCTGGCTGGGGATGACCTGGCCGAAGAAATATGGTGGCCAGGAGCGCTCCTTCCTCGAACGCTACGTGGTGACCGAGGAGATGCGCGTCGCCAACGCGCCGACGCGGCGCTTCTTCGTCGCCGACCGCCAGAGCGGGCCGGTGCTGATCAAATACGCGCCTGAACATATCAAGATGGACATCCTGCCGCGCATTTGCCGCGGCGAGATCTGCTTCGCTATCGGCATGAGCGAGCCGAATTCCGGCTCCGACCTGTTCGCGGCGAAGACGCGTGCGACCAAGACCGACGGCGGCTATCTGATCAACGGCACCAAGATCTGGACCTCGTCGGCGCATATCGCCGACTACATGATCGCGATCTTCCGCACGTCACAGCCGACCAAGGAAAATCGTCGTCACGGCCTGACGCAGTTCCTGGTCAAGATGAAGCAGCCGGGTATCCAGGTGAACCCGATCGGCCAGATCACCGGCCAGTACGAGTTCAACGAAGTCGTCTTCACCGACTTCTTCGTCCCCGACGATCACGTGCTCGGCGAAGTCGATGGCGCCTGGAAGCAGGCAACCAGCGAGCTCGCCTATGAGCGTTCGGGCCCCGAGCGCTTCCTCGAGACTTATTACGTGCTGACCGAGCTGGTCCGCGCGGTCGGCCCCAATCCGGACACGCGCAGCGCCGAAGGCATCGGCCGTCTCGTGGCGCAGCTCCATACCATGCGGCGCATGTCGGTCTCTGTTGCCGGCATGCTGCAGGCCGGCAAGGAGCCGGTGGTGGAAGCGTCGATCGTCAAGGACATCGGCACGGTCTGGGAACAGCAGCTGCCGCATCGCGTGCGGGATCTCGCCGCCTTCGTCGAGGAGACCGCGACCAACCGCGAGACGCTGGAGCGGCAGCTCGACTTCGCCATCAAGACCGCACCGAAACTCACCATCCAGGGCGGCACCACCGAGGTGCTGCGCGGCATCATCGCCCGCGGACTTGGTTTGCGCTAGTCGCGCGGCCTGGCCTGCGCTAATTTAATCGAGGATCACCATGAGCACCTATAAAGACATCGGCGTCGAGAGGGTCGGACATGTCGGCACCATCGAGATCCGCCGCCCGCCGCTGAACTTCTTCGACATTTCGCTGATCAACCAGATCGCGGATGCGCTCGACGAGTTCGACCGCGACATCGAGATCCGCGCCTCGGTCCTGTCGGCGCAAGGCAAGGCTTTCTGCGCCGGCGCAAACTTTGGCGACCCGGCGCGGCAGGCGCAGGAAGCGCGTGAGGCCGAGAAGAAGGGTGACCCCGCCGACAATCTCGGCCCGATCAACCATCTCTACATCCAGGCCGTGCGCATCTTCCGCGCCAAGAAGCCGATCGTCGCCGCCGTGCAGGGCGCAGCCATCGGCGGTGGGCTCGGCCTTGCGGTGTCGGCAGACTTCCGGGTCACCTGTCCCGAAGCGCGCTTCTCCGCCAACTTCACCAAGCTCGGCTTCCATCCCGGCTTCGGCCTGACGACGACGCTGCCGGAGCTGATCGGCAAGAACAACGCCGAGCTGATGTTCTACACCAGCCGCCGCGTCACCGGCGAAGAGGCGTACAAATGGGGTCTCGCCAACGAGCTGGTGCCGCAGGACCAGGTCAAGGCCGCCGCGATGAAGCTCGCCGGCGAGATCGCCGAATGCTCGCCGCTCGGCCTGCTCTCGACCCGCGCCACGATGCGCGCGGGATTGGCCGACCGCGTCATGGCCGCGACCAACCACGAGCTGGGCGAGCAGACCCGGCTGCGCGCGACGGAAGATTTCAAGGAAGGCGTGAAGGCGACGGAAGAACGGCGCACCGCGAACTTCAAGGGGCGATAAGGCCACAATGCCGTAGGGTGGGCAAAGGCGCGCGAGCGCCGTGCCCACCATCGTGCCTCCAGTGAAAAGAGCGTGGGCACGCTACGCTTTGCCCACCCTACTCTTCGCTCACTCAGCTCAGGCGAAACGTTACGCCGCCCAGTGCAAACGCGTTGCCTTCCACCGCAACCCCTCGCGCCTTCGCAGTAGCCAGCACGCGCGCGACGTCGGCTACGCGAAACTCCAGCGCGCTCATGATCTCGCTGGCACCGTTGACGAAGCGGAAGGTCGCATTGGGCAATTTCAGTTCGGTGCCTACAGGCTCGACACCGATGATCTTGCCCCAATGCTTCGCCAGCCCCTGCGGATCCGGGCTCTGCATCTCCACCACCGTCAGCGCCTGCGTCACGTCCTTGCGGATGAATTTCTGCCAGTCCGGCCCGGCCGGCGGGTACGGCCCCAAAATATCGTCGCTGCCTGCGGTGTGGTTGAACTCGATGAAGGCGGCGCGGCAGTCGCGGGGGTGGAGCTGCACGCCGTGATAGGGCGCATGGTCGATCACATTGGCGGTGCGCACGCCAAGCGCGTTGGCGGTGCGCCCGCGCTCGTCGGGATCGTTGCAGCAGAAGATCGCCATATAGCCGCCATGGCCGCCGGTCTTTTCGATGAAGCGGCCGGCCGTGGTACCGTCCTGGAAGGGCGCGACCACCTCCAGCAAGATCGTGTCGACCGGCAGCAGCGCGTTCTCCAGACCGTATTTCGCGACGTTGCCGTCACTATAGCAGACGGCGAGGCCCATGATCTCCGCGATGTCGGAGATGACGGGCGCGAGTTGCGGCGCGACCAGGCAGATCTGCCGCAACCGCAGATAGGGCGCCATGGTCATGCGCCCTTGAAGCTCGGCTTGCGCTTCTCCACGAAGGCCTTGGCGGCCTCCTTATGGTCCTCGGTATCGCTGCAGCGGGTGTGGTGGATCGCCTCGCCGTCGAAGCAATCCTCCAGCGGCAGATGCTCGGCGTTGTTGATGTTGCGCTTGATGAAGCCGAGCGCGATCGACGGGCCCTGCGCCAGCGACAGCGCGAGTTCATGGGCCGCAGTCTCGATCTCCGCGTCGGGCACGACCTTGGTCACCATGCCGATCGCGTGCGCCTCCTTCGCCGTCAGCACCGGCGACATCAGATAGAGCTCGCGCGCCCGCGCGCTGCCCAGCAACTGGGTCAGGAAGTAGGTGCCGCCGTAATCGCCGGAGAAGCCGACCTTGGCGAAAGCGGTGGTGATCTTGCAGGATTCGGAGGCGATGCGCAGATCGCAGGACAGCGCCATCGAAAGACCGGCGCCGGCCGCGGCGCCGTCGAGCTGCGCCACGACGGGTTTCGGCATCTGGTGCAGGATGCGCGAGACCTCCATGCCGCGGCGCAGGTTCGCCATTTTCACCTCGAACGGCAGCGGCGCACGGCCTGCCGCCATCGACTTGACGTCGCCGCCGACACAGAACGAGCCGCCGGCCCCCTTGAACAGCACCGCGCGCACCTCCGGATCGTCGGCCGCCCGCCGCGCCGCCTCGACCAGCCCGGCCACCATCTCGGGGTTGAGCGCGTTCTTCCGCTCCGGGCGATTCATGGTGATGGTGAGCAGCCCGCCTTCGAGCTCTTGCAGAACCATGTCGTTCATGGGGCGTCTCCCTTGTTGTTGTTTTGCTCGGTCATTCCGGGGCGCGCCGCGTAGCGAGAGCTACGGGAGCCCCGGGATGACGACCTGTCGTGAGGCGCGCGCGTCGTCGCAACGACTCACGCCCTCATTTCTTCACGAGCGGACAGCGCGACTGCTCCAGCGGCTGGAACGCTTCGCTGCCGGGCACGGTGGCCAGCAGCTTGTAATCGTCCCACCGTCCCTTGGATTCCGACGGCTTCTTCACCTCGAACAGATACATGTCGTGGATCATGCGGCCGTCCTCGCGGATCTTGCCACCCTTTGCAAAGAAGTCGTTGATCGGCGTTTCCTTCATCACCTTCATCACGGCGGCGGCGTCGGTTGTGCCGGCTGCCTTCACCGCCTTCAGGTAATGCGTGACGGATGAATAGACGCCGGCCTGCGCCGAGGTCGGCACCCGCTTGGTTCGCTCCATGAAGCGCTTCGAGAACGCGCGCGTGTCGTCGTTGAGGTCCCAGTAGAACGCCTCGGCCAGCAGCAGGCCCTGCGCAGTCTCCAGCCCGATGGAGTCGATGTCGGAGACGAAGGCGAGCAGCGGCGAGACCTTCTGGCCGCCCTTGGTGATGCCGAACTCGGCCGCCTGCTTGATGGCGTTGACGGTGTCGCCGCCAGCGTTGGCAAGGCCGATCACCTTGGCCTTGGAGGCCTGGGCCTGAAGCAGGAACGACGAGAAATCCGACGTGTTGAGCGGATGACGCACGCTGCCGAGCACCTTGCCGCCGGTCTTGGTGACGACCGCGCTGGTGTCCTTCTCCAGATCCTGGCCGAAGGCGTAGTCGGCGGTGAGGAAGAACCAGCTGTCGAGGCCGGTTTTCACCGCTGCAAGGCCGGTCACGTTGGCCTGTCCGTAGGTGTCGAACACGTAGTGGATGGTGTAGGGACCGCAGGCTTCGTTGGTGAGACGGATCGAGCCCGGACCGTTGAACATGATGATCTTGTTGCGCGCCTTTGCGATCTCGCCGGCGGCAAGCGCGGTTGCGGAAGCCGCGACGTCGTAGATCATCTCGACGCCCTGGTTGTCGAGCATGTCGCGGGCGATGTTGGCGGAGAGATCGGCCTTGTTCTGATGGTCGGCCGCCAGCACCTGGATCTTGCGCCCCAGCACCTCGCCGCCGAAATCCTCCACCGCCATCTTGGCCGCGGTCTCGCTGCCGGGACCGGTGATGTCGGCATAGAGGCTCGACATGTCGAGGATGCCGCCGATCTTGAGAGGTGGCTTGTCCTGGGCCTGCACGGCGCTCGCACTGAGGGCGAACGCGGCGGCAAAAATGCCCGACAAAATTTGCTTCATGGAAAAAGACCTCCCTTATCGCGCCGTACTCTGATGGCGGCTTGGTTATTGCTCTTGGTATAGTTGATGGCAATTGCTGTTGCCGCAATCATGCCGCATGCGCAAGAGGGCAGCAAGCGCGCGGCGCGATGCGCGCAGGGAATGCCGCGCATGTTTTCCGCAAAGCGGAATGGTGGAATGACGCAAGATGTTTCCGCGTCATTGCCAGCGTGTGAGGCAACAGCGACGCTCCACATTCGAAGGCCCCTTCGTCGTTGGCATCGTTCGAGTTATGATCGAAGCACAACGCAACCTCTCCGGGTCACGTGGCACGACTGCTTCATCTTATCGTGGCAACTCTTCTCCTCGCGAACCACACCGCGCTCGCGACGCCGTGCCAGTTCGAATCGCAAGGCGAGGGCCGCGTCGTCGCGATCGTCGATGCCCGCAGTGTCCGTCTCGATGACGGCCGCGAAATCCGCCTCACCGGCATCGAGCCCACGGCGATGACGAAGCAGGCGCTGGCCTCGCTGCTCGCGAGCCGCGACATCACACTCCGGGGCACCGACGACACACCCGACCGCTACGGCCGGCAGGGCGCGCTGGTCTTCATCGGCGAGAGCGACACCCCGGTGCAGGCCATGCTGCTCGCCCAGGGCGACGCCATGGTCTCCGCCGAGATCAGCGACAAGGACTGCGCGGCTCTCCTGATGGCGTCGGAGGCCGCAGCACGGCGCCAAAAAATTGGCAGCTGGGCTGACCCGTCGGCCATAAAAAACACGGAAAGTCCGGACGATATTTTGGCGGGGATCGGGCGTTTTGTGGTGGTCGAGGGTAAAGTCCTTTCGGTCCGGCAAGCTGGGGCAACGACCTACCTCAACTTCGGACGGAACTGGACACGTGGCTTCGCCGTGACTATTTCAAAGCGCACCCTACCGGCGTTCGAAAGCGCCGGCATCACCCTTAAGTCCTTGGAAAATAAGCGTGTTCGAGTTCGGGGCTGGGTCGAGGGAAGTGTGGGGCCGCGGATCGATGTGCGGTTCGTGGGGCAGGTCGAGTTGCTGGGTGCAAACGAACCGACAGGGGTAAGGCCCTAAAGAGGGGCCAAGCACGGGTTAAACGACGTGAATGGGGTGCTAGAACGGCACGTACGGAACCAGCGCAGCCGCCTGCGGGCGGCGCCGGCCGCGCTATGCCTCGTGCTGGGCACGTCGCTCGCGGGCTGCGGCGACATGGCCCGGTTCCAGACCGCCGCCGTCCCCGCCACCGTCGCGATGCCAAAGCCGAAGCCGGCCGTAGCCCAAACCCCGGCCACCGAGAAGGAGCACGAGCGGATCCTGGCAAGCTATGGCGGCACCTATGACGATCCCAGGCTCGAATCGCTCGTCAGCAAGACCGTCGACCGGTTGGTCGCCGCCTCGGATCGTCCCGACCAGGGCTACAAGGTCACCATCCTCAATTCCGGCGCGGTGAACGCCTTCGCGCTGCCGAACGGCCAACTCTATGTCACGCGCGGACTTCTGGCGCTTGCCAGCGACACCTCGGAATTGTCGTCCGTGCTCAGCCACGAGATGGCGCATGTGCTGTCCAAGCACGCCGCGATGCGCGAGGATCAGGCGCGCCAGGCCGCGATCGTCACCCGTGTCGTTACCGACATGAGCAACGATCCGGATATCACCGCGCTGGCGCTGGCCAAGACCAAGCTCACCATGGCGAGCTTTTCGCGCAAGCAGGAGCTCGAGGCCGACGGCATCGGCGTCGGCATTTCCGCCAAGGCGCATTTCGATCCCTATGGTGCGGCACGCTTCCTCTCCGCGATGGAGCGCAATGCCGAGCTGAAAGCGGGCAAGAACTCGCTCGATCCGCGCGCGCAGGATTTCACCTCGTCGCATCCGGCGACCCCGGAGCGCGTGCAGAACGCGCAGACCATTGCGCGGCAATATACTGCGCCTGAAGGCGCCGAGCGCGACCGCGAGACCTATCTCGCGGCGATCGACAACCTCGTCTACGGCGAAGACCCCAGCGAAGGTTTCGTCCGCGGCCGCCGCTTCCTGCATCCGAAGCTGGGCTTCACCTTTCAGGCGCCGGACAATTTCACGCTCGACAACACCGCCCAGGCCGTGATCGGCGTGCGCGAGGGCGGCGCACAGGCGATGCGTTTCGACGTGGTGCGCGTCCCGGCCGAGCAGTCGCTCGGCGACTACCTCAACTCCGGCTGGATGGAGGGCGTCGAGAAGGCGTCCACCGAAGACATCACCATCAACGGCTTTCCGGCCGCCTCCGCCACCGCCAGGGGCGACCAGTGGCAGTTCAAGGTCTACGCGCTGCGCTTCGGCAGCGACGTCTACCGATTCATCTTCGCGACCCGGCAGAAGTCGACCGAGAGCGAGCGCAACGCGCGCGAGACCGTCAATTCATTCCGCCGCCTGACGCTGGACGAGATCCAGGCCGCCCGTCCGCTGCGCATCAAGGTCATCACCGTGCAGCCCGGCGACACCGTGGAATCGCTCTCCCACCGCATGGCCGGCGTCGATCATCCCGCCGAGCGCTTTCGTGTGCTGAACGGCCTCGAGCGCACCGCGCAGGTGAAGGTGCGCGATCGCGTGAAGATCGTGGCGGATTGACGTGCGCTAAGCGCACGTCATCCCGGGGCGCGCTTAGCGCGAACCCGGGATCTCGCTCCGCAAACTCCGCCGTTTGGATCTAACGCCCCGCGTCCATGTCGCCGGCCTCGCGCTGGCCGCTGAGCCAGAGCGCGAGCAGCGTCCAGAACGCGCCTGACAGCAGATAGGCGCCCGAGGCGATGACGCCGAGATTGGTGGCGAGCAGCAGCGCGACCAGCGGAGCGAAACCGGCGCCGAACAGCCAGGCCATGTCCGACGTCAGCGCGGACGCCGTGTAGCGATAGGTCTGCTTGAAGTTCGAGGCGATCGCGCCCGAGGACTGGCCAAAGGACAGGCCGAGCAGGATGAAGCCGATCACCATGTAGATGGTCTCGCCGAACGCGCCGGCGTCGAGCAGCTGCGGGGCAAAGCCGCTGTAGATCGCGATCGCGATCGCCGATCCCATCAGCAGCGATTTGCGCCCCACCCGGTCGGCGATGATGCCGGAGGCCACGATCGCGCCGACGCCGAACACGGCAGCGACGATCTCGATGATCAGGAAGCGCACCGGGCTTTCGCGGGTGAACAGGAACACCCAGGACAGCGGAAACACCGTGACCATGTGGAACAGCGCGAAGCTCGCGAGCGGCGCGAACGCGCCCAGCATGATGTTCTGACCTTCGCGTGCGACGGTCTCGGAAATGCGGGCGGGCTGCAATTCGCGGGTCTCGAACAACGAGGCATATTCCTCCGTCGTCACCATGCGCAGGCGGGCGAACAGCGCCACCACGTTGATGGCGAACGCGACGAAGAACGGATAGCGCCAGCCCCAGTCGAAGAAATCGTCGGCCGAGAGATTGCCGGCGAAATAGGCGAACAGCGCGCTCGCCACGATCAGCCCGAGCGGGGCCCCGAGCTGCGGCACCATCGCGTACCAGCCGCGCTTGGAAGGCGGCGCATTCAGCGCCAGCAGCGAAGCCATGCCGTCCCAGGCGCCGCCCCAGGCCAGACCCTGCGCGATGCGCGCCAGCGCCAGCAGCCAGATCGCGGCGGCGCCGATCTCGTGATAACCGGGCAGGAACGCGAGCGCGACCGTGGCGGTGCCGAGCAGGAACAGCGCCGAGATCAGCTTAGCGGTCTTGCCGTAGGCACGGTCGACCGTCATGAAAATCACGGTGCCGATCGGCCGGGCCATGAAGGCCAGTGCGAATACCATGAAAGAATAAAAGGTGCCGTTCAGCTCACTCGCGAACGGGAACACCAGCCGCGGGAACACGATCACCGAGGCGATCGCGAAGACGAAGAAGTCGAAGAATTCCGAGGTACGACCGATGATGACGCCGATGGCGATCTCGCCGGGACTGGCCTGGTCGTGGCCGTGCTCGCCCGAGTGGAGATCTGCCATTGCGGGGGTCTGTGCCGTCGCCATGCGTGCGCCCTTAACGTCCTGAAAACCAAAGCCGACCGCCCGGCGGGGCGCCAGGCAATCCGACTTTGTCTGACCCAACATTCCGCACTGCAACATTGGACAAATTGTCCAATGTCCGGATTGCTGCGCCGCAGCTACCCGTTGGCCCCGCAAAAGAAACTCATTCTCAAAGGCTCGGCCCGTGTCTCGTCTCAAGATCCTGGCGCTACTACCTCTGGCTGCCGCGCTCAGCGGCTGCGACTACGTCGTGCTGGCGCCAGCCGGCGATATCGCCGCGCAACAGCGCGACCTCGTCATCATCTCCACCGTCCTGATGCTGCTGATCGTCGTCCCGGTGATGGCGCTGACGGTGCTGTTCGCCTGGCGCTATCGCCAGTCCAACACGGCCGCTCGCTACGAGCCGGAATGGGATCACTCGACCGCGCTCGAGCTGGTGATCTGGTCGGCACCGCTGCTGATCATCGTCTGCCTGGGCGCGCTGACCTGGATGGGCACGCACCTGCTCGACCCCTATCGCACGCTCGGCCGCATCCATGCCGACCGCGCCGTGGACCAGTCCAAGGCTCCGCTCGAGGTCGACGTCGTCGCGCTCGACTGGAAGTGGCTCTTCATCTATCCGGACTACGGCATCGCCACCGTCAACGAGCTCGCCGCTCCGGTCGATCGTCCGATCAACTTCCGCATCACCGCGTCCTCGGTGATGAACTCGTTCTACATCCCCGCGCTCGCCGGCCAGATCTACGCGATGCCGGGCATGGAGACCAAGCTCCACGCGGTGGTGAACCACGCCGGCAGCTACAGGGGCTTCTCGGCCAATTACAGCGGTGCCGGCTTCTCCGGCATGCACTTCAACTTCCAGGGCCTCGACGACAAGGGTTTCGACGCCTGGGTCGCCAGCGCCAAGTCGGCCGGCGGCTCGCTCGGCCGCGCCGAATATCTCCAGCTCGAGAAGCCCAGCCAGAACGAGCCGGTGCGGCGCTGGGGCACCGTCGATGCCGATCTCTATCGCCTGATCCTCAACATGTGCGTCGAGACCGGCAAGATGTGCCAGAGCGAGATGATGGCGATCGACGCCAAGGGCGGCAACGGCCATGAGGGCCTGAACAACACGCTGCCGCTGGCCTACGACAAATACGCCCGCCGCGGCACGGCGCTCGGGCCGGAGCCGAGCTTCGTGGCCGGCACCTGCACGCCCGATGCGCCGCAAGGCAAGACCACGGCGTCGATCACGGCTCCCGTCGACACGGCGCCGCTGCTCGGCGCCGGCCTGAAGCGGCCGGGCTTCACGCCGCTCAAGTCCTCGTCCTTCTTCCTCGGACTGCGTCCGAAGTCAGATTCCTAAAGAGATCCCCGCATGTCTCCTGATCTTCTCAAGCTCATCTTCGGCCGTCTCAGCATCGATTCGCTGCCGCTGCACGAGCCGATCCTCGTCGGCACCTTCGTGGTGGTCGCGCTCGGCGGTGCCGCGTTGCTCGGCGGCATCACCTATTTCCGCCTCTGGGGTTATCTCTGGCGCGAATGGTTCACCAGCGTGGACCACAAGCGCATCGGCGTCATGTACATGATCCTCGGCATCGTGATGCTGCTGCGCGGCTTCGCCGACGCCCTCATGATGCGTGCGCAACAGGCGATGGCGTTCGGCGGTTCCGAGGGCTTCCTCCCCTCCCATCACTACGACCAGGTCTTCACCGCCCACGGCGTGATCATGATCTTCTTCGTGGCGATGCCGCTGGTGACCGGCTTGATGAACTATGTGGTGCCGCTCCAGATCGGCGCGCGCGACGTGTCGTTTCCGTTCCTGAACAATTTCAGCTTCTGGATGACGGTCGGCGGCGCGGTGCTGGTGATGGCCTCGCTGTTCATCGGCGAGTTCGCCCGCACCGGCTGGCTGGCCTATCCGCCGCTGTCCAACATCGGCTACAGTCCTGACGTCGGCGTCGACTATTACATATGGGGTTTGCAGGTCGCCGGCGTCGGAACGACGCTGTCCGGCATCAACCTGATCTGCACCATCGTCAAGCTGCGGTGCCCCGGCATGACCATGATGAAGATGCCGGTGTTCACCTGGACCTCGCTCTGCACCAACGTCCTGATCGTCGCCTCCTTCCCCGTCCTGACCGTCGTGCTCGCGCTGCTCACGCTCGACCGCTACGTCGGCACCAACTTCTTCACGAACGATTTCGGCGGCAGCCCGATGATGTACGTGAACCTGATCTGGATCTGGGGCCATCCCGAGGTCTACATCCTGGTTCTCCCGGCGTTCGGCATCTTCTCTGAGGTGACCTCGACCTTCTCCGGCAAGCGGTTGTTCGGCTACACCTCGATGGTCTACGCCACGGTGGTCATCACCATCCTGTCGTACCTGGTCTGGCTGCACCACTTCTTCACGATGGGCTCGGGCGCCAGCGTCAACTCGTTCTTCGGCATCACCACTATGATCATCTCGATCCCGACGGGCGCGAAGATGTTCAACTGGCTGTTCACGATGTATCGCGGCCGTATCCGCTACGAGCTGCCGATGCTGTGGACGATCGCGTTCATGCTGACCTTCGTGATCGGCGGCATGACCGGCGTGCTGCTGGCGGTGCCGCCGGCCGACTTCGTGCTGCACAACAGCCTGTTCCTGATCGCGCACTTCCACAACGTCATCATCGGCGGCGTGGTGTTCGGCGCGTTCGCCGGCATCAACTACTGGTTCCCGAAGGCGTTCGGCTTCAAGCTCGATCCGTTCTGGGGCAAGATGTCGTTCTGGTTCTGGGTCACCGGCTTCTACCTCGCCTTCATGCCGCTCTATGTGCTCGGCCTGATGGGCGTCACCCGCCGGCTGCGCGTGTTCGACGATCCGAGCCTGCAGATCTGGTTCGTCATCGCCGCGTTCGGCGCTTTCCTCGTCTTCCTCGGCATCCTCTCGATGCTGATGCAGTTCGCGGTCTCCTTCCTCAGGCGCGAGCAGCTCAAGGACGTCACCGGCGATCCCTGGGACGCGCGCACGCTGGAATGGGCGACCTCCTCGCCGCCGCCAGACTACAACTTCGCCTTCACCCCCGTCGTTCACGACAATGACGCTTGGTGGGACATGAAGAAGCGCGGCTACCAGCGTCCGCTGACCGGGTTCAAGCCGATCCACATGCCCAGCAGCACCGGCACCGGCATCATCCTGGCCGGCCTCGCGACCGCGATGGGATTCGGCCTGATCTGGTACATCTGGTGGCTGGCCGCATTGAGCTTCGCAGGGCTGCTCGTCGTCGGCATCGGCCACACCTTCAACTATCACCGCGACTTCGACATTCCGGCTGACGACGTCATCCGGGCCGAGGACGCGCGCACCAAACTGCTCGCCGGAGCCAAGTAAATGACTGTCGCTGTCCATCCCACCCAATCCGGCGAGCCGGTCTTCTACCTCGCCGACGAACATCCGCATCCGGAAGGCTACAGCACCTCGCTCGGCTTCTGGATCTACCTGATGAGCGACTGTCTCATCTTCGCGATCCTGTTCGCCACCTTCGGCGTGCTCGGCGGCAATTACGCCGCCGGCCCCGCGCCGAAGGACCTGTTCGAGCTGCCCCTGGTGGCGGTGAACACCTCGATGCTGCTGCTGTCGTCGATCACGTATGGTTTTGCCATGCTGACGATGCAGCAGAACAAGGTCGCGCAGACGCAAGTCTGGCTGGCCATCACCGGCCTGTTCGGTCTCGCCTTTATCGGCATCGAGCTCTCCGAATTCGCCCACATGATCCATGAGGGCGCCACGCCGCAGCGCAGCGCTTTCCTGTCGGCGTTCTTCACCCTGGTCGGCACCCACGGCCTGCACGTCTCCTGCGGCCTGATCTGGCTGGTGACGCTGATGGTGCAAGTCCAGAAGTTCGGCCTGATCGAGGCCAATCGCCGCCGCTTGATGTGCCTGTCGATGTTCTGGCACTTCCTCGACGTGGTCTGGATCGGCGTCTTCACCTTCGTCTATCTCCTGGGAGTTCTGCGATGAACACCGATACCCACGCCGCCCACGCCGACGATCATCACCACGAAGACGGCCACGCCCACGGCACGTTCTCGACCTACATGCTCGGCTTCGTGCTCTCGGTCGTGCTGACCGCGATTCCGTTCTGGCTGGTGATGAGCGGGGCGCTGCCGAGCAAGCAGATCACTGCGCTGGTCATCATGGCCTTCGCCGTCGTGCAGATCGTCGTGCACATGATCTACTTCCTGCACATGAACACGACGTCGGAGAACGGCTGGAGCATGATGGCGCTGATCTTCACCATCGTCATGGTGGTGATCGCGCTGTCGGGTTCGCTGTGGGTGATGAACCACCTCAACAGCAACATGATGCCGATGCACCAGATGAGTGGAATGAATTGAGCGAATTAGGGACCGTGACAAACATGGCAAGCGGGGCGCGCGGCAAGGCTGCACGTCCCTCCCTGTGGCTCACGGTCCTCTCGCTGACAGCCCTTGTTCTTCTCATCGCGCTCGGAATCTGGCAGATCGAGCGCCGCGCCTGGAAGCTGGCGCTGATCGACCGCGTCGAGCAGCGCGTCCACGCCCCAGCCCAGCCGATCCCCTCGTCCGCTTCATGGCCCGCGGTCAACGCCGCGAATGACGAATACAGGCATGTCAGCCTCAAAGGCCGCTTCCTGCACGACCGCGAGACCCTCGTGCAGGCCGTCACCGAGGAGGGCCCGGGCTTTTGGGTGCTGACACCGCTCCAGCGCGACGACGGCACGCAAGTCCTGATCAACCGCGGCTTCGTGCCATCGGAGCGGCGTGAGGCATCGACGCGCCTGGACGGCAATCCGGACGGCCGGATCGAGATCACCGGCCTGCTCCGCGTCACGGAGCCGAAAGGCGGCTTCCTCCGGAACAACGTGCCTCAGCACAACCGCTGGTATTCGCGCGATGTCGCCGCGATTGCGACGGCCCGCGGCCTCCATGACGTCGCGCCGTTTTTCGTCGATGCCGACGCCGGATCACAATCCGCTGGCGGCCCGATCGGCGGATTGACCGTGGTCCGCTTTCCCAATAACCACCTGATCTACGCGCTGACGTGGTTTGCCCTCGCTTTCATGCTGGCCGGCAGGCTTTTCGTCCAGTTCGGCGGCGGGCTGTTCCGCCGCGAGCGCTTCGTCCACGAATCGGATGGCGGTCCAGATGCCGCCACCCGCAGGACGGGATCAAATGCTGGAACGATCGTCGAGCCGACCTGACGACGGGAAGACGCTTTCCCACACACTTGCGCATGATGGACCGGCCGTCACGCTGCAATCGCAGGCGGACGCGCGCAGCGAGCTGATCGGCGCCGCGCCGACCGACGATGAGACCAACCGCAAAAACATGGCGCTGCTGATCCAGCTGCGCTGGACCGCGGTGATCGGCCAGATCGTGACCATCGGCGGCGTGCATTTTGGGCTCGGCATTCCGCTGCCGCTGGAGCGGATGGGCGCAGTGATCGGCGCGCTGGTGCTGCTCAACGTCTCCAGCCTGGTCTGGGTGCGCCATCGCGCCGCAATCACCAACAACGAGCTGCTGGTCGCCTTGATGCTGGACGTCGCCGCGCTGACCGCGCAGCTCTACCTCTCTGGCGGTGCCACCAATCCCTTCACCTCGCTGTTCCTGCTCCAGGTGACGCTCGGCGCGGTGCTGCTCGACGGCCGCTCGACCTGGTCGCTGGTCGCGCTGACCTGCGCGAGTTTTGTCTGGCTGACACTGGCATATCGCCCGCTGGAGCTGCCGCCCAACCCATTGAGCGAGACTTACACGCTCACGGTCGCCGGCATGCTGCTTGGGTTCGTGCTCAACGCCGTGCTGCTGGTCGTGTTCGTCACCCGCATCAACAGGAATTTGCGCGAGCGCGACGCGCATCTGGCAGCGCTCCGCCAGCATGCGGCCGAGCAGGACCACATCGTCCGCATGGGCCTGCTCGCCTCCGGTGCAGCCCATGAGCTCGGCACGCCGCTGGCCTCGCTCTCCGTCATCCTCAGCGATTGGCGCCGCATGCCGGATCTTGCCGCCGATCAGGAGCTCGCCGAGGACCTCGCGGAGATGGAAACCTCGCTGCAACGCTGCAAGTCGATCGTGACGGGCATCCTGGTCTCGGCGGGCGAAGCGCGCGGCGAAGGCTCGTCGCCGACGACGGTGACGGCGTTCGTCACCGCCCTGGTCGACGAGTGGCGCGACGCACGCTCGGCGCGGACTCTCTACTTCGTCAACACCTTTGGCGAAGACGTTGCGATCGTCTCGGATGTTGCTCTGAAACAGGTGATCTTCAACGTGCTCGACAATGCCTATGAGGTCTCGCGCGACTGGGTCGAGCTCGTGGCGGAGCGCGAGGGCGACAACCTCGTGCTGTCGATCAGCGACCGCGGCCCGGGCTTTGCGCCGGAGATGCTGGCGCAGCTCGGAAAGCCCTATCAATCGAGCAAGGGCCGCGCCGGCGGCGGGCTCGGCCTGTTCCTGGTGGTGAACGTGGTGCGCAAGCTGGGCGGCACCGTGACCGCCGAGAACCACAGGAAGCGCGGCGCCACCGTCCGCCTCACGCTGCCGCTCGCAACGCTCGCGATCGGAGGGAATTTTGACGCCTGACCGTTCGCTCATCGTCGTCGAGGACGACGCGGGTTTTGCACGCACGCTGAAGCGCTCGTTCGAGCGCCGCGGCTACGAGGTCGTGCTGGCGGCCTCGATCGAGGAGGTACGCACCGCTCTGGACGAGCGCTCCTTCGGCCATGCCGTGGTCGACCTCAAGCTCGGCGGCGCTTCGGGCCTTGCCTGCGTCGAGCTCTTGCACACGCATGACCCTGATATGCTGATCGTGGTGCTGACCGGCTTTGCCAGCATCTCGACCGCCGTGGAGGCGATCAAGCTCGGGGCTTGCCACTATCTCGCAAAGCCCTCGAACACGGACGACATCGAAGCCGCCTTCACCAAGGCCGCCGGGAACGCCGAGGTCGCACTCGACGCGCGCCCGACCTCGATCAAGACGCTGGAATGGGAGCGCATCCACCAGACCCTGATCGAGACCGATTTCAACATCTCGGAGGCGGCCCGGCGATTGGGCATGCACCGGCGCACGCTGGCACGGAAGCTCGAGAAGCGGCCGGTGAAGTGAACCGTCCGCAACTCTCACCGCCGTCTACCCCCCAAACAAAAAGCCCGGCCGAACGGCCGGGCTTTTGATCTATTGCGATCGACGCGACGAAAGCGCTTACGCGGCCTCGTCGGCAACGGTGGTGTCGTCGCCATCGGTGTCGTCGGTATCGCCCTCGGCATCCGCCTCGCCTTCGGCGGTTTCGGACTTGGCACCGCGGCGCGGGCTCTTGGCGAGCTGGGCCTCGATCTCCTTGACCGCTTCGGTCTCGGTCGAGTGCTGCACCACCGCGATCTCGCGGGACAGACGATCGAGCGCCGCTTCATAGAGCTGGCGTTCGCTGTAGGACTGCTCCGGCTGCGATTCCGAGCGGAAGAGATCGCGCACGACTTCCGCGATCGCGACGATGTCGCCCGAATTGATCTTGGCTTCGTATTCCTGGGCGCGGCGCGACCACATGGTGCGCTTGACGCGGGCGCGGCCCTTGAGCGTCTCCAGCGCCTTCTTCACCAGCGCCGGCTCGGACAGCTTGCGCATGCCGACGTTGGCGACCTTGGCGGTCGGCACGCGCAGCGTCATCTTGTCCTTGATGAAGTTGATGACGAACAGCTCGAGCTTCGCGCCGGCAATCTCCTGCTCCTCGATGGCCAGGATCTGGCCGACGCCGTGAGCGGGATAGACGACGAATTCATTGGCCTTGAAGCCCTGGCGCTGGGTCACGACCTTCTTTTCCTCGACCTTCGGCGCAGCGGCCGCCGGCTTCACAGCGGGCTTGGCGGCAGCGACGGGAGCCTTGGCAGGAGCAGCAACGGGAGCCTTCGACGCGACGGGCTTCGCAGCAGGAGCCTTGGCAGCAGGGGCCTTGGCAGCGACAGGCTTGGCGGCAGGCTTTGCAACGGTCGCTTTCGCGGCCGGTTTGGCAGTCTTGTTAGGCATTGCGCTTCTTTTGTTCTTCGAGGACTTTGCAGCCGGCGGCGCCTTGGCAGCGGCCCGACCCTTGGATGCGCTACGGCTGGCCGCGGCGACTTTTTTGGCCTCCTTATGGGAAGCCCTCGCTGAAGTACTCTTTTTACGCGTTTTCTGTGACACAGCCTGCGCGCGGAAACTGCCACGCCCCTGTTCGACATTTGGTTTCACGGGAACCCAGCGGGGCCAACGGGGCTGACAGGGTTCGGCTTAATGTGCCCAATATAGCACATTTCCCGCAAAAATCAATGATTTAGGGGTCTTCAGGGCTGGTTTTCAGCGGCAGCGACGCTATTAGGGTTAAGTTTGAGCCCGATTTAGTCGCCGGAGCCGGGGTTCGGGGAAAAATATTTCTCGAACTTGCCTTCCGCGCCGTCGAATTCCTTGGCGTCGGCAGGTGATTCTTTCTTCTGGGTGATGTTCGGCCAGCTCTTGGCGTACTGGGTGTTCACTTCCAGCCACTTTTCGAGGCCCGGTTCCGTGTCCGGCTTGATGGCGTCGGCGGGGCATTCCGGCTCGCACACGCCACAATCGATGCACTCGTCCGGGTGGATGACGAGCATGTTGTCACCCTCATAGAAACAGTCGACCGGGCAGACCTCGACGCAGTCGGTGTACTTGCACTTGATGCAGTTTTCAGTGACGACGTAAGTCATCCAACGCTCCGAAAAGCTCTTTTAAAAGTCGCGGCTTGCGTAGCGCGGATGGCCGGGCGCCGCAAGGTCGGGAAGGCCCGATCATGACGGCTTTGCGCGTTTGATCGACCAAGAAATGAATGCAAAGCGCAATTAATTGCGCATCCCGAGCTCTTCGTAGAGCACGCGCGCCGAGGCGGCATCGCCGCGGCGTTCGCTGAAGCCTGTCACCTTCAACACGCGCACGGTGCGATCGAGCGCGACGGTGATGACGTCGCCGAGCTTGATCGCATGGCCCGGCGCCTTTTCGCGCTCCCCGTTGACGCGGACATGACCGGATCCGATGAGTTCGGCCGCCGAGGTCCGCGCCTTCACCACCCGCGCGTGCCACAGCCATTTGTCGAGGCGCTGCCGCTCGGTCGTGGCTCTATTCCTTCCGACGCGTTTTCTTCACGCGCACCGCTCCGCACTTCGCTTGAAAACGCTATGCTACTCCTTGCGCCCGGAAAGCTGCTCCTTCAGCGCGGCGAGTTTTGCGAAGGGCGAGTTCGGATCGGCGGGACGGTCGCGTTCGCGCGGATTGGCGCTCGAGGCGTAGGGACGCAGCGACGGACCGCCCTGGCGGTCGCGGCCCTTGTCCCGGTCACGGCCGCGGTTGTCGCGGCCCTTGTCGCGATCTCCGCCGAACTTGCCCTTGTCGCGTCCCTTGTTGTCGCGATCCTTGTTGTCGCGATCCTTGCCTTCGAAGCGGCGGTTCTTGTCGTCGCGCCCCTCGGGACGCGGCGCGCCTTCGCCACCCTCGCGCGGCTTGCGGAAGTCTCTGCCACCGTCCCTCCGATGCCCACCACGATGACCCGGCTTCGCGCCGTCGGCGGCTTCGCCGGGCGCGGCGCTCGCTGCGCCGGGTGCAGCGCCAGCTTCAGCGCCGGCCTGCGGACGCTGGTTCTGGTGACGCTGGTGGCGATGGCGCTCGTGGCGCGGCTTGCGGTCGTCGTGACGGCCGCCGGGACGCCAGACCTCGATCAACTCGGGCTCGGCGGGCGTCGCCGCAGCTTCAGGCGCGGCAGCTTCGGGTGACGCGGCAGCTTCGGTTGCGGCCGTCTCGGCCGGAGCGGCTTCGAGGCTGGCCGCCTCGGTGGGCGCAGCGGGCTCTTCCGCCGGCGGTGCGATGCCGGGCGCGTCTTCGGGCGTGACGGGGGCCTCGGGAGAGGCTTCCAGCGCCGGCTCAGCCTCCTGAGCCGGCTCGTCCTGCGGCTCCATGCCGGGCGCGTCTTCGACGGTGACCGGCTCGGCGGCAGCTTCGGTGGAAGCCTCCGCCGGCAGGCCGGCAACGGCCTCGGCCGCAGTCTCTGTCGAGGTCTCGTTCGAGGTTTCCGCGGTGCCTTCAGCCGGGGGCGTCTCGGTCGCGACGGTTTCAGGCACGGATTGCTCGGCCACGGCCGGCTTTGCCGGCAGCGGCGGACGCTTCTCCATGCGATAGCCGAGGGCACGCAGCACCGAGGCGAAATCTTCGCCGGCGGAGCCCGTGAGCGAGGTCATCGCCTGCGTCACCACGAAACTGCGGCCGTCGAAGGCGCCGGCCGGCTTCTCACCGGATGCGTTCTCGCGCCAGGCCAGCGCCGGGCGGATCAGATCGGCCAAGCGCTCCAGGATGTCGACACGCACGGCGCGCTCGCCGGCCTGCTTGTAGCCGAGCACGCGATAGGCATCGCGCGGCAGAGCCTTGTCGACCGGGAACGAGGTGCGTCCCGAGGAGGCCAGATGCTGCGCGCCTGAGAGCGAGGACAGATCGACATTGTCCTGCTTCAGCGCCCACAGCAGCGCGGCCAGCGCACGCCCGGCGGGCTTGAGCAGGCCGGGGAAATAGATGTGATAGGCGCCGAAACGGACGCCGTATTTGCGCAGCACCGCGCGCGAGGGCTGGTCGAGATCCTTCAGCTCGTTGGCGATCTTGGGACGCTCGAGCACGCCGAGGGCCTCGACGAGCTGATAGGCGATGCCGCGGGCGATGCCGGTGACGTCCTCGGCCTTGGACAGCTCGAACATCGGCCCGAGCAGCTTCTCGACATGGGTCTTGAGCCAGAGCTCGAGCCGGGCCTGCACCTTGTCGCGGGGGGCGCCGGTCAGGCGCTCGTCGGAGATGATGCGGATGCGCGGATGCAGCGCGTCCTCTGCGGCAGACAGTCGCGCCACGGCATCGCCGGTCCAGCGGATGATGCCTTCCGAGGTCAGCACGAACTGATCGTCGGGCGCATTGCCGAGCTTTTCGGCGCGCGTGTTGATCTCGCCGGCGAGCACCGCTTGCGCTGCAGCCTGCAAGGCTTTCGCATCGGAGCCGGCTTCCGCCGCATCCGGTGCAAAGGTGAAGCCATCGAGACGGCCGATGACATGGCCTTCGACGATGACTTCGCCGGTCTTGCCGATTTCAGTATTCAAGCTCGTGTTCTCCCGCAGGCGGCGCATCAATACACTGGTCCGGCGATCAACGAAACGCTCAGTCAAGCGTTCATGGAGCGCATCCGATAATTTATTTTCGACCTCGCGGGCAATTCCCTGCCAGCGTTCGGGGTCTTTCAGCCAGTCCGGACGGTTGGCGACGAAGGTCCAGGTGCGGATCTGCGCGATTCGGGCCGACAGCGTGTCGATGTCGCCGTCGACGCGGTCGGCCTGGGTGATCTGGGCCTCGAACCAGGCATCGGGGATGCAGCCCTTCCGCATCAGGAAGCCGTACAGCGTGGTCACCAGCTCGGCATGGGCGGCCGGCGACAATTTTCGATAGTCGGGGACCTGGCAGGCCTCCCACAGCCGCTCCACGGCCTCCTTGCCATGCGCGACATCGCGCACTTCGGCGTCGCGGGCGGCGTGCTCGAGCACGCGCATGTCCTCGGCAACAGGCGCGCGCGTCAGGGCCTCGTGGCCGGGGCCGAGGTTCAGGGAGACCTGGAGAGCGCCGAGCGAGGAGAAATCCAGCCTGGCGTTGCGCCATTGCAGCATCTTCACGGGTTCGAAAGTGTGGTTCTGCAGCGCGTTGACGAGCTCGGGCTCGAACGGCGCGCAGCGGCCGGTGGTACCGAAGGTGCCGTTGCGCGTGGCGCGCCCCGCACGCCCCGCGATCTGCGCGAATTCGGACGGCGTCAGCCGGCGGAACTGGTAGCCGTCGTATTTGCGGTCGGAGGCAAACGCGACGTGGTCGACGTCGAGATTGAGGCCCATGCCGACGGCGTCGGTGGCGACGAGATAATCGACGTCGCCGTTCTGGAACATCGCCACCTGCGCATTGCGCGTGCGGGGCGAGAGCGAGCCCAGCACCACGGCGGCGCCGCCGTGCTGGCGGCGGATCAGCTCGGCGATCGCGTAGACCTCGTCGGCCGAGAACGCGACAATCGCAGTTCGGCGCGGCTGGCGCGTGATCTTGCGGTCGCCGGCGAATTCCAGCTGCGACAGCCTTGGACGCGTGATCATGGAGACGCCCGGCAGCAGCCGCTCGATGATCGGGCGCATGGTCGCAGCGCCCAGCAGCAACGTCTCGTCGCGGCCGCGGCGGTTGAGGATGCGGTCGGTGAAGACGTGGCCGCGCTCGAGATCGCTGGCGATCTGGACCTCGTCGACGGCGAGGAAGGAGACGTCGAGGTCGCGCGGCATCGCCTCGACGGTCGACACCCAATAGCGCGGGCTCTTCGGCTTGATCTTCTCCTCGCCGGTGACGAGCGCGACCGCGTCGCTGCCGACCCGCGCGGCAATCTTGTTGTAGACCTCGCGCGCGAGCAGGCGCAGCGGCAGGCCGATCAGCCCTGAGGGATGCGCCAGCATCCGCTCGATGGCGAGATGGGTCTTGCCGGTGTTGGTCGGCCCGAGCACCGCGGTGACGCCGGCGCCAGGCACGCGATCGGAAAGCGCGCGCTCGGAAGCGAAGGGGGAGGAGGAAAAGGGCATCTGGGGGATTAGGTAGTGCCTGTTAGGGCGAATGTCAGTGCTGTCTGGGGCGGGGCGGCACTCCTCATCCTGAGGAGCGCGTCAGCGCGTCTCGAAGGATGAAGGCGCGGCGGGTGCCATTGAGCAAGCCAGGCCCCTCGCCCTTCGAGACGGCCGCTTCGCGGCCTCCTCAGGGTGAGGGGCACACCAAGCGCGTGGGCACTCGCTCCCCAAATCCCGCGCAACTGTCTCACTTTGCGACGCTTTTCCCGTTGGTCTTAAGCTTCGGAACGACTCTAGAACGAATCGCGGCCGAATCGCTGACTCCCCCTGGAGTCCTGTTCCGTTCACCGCAACATCTCGCGGGAGTCTCTTCAGCTGCGACTAGATGGAGTTTTGGGCCGCCGTACAAGTGACGTTTCGATGGCGCAAACCGTTAAGTTGGGGACGGCGCGGAGTCGAATCAGAATCGGGGAGGAGTCAAATGGATTCCCGGATCGGAGCCGCCGGGGACCATTTTTTGCGAAAACAACCCCATGCACAGTAGGCAAGTGGTTGATTTTGCGAACCATTTATGAGGCCAAAATCTCCGCTCGTCATTCCGGGGCGCGACGCAGTCGCGAACCCGGAATCCATCGAGCAGCAGAGTCTGTCTCACGATGGATTCCGGGCTCGCGCCGAGAGGCGCGCCCCGGAATGACGGCCGAGAGAGCGAACCTTACTGCGTCTTCGCCACGCGCGGCGGCTGGGCGGTGGTGATGAAGCTGGTGGCTTCCAGCATGGCCGGGCCGAGCGGCGTCGGCACTTTCAGCCAGAACGGGACCAGGATGCGCGTGCCCGCCACCGGCGCAAACGCGATCTCGATGTTGCGCTGGGCGGCGAGGTATTTGATCACGGGGCGATCGGGGATGTAGCCCGCGACCGGCACGAAATACAGCGAGCAGACCACCACCGGGCCCTTGTAGCCCTTCTCGGCTTTCACGGTCTCCATGCGCTTGAAATCGAGCTTGAGGTCGTAGCGCATGCGGCCGTCGAACACCGGGGCCGAGCTGTGGCAGGCCTCCGGCGAGACGGGGTCGCCAGTGCCGGGCACGCGCAGGAGCGAGGCCGTCATGGGGTCCCAGACGCCGCGGCGATGCGCGTCGGTGACGACGATACGATCAGGGTCGACCGGCGGCTCCGGCAGGATGGCAAAATCCTTCACATTGCCCTTGTCGAGCGTGATGCGGATCTCTTCGGTCTTCTTCGAGGTGGTGGTGGAGGCCTGGTAGCCGGTCGCAACCAGCGCGCCGTTGACGACGCGCCCCTGGCTCGCGCCGGTGCCGGACCCGCCCGTGAACGATTTCAGCAGCCCCGAGGTGCCGCCGGACGCGGCCGCCGCGAACACGTCGTCGCCGACCTCGATATTCCAGGCGCCCTTGCCGACGGGAATGCCGGCCAGCGAGGCCTCGTATTGCGCCTCGAGCTTGCCCTGCGCCGCCGCCGGCACTGCGCCCCACGCCACCGTCAGGCCGCAAAGCACCGCCAGCCAGCCGGCAAAACCCGGGCGGACTGAGCGCTGTTCGGGCGCAAAAGGTAGCGTTGTGAGCACGAAACAATCCAATCGGAGCGCGACGGTCGTTACTTAAGCCAAAAACCGCGGCAAACAATGTGTCGGAACGTGTCGATCCCGGAACTCCACCGGACTCTTCGGCGGCGAATACGCCCTTTATGTGATGGTAAGGCGCGATAAACACTGCCGTTTTGGTGATTGGGGGGTAGCCGCGGGGGGAGTAACCTCTCCCGCGTGCGGGAGAGGTCGCGCGCAGCGCGGGTGAGGGCTCTTTCCTCTGGGGGGCACCATCCGTAATGATGTCTGCCCCCCAGAGGAGAGAGCCCTCACCCCAACCCTCTCCCGCAGGCGGGAGAGGGAGCGCACCTCCCGCGGCTTCGAAAGACCGCCCAAAACCTTGACGTCCCGGCCCTTCCCCCCTATACGTCCGCCCGCTCCCTGCAAGGACAAAAGAATTCGCCCCCGTGGCGCCCAGAATGGCGGCCGCAAATCGTTGGGGGTTTCAGGATAAGGATTGATGCCATGTCTCGCCGCTGCGAACTGACGGCCAAGGGCCCCCTCGTCGGCCACAAGGTCAGCCACTCCAACATCAAGACCAAGCGCCGCTTCCTGCCGAACCTGGTCAACGTGACCTTCATCAGCGAAGCCCTGGAGCGCAACGTGCGCCTGCGCGTCTCCACCAACGCGCTGAAGAGCGTCGACCACAATGGCGGCCTCGACGCCTACCTGCTCAAGGCCAAGGCCGACGTCCTGTCGCCGCGCGCCCTCGATCTGAAGCGCGCCATCCAGAAGAAGGTCGGCCCGACGCCGGCGCCGGAGAAGAAGGCCAGCTGAGTTCTTCAGAATTGGGCGGGGGCTAGGTTGCGTCGCGTGGCGTAGGCTTAGCCAAGTAAGAGTTTGCGTTGCGGCCGGATCGGAAGATCCGGCCGTTTTTGTTTTGCATGCAACTCTAACACAATCTTCCGTTCAAATCGCGCTCTGAACCGATCCAACAAGTGTGTGCTCGAAAGCCGATAGATTCTCGACCTTACCGAGATCAAGCGCCCTCAGATCGTCCAAGGTTCTGTCGAGATCATACTCGTGTAGGTAAGCAGACAACTTCTTCGCGGTCTGCACCGGAATTCCATATTCCTCTAATGCTGCAATCGCAGGCGGAAGAAATAGATTCTCGGTCGCCTCGGCATAAACGCTGTAATTCGGTCCAGCCATCTCCAGACGACTAGCGACCTCTGAAATAACTCTATCCAGCACCATCAAGTCACGCGGAAATTGAAATGTGATGACGTTGCGAATGACCTTTAGCGCCTCATCGATCCTTTCGGATACAACTTGATGAGCTAACGTTCCGCGTGCGATCTCGGCAAGATAACCAGGAATCCCATCTGCTTGACTGAGCGTACTCAGATGCCAAGCGAGTTGCCTTCCGGAGCTGATACCAAGATCGTTTAAGCGCGGCCCAGACAATTCATCGACTATAATTTCGCAAACGGCTATCAGTTGAAAGTGCTTGGGAAATCCGCTCCAGATTAGAGAAACGTCCCCGGACTTGAATTTTTGATAAACAATGCCCGCAATTCGATTTTGGATATCTGGCAGCACAGAGCCGTTCAGACGAAGCGTGTCAGCCGACAAGAAGCTATTCTTTATTGCATCCTCAACCCTTGATCTCGAGAAATCAGAGAGTTCATCATCATCCAACTGAAGCAGAAGAGTTAGGGGCGTTTCTTCGGATTGCTCTCCAATCGGGTACTCGACAACAACATCGTCATCTATCGGCGGCTTTTCCAACATGTACACTTTGCCGACAAAGTATGTGCCCATTCGCCCAGCGCGACCTTGAATGTTCTTATAAGTGAAAAAGTCCAGCACGTTCTTATTCCGCCGGCGATCATAAACAATTACGTTCTTCGCCGCCGTATTCACCCCCTCGATGAGGGTCGAGGTGCAGACTAGAAACTTAAGTGAACCATCATTGAACATGCGCACCATATGCTGCTGAAGGGCGCGCGGGATGCCCCCGTGGTGAAGACCTATCCCATGTTGTACGGCTGCAACCGCCGCCCACTCTGGATGGTAGTTCTCAGCCATCCAATGCGCAGTAGCTGCGCAAGATTCAGGATTATTTGGTTCAACGCTGCGCATAAGTCGCCGAGCAACTTTTACCGCGCTGCCGGGACCCTGACAGTAAACTAGGGTAGAACCCTCGATCTCCTGCGCCAGTTCCGCCAGCTTGTTTGGGCGGTCATCTCCACGACTGGGCAGATCGAATTGCACCACATCTACCGCTACAGTCGAATAGTCTGACGGAATGAAATGAAATTCGTACTTGTCCAGTCCTTTGATCGATTGGACATTTGGGCCGAGCAGATAAAACTGCGCTCCGGTAGATGCCAATTGATGGAACGCGAGATTAAGTTCTATCGCCCTTTGCTTGTCGTCGTCTCGCCTGAAATCAAGCTTGTAGAACTCGTCTACCACGAAGAAATCTATGTTAGACAAATCAATTCGATGCCGGACCCGTTCTTGAGTCAGCACATACACATTGATCTTGTCCGAACGAGCGACTTGAGTCGGGTGCGTAATTAAGTGACACAGCTCGCGAAACTTAGAAGCCAGTCTCTTTCGAGTTTCGTCGATCAGAGCAAGCGTGGGCAAGACCACAACGACCTTCTTGAACTTGCCAAGAGCCACCATGGCGTCGATCAACAAGCTCTTGCCAACGCTGGTCGATGCGCTCAAGACAACGTTAGAGCCTGATCGCAGCTGGTAATAAATGCGGGCCTGCAAGCTATGAAACACCGCATCTAATCCATCAGGCCGATGCAACTCATAGGCCAGAAAGTCATCATCCTCAACGGACTCAAGCATCGGGGATAAGTAAGGGTAGAGCCCGACGTTACGAACAAGAGACGCCAAAACGCGAGTTTCAAACTCGCCGCAAAGATCTCGTCGAGCGAGTGCACGAATTACGAGATCACGCCCTTGGTCATGCGTCTCTTTGTTGTTTACGTGACCCGCAATCTGGCCCAAGACCTCGAACATCTTTGAAGATGGAAGATCTTCTTGGCCAAGTTGGTCCCTCAGCTGCCTGTAGTTCATGCCAAGCCAATTTCCTTCTCGAATTGACTAACCAGGAGACAGAGATTCTCCACGGGCACGAAAATAACGTGCACCTGAACTTCAACCGTCTGCGCTGGAAGACTTGAAACAAATCTGTCTCCAAACTTCGCGATCTCTGACTTCAACTTCTGCTGATAGTCGTCTGAATGGCCGACTCCGAGTACCGCGCTGTCGTACGCAATCAATACCGGGATACATAGCATCTCAAGTATGCGGTCGATCGGCGCTCCCGGTCCAAAGGCGTCCCAGAGGGACCGTGAGGTCAGGTGCTGCGGTTCTCGCAACTGGATTATTACCTGCCGTTCTTCCTGGAGAACTTCCGTCGCGAGAGACTCGCACAAATCATCCGCGATCCGAGCCAAGAGCTCACGCTCGCCATCACCCTCTAGAAAGTAAGTGCGCCCCAACCAAAGTTGATCACCTTGTTGACGCGAGACAATGTGCGCGTTTCGTGTAATTCGATCTCCCAAACGAGAGCGATGAAATAGCTTACATGCAACAGGCTCGCTACCGAAGTAGTGACGTAAGATGGCATGAAGCAAAGCCTCTCCCAGTAACTCCCGAGAATTCAGCGTCCGTTGCGCCCGGATGGTAGCAAGTCCAGCATCAAGCTTTTGCTTAAGATTTAGTTGGTCGATCTCCGCAAGCTCACTCGCCTTCAATGACAGCTCGGCGAGCCAACTGACCAAGTATTGCGACAGCTGCAGAGAACGCCATACTTTGCGTTCATACTGAGCGTCGTAGCCAAGAGCTTGCCGTTTCTCGAGTGGATATGGAACGTTGTGAACTTCTATGAAGAAGCTGGTGCCGCGTATTCTATACGGCTTTGCGCTCGCAGCAGCCGTCGCTCGGACCTCCGCCAAGCGAGCACTCCACCAATCTACGATCATGGTGCGCGTGACGACCTTCTTAATCTTATTCCGCCGGGTCGCCGCAGCGGCCGCCTCCACTAACAGAAGCAAGTCAGAATAGATTTTCTTCGCTTGCGAGTAGGTCGGGTTCGCTCCAAACTCTTCCGCAATCCTATTTAAGAGCTGCAGATTTTGCGATTCGATATGCTCCAGTCCGGATCGAACATCCCAAAGTGCATTTTGGGCCCAATAGGCCAGATCGTGTCCATTAGATGAAAACGTTTTTGGATACTTCGCCTTCAGCTTCGCGGCCAACACGGAAATCTGTCCCGTGGTCTCTCGTCGCTCAATAGGATCCAGCAGCGCGGCCAGACTAGCATTCACAGATCGCCTCGTAACGATCCTAAAACGAGCGCTAGGTTGATGCCTATCAGCCAGGAGCGACTTTTCTACAAGCGAGGTCGGGTTATCCTTCGTAACGCGCGCTGTTAGCTCAGTGGACGTCCACTTTTTGTCCCGATCTGTAGTTTTGACTTGGATATACTCGACAATCTCAAGATCGTCTTGATGGAGTACCCTTGTAATATCGTCGCTTGTCTCGCATTCGACCTGAACGACCCTTCGATCGTCTAGCATGTCGAGCACGAACGAGGCTGCTACGTGGTCTTGGTACTTAAATCCGATCCGAGCAGCGACGCCACCAGCGTCCGAAATGTCGTCCACGGAATATATATCCTGTACGCGCCAGAGGACTCACGGGACAGAATGATTTGCAATCAATCGTTGAAAGCGATTCTACGCAAGAACTTAACAGTGCAGTTGGAAAAAATACACGCAAGAGCTTAGACTTAGGGCCTATGGGAGATTCCGTACTTTTACGGCGTCGCGCCGCCGATCACGTCGCCCTCGTACTCCCGTCGCAATATCGACTTGCGTCGCACTAACGTTTGGCACCAAGCCCTACCCCCGAAAATCAATGCTCCGCAGCACGATCCCCGGCGGGGTCCCCTCGAACTCCGTGGCCTGATACTTCCGCTCCACGCAGGCTTCGATGCGCTCGCGCAGGCGGGTGAACTGGGCTTCGCGTTCGGCGGGTCTGGCGCGCGGGCCGCGCTCGAGGTCGTCCATGGCGGAGGTCGAGATCGCGCAGGCGAATTCCTTCGGCCCGTCCTGCATCGAGAACTGGACGATGCCGCGGTCCTGGTCGTGGGCGATGAAGCGGCTGGCGGTGAGTGTCATGGGGGACTCCTGTCATACGATGGGTGCGCACCCGCATCCGCCTTCGCCGAAGCTTCGGCGAGACAGGAGCGGGAGAGGTGCAGCGAGACCGCCGCCGGGACCGGCTTCAGTTGTCGCCGCTGAGCTTGGCGAAATCGTCGAACAGGGCGGCGACCAGCGCGCGGTGGCGGGTGTCTTCGGTGGGCAGGCTGGCGGCATAGAGGTTGAGCAAATAGCGCGCCTTCACCGCGGCCTCCGCCCAGGAGGTGGCGGGCGCCGACATCATGCGGTTTTCGAGGTCGGCCTCGCGCTCGCGCAGTTCCCTGACATTGTTCTCGACCTCGGCCAGCGCGCGGCGCAGATCGGTCGCCTTCTGGGCGGCCATGCCGCGATGCTTGTCGAGATCCACCGGGACGTCAGTCATGGGCAACGCTTGCCTCCGAAGCCTGCGCATCGGACGCCTGCGCATCGGCGAGATCGACCGAGCCGATCGACAGCATCTCGGTTGCGCCCTGCACGCCTTCGGACGGCACATTGATCATGGTGGCGATGCGGCGCCAGGAGGCGAAGGACAGGCCCTCGATCATCTCCTCGTCGGTGACGACCTCATAGGCGCCGGCCGGCAATTCGCGCGCAATGCCGCGGATGTGGACCGGATGCTTGAATGTGATGGTTTCGCGCCGCGAGCGAATGGTCATGAAAGCCTCCCTTTCGCTGGTCAGGCCCCAACCGACGCCACTGGGGCGAGCATGCGCCCAATGCACGGCAATAGCCAGCACTATCGTGCGCGCGACGCGTGCATTGTGGCCGCAGCGCGGCCTCGCGTGCGCGACGTTTTAGGCCTCGCTATCGGTTTGGCGCGGGCGTAGGCTCGGCTGCATCAGCGCATGCTTCTGCTTCGCAACGGGTGGGAGCCGAAAGTTACATGCGCCAGGGCCGGTGCCCTGTTCCGTGAGTGCGACCGGCGAACAGGCCGGCGCGAAAATGTCTCGTGCGGCCGACTTCGACGCAAAGGCCTGCAAGGCCGACGAGCCCGCCCTTCGCGCGGGTGCTGCAATCGGACGAATTCGAACCCCCAAGACTCGAACTCAAACACTCGAACCCCCAAAGAGGAGACTGACGTCATGGCCAAGGGACAGCAAAAGGGCAATCGCGAAACCAAGAAGCCGAAGAAGGAAAAAGCCAAGGTGATCGCCGCCGCGCCGAACCGCAAGGACGCCGCCTGGCAGCCGGATTTCGGGCCGGGGAAGAAGAAGTAGGGCGCTTCTTTCGCCATTCTGCGCCTCACGCAGGACGAATTTCGATCGCGCGATCTCGCTTGCGGCCATCCTTCGAGACGCCCGCCTTCGGCGGGCCCTCAGGATGAGGAGCGGAGCGCGTGGCGACAGCATCAACGAGCGACAATGCTGTTCAGCCTCATCCTGAGGAGGCGCGTCAGCGCCGTCTCGAAGGACGAGGCGTGCGCTCCGGCCGCGCAAAGCGTCGTTTGGCGCCGCGAAGGCAGAAGCGCCGTCTCCTCCCCGTCGCGCTTTTCGGCTATGCTCGCCCGGGTAGCATCACCGGGAGGGGTTGACCTGTGGAGCGCGAGCGCAAATCCGAGTCGAAGAATCTCGTCATCTGCTGTGACGGCACCGGCAACGAGATCTCGGAGAACATCTCCAACGTCCTGAAGCTGTATCGCTGCCTGCGCAAGACCGACCGGACACAGCCGCGGCAGATGGTGTTCTACGATCCCGGCGTCGGCACGGTGACGGAGCCGACGACGTGGCACCGCCTGAAAGCCAATATCAATCTGGTGCTGGGGCTCGCCACCGGCTACGGGCTCGATGACAACGTGCTCAGCGCCTATTGCTTCCTGGTCGAGCATTACGCGCCGGGCGACAGGATCTATCTGTTCGGCTTCTCGCGCGGGGCCTACACGGTTCGCGTGCTGGCGGGGCTGATCCACAAGGTCGGGCTGGTCAGGCCGGAGCAGGCCAACCTCGCGGGCTCGGGCCTCGTCGCCTACAAGCAATATTCCGGCACCGGGCGCGGCAACGACGTCGAAGACCTCAGCGATGTCGATTTCGACGAGCAGGGGCCGCTGCCGAAGGACCAGTTCGACCTCGCCGCCCAGTTCGCGCGCATCACCTCGACGCGCTGGCCGACCATCCATTTCATCGGCGTCTGGGACACCGTGGCCAGCGTGATCGTGCCGCGGCGCGACAATCTGTTCTTCCTGTTCAGCCTGGAGGAGCTCGCCTTCACGCGGCGCAATCCGAGCGTCAGGACCTTCCGGCAGGCGATCGCGATCGACGAGCGGCGTCGCATGTTCCGCCTGAACAAATATGAGGAGCCGCAGGAGTTCTGGAGCAACCGCTATGTGCCCGACGAAAAGAAGGTGCCGCAGGACATCCTGCAGGTGTGGTTCGCCGGCGTGCATAGCGACGTCGGCGGCGGCTATCCGGAGGCTAGAAGCGGCGACTCCAAATATCCGCTGATCTGGATGATCGCGGAGGCGGAGAAGGCGGGGCTGAACTTCAACCACGCGACCATCAGGCAGCTCGCCTGGGGCATCCAGCGCAAGAACTCGCCGTTCCAGTATGTCGCGCCTGATTACACCGGGCAGACCGGCGTGCTGCACGATTCCATGACGGCGGGCTGGCGGCTGCTGGAGTTCTTTCCGAAGCGCGCGAAGTTTCGGGAGTGGCCGGAGCGGAAGGTGTTTCTCGGCCTGTACATCCCCGATTGCGAGCCGCGCCTGATCCCCGAAGGCGCCCATGTGCATGAGAGCGTGCTGAAGCGGATCGCGGTGGAGCCGGACTACCGGCCGGTGAATTTGCCGAAGGACTATTTGACGGTGCCGATGCCGGTGGAGCTTGCTCCGCCTCTCCCGCTGGCGGGAGAGGCCGACGCGCTCGCAGGGCGCGGCGGGTGAGGGTTCTCACCACTCGGGGGCGCCCTCCACAATTCTCGACAATCCCGATGCGGAGACAGCCCCCACCCCAGCCCTCCCCCGCAAGCGGGAGAGGGAGCCGACCGCCGATGCGGCCGCATCTTGCACGCCAGATGCGATAGCCCTGCCTGGAGGCGGGAGGGCCCCACCCTGTTACCTTCGCTTTCTGCCCTCGCCGCTACTTTTCATTAAAATTCTCCCGCCCGCTTTAGCCGGATCGCATCGATTCATCCGCATCATTCTGCACAGGATCCGCCGCTACGCCTGCGGAATTGGAGGAGAGTGCCAATGTATCCGCGTAAATATGCCCGCGTGAAGCCTGCAGGGCTGGTGTCGCGCCAGGCCAAGATCATCACCGACCCGCGCGCGCCGGTGATCACCTGCACGCTGATCGACTATTCGCCCGGCGGCGCCTGCGTCGATCTCGGCGGCCAGGTGAAGATTCCCGACAGATTCGAGCTGCTGCACGTCAACACCAAAAAACGCTGCCGCATCGCCTGGAAGCGCGGCACGCGGGTGGGCGTGGTGTTCTAGCGGGACGTCTTGCTTACCTCCCTGGGAGGGAGAACAGAAAGCTACTTCCGCATCCTCGCTTTCGCGCCGCCGACGATCTGCATGGCGACGCCGGCGATCCAGCCGAGCAGGGCAAGCCAGGTCCATGCCAGATGCGGCTCGAGGCGGAGCACGATGACGGCGACGGAGGCGAGCGCGGTGAGCGTGGCGCAGAGCGTGCCGGCGGCGCTGAGGAATTCGGCGGCGTCGATCTCGCTATGCGCCTCGTCGAACGGCAGTTGCGGCGTGTCGATGCCGAGATAGAAGCCGACGAAGCCCAGCACCATCATCAGCAGCAGAAAGCCCTGCGTGGTGAGCGCCGATATCGCCGCTCCCACATAGGCGCCGACGAACAGCCCGCACGCCGCGCCGGCCATCGCAAGCCCGACGCGCTCGAACACATGGGCGGTTTTGCGAACACGAAAACGCATGGCAGGCCTCCGCGAGGAGTTGGGCGGGGGCAAGGTTAGGCCAGTTTTGCGCGAGGTGGAAGCTGAGGAGATTTACGGAGGGGGGGGTGAGTCGGCACCCTCTCCCCGTCTTTACGACGTTCTTGCGGGGAGAGGTCAAGACGCTACCGCGCCCCGAAATTGGTCTTGCCGAACAGCGCCTTCTGCGTCGAGGGCTGCGAGCGCCAATATTGCGGCGGGGCTTCGACCTCGCCGCCGACTTCGGCGGCCGCGTGCCAGCCCCAGCGCGGGTCGTAGAGCATGCCGCGGGCGAGCGCGACCATATCGGCCTTGCCGGATGCGACGATCTCCTCGGCCTGCTTGCCCTCCGTGATCAAGCCGACGGCGATGGTCGGCAATCCGGTCTCGCGCTTGATGGCCTCTGCGAACTGCACCTGATAGCCGGGGCCGAGCGGAATCTTCTGCAGCGGCGAGACGCCGCCGGAGGAGGCATCGATCCAGTCGACGCCGCGCGCCTTCAGCGCTTTTGAAAATTCGATGGTCTGCGCCAGATCCCAGCCGCCCTCGACCCAGTCGGTCGACGACACCCGCATGCCCACGGGCTTGTCGTGCGGAAACACCGCACGCACCGCGTCGTAGATTTCGAGCGGGAAGCGCATGCGGTTTTCGATCGAGCCGCCATATTCGTCGGTGCGCCTGTTGGAGATCGGCGACAGGAACTGATGCAGGAGATAGCCGTGCGCGCCGTGCAGCTCGATCGCGTCGATGCCGATGCGCTCCGCTCGCTTCGCGCTGTCGACGAAGGCCTCGCGGATGCGCTTGAGGCCCGCTGCGTCCAGCGCCAGCGGCGCGGCCTCGCCCTCCTTGTGCGGCAGCGCCGACGGCGCCACCGTCTGCCAGCCGCCCTGCTCCACCGGAATCAGCTGGCCGCCGTCCCAGGGCCGCGCGCTGGAGGCCTTGCGGCCGGCATGCGCAAGCTGCATCGCGATCGCGGTGGTGGAATGCTTGCGCACCGAATTGAGGATCTGCTTCAGCGCGGCCTCGGCGGCATCGCTGTAGAGCCCGAGGCAGCCCGGCGTGATGCGGCCGATCGCCTCGACATGGGTCGCCTCGATGCAGAACATCGCCGCGCCCGACAGGCTGAGATTGTTGATGTGGGTGAAGTGCCAGTCGGTGGCGACGCCGTCGTCGGCCGAATATTGGCACATCGGCGATACCACGACACGGTTCTTCAACGTCAGGCCGCGCAGCTTGATCGGGGAAAACAGGACGCTCATGCGGGGAGTTCCGGTAAGAGGGGCAATGCGAGGAGTGTAGTGAGCGACGCGCGGATTGCCAGCCGTGCGGGGGAATGGCGGCTAGCCCCGGCGTGCATTTCGGCAATCATTCGTCGCGAGACGGCGCCGCCGCCTATTCCACCAGCGTGAATTGCAGCAACAGGGTTCGCTGCAGCATCGAGAAATTGTCGTCGGAGATCAGCGTCAGCACGGTCTCGCCCTCGCTCGTGACGTGGGCATCGATGCCTTCCATGTTGTCGACCTCGTGGCCGAGATCGGCGGCGAACAGCGCGGGGCCGTCGACCAGCGCACCCGGCGCGATCGACTTCAGCGGAATCGAGCGGATGCGGATGTTGACGCCGGTGAACCAGGAGAATTTGCGCTCGAGGATCAGAAGCTCGCCGGAGGGCAGCAGCACGGCATCGCTGATGTCGTATTTCTCGGTGCGCCGCACGCTGAACTGGCCGGGCGTGGGACCGCCGATCAGGAAGGCTGTGAGGTTGCCGTCGGCGTCCAGCCCGCGCTCGGAGAAGGCGATCAGCGTGCCCGCCAACGGCATGTTCCGGTCTTTGCCTTTGGGCACGACGACCAGCGCCTCCAGCCCCTTGTTGAAGGGCAGCTTGCGGATTCCCGCCGGCACCGGCACCACTTCGCCGCGCGCGCGCGTGCCGCCTTTGGAGAAATCATAGCGCAGGATCTGGTTGACGCGCTCGAGCCCGACATAGACGACGTCACCCTCGCGCGCGATCGATTCCGAATCCCACCACAGCCGCTTTTCCGTGATCGGCCGCCCCTCGGCGCCGAGCAGCGGCGCGGCCTCGACGTCGTCGAGCCCGGCCATCTTGCCGCCGGAATAGCGGATGCGACCGGTGAACCAGCCGCCCTGGTCGGAGACCGCGAGGAAGCCCTCGCCCTTGGCGTCCAAGCGGATGCCGGACAAGCCGCCAAAGCCGCGATAGGGCGAGGTCAGCACCAGGCCGCTGCGATAGTCCAGCGAGCCGAAGCGGGTGCGCGTGCGGTCACGCGGCTCGAAATTGGGAATAGCGCGTGCGTTGACCTCGACGCTGACAGGCTCGACGACGGCGTTCTCGACCTGCAGCGCGCGCGGCGGCGGCTCGGCCGCCGCCTGCGCCCGCGCCAGGCGGGAGACTGCGAGAGTGGAAAATCCGGCCGCCGCATAGCCAATAAAGCTGCGGCGGGACGATTGCGTGCTCACGAATGCAATTTGCGTCGCGGGCGGCCGGGTGCTTGCGTCGGCGCGGTGTTGGTCTCGCTGAAGAGCTCCGCGAGCTTCTCGGTGATGGCGCCGCCGAGCTCCTCTGCGTCCACGATCGTCACCGCGCGGCGATAGTAGCGCGTCACGTCATGGCCGATGCCGATCGCGATCAGCTCGACCGGCGAGCGGGTCTCGATCTCCTCGATGATGTGGCGCAGATGCCGCTCGAGATAATTGCCGGGATTGACCGACAGCGTGGAATCGTCGACCGGCGCACCGTCCGAGATCATCATCAGGATCTTGCGCTGCTCGGGCCGGCCCAAGAGGCGCTTGTGCGCCCAATCCAGCGCCTCGCCGTCGATGTTCTCCTTCAGCAGCCCCTCGCGCATCATCAGGCCGAGATTCTTTCGCGCACGGCGCCAGGGGGCGTCGGCGGATTTGTAGATGATGTGGCGGAGGTCGTTGAGACGGCCGGGATTGGCCGGCTTGCCGGCGGCAAGCCACGCCTCGCGCGATTGCCCGCCCTTCCAGGCGCGCGTGGTGAAGCCGAGAATTTCAACCTTGACGCCGCAACGCTCCAGCGTGCGCGCGAGAATGTCGGCACAGGTCGCCGCGACCGTGATCGGGCGCCCGCGCATCGAGCCGGAATTGTCGAGCAGCAGCGTCACGACGGTGTCGCGGAACGTCGCCTCCTTCTCGTGCATGAAGGACAGCGGCTGGTAGGGGTCGATCACCACGCGCGACAGCCGCGCGGGGTCGAGGATGCCCTCTTCGAGGTCGAACTCCCAGGCGCGGTTCTGCTGCGCCATCAGCTTGCGCTGCAGCCGGTTGGCGAGGCGGGCGACGATGCCCTGCAGATGCGCGAGCTGCTTGTCGAGATAGGCGCGCAGCCGCTCCAGCTCGTCGTGGTCGCAGAGGTCTTCGGCGGCGATGACCTCGTCGAACTTGGGCGCGAAGGCATGGTATTCCGGCCCGCGGGGCTCGTTCTTGCCGCTCGAGTTCGGACGCGTCGCCTCGCCCGGCGTCTCGTCGTCGCCGAGCTCGCCGTCGTCGAACGTGTCGGAGGTCGAGGCCTGCGCGCTTTCCATCGCGCTCTCGCTCATCTCTTCCGAACTCGCCTGCGCCTGGTCGGCGCTCATCTCCTGCGCGGCGTCGGAATCGGGCGAGCCTTCGGCGCCGGACTGATCGTTGTCGCCGTCCTGGTTCTCGTCGTTCTCGTCATCGTCTTCGCTGTCGGCGGAGCGCTCGTCGCCGATATCGAGCGCCGTCAGCAGATCGTGCACGGCGTCGCCGAACCGGGTCTGATCCTCGACCAGGGTATCGAGCCGGTCGAGCCGCTTGCCGATCTTGTCTTCGAGAATGGGACGCCAGAGATCGACCATCTTCTTCGCGGCGGTCGGCGGCGCCAGGCCGGTCAGGCGCTCGCGCACCAGCATCGCCAGCGCGTCCGCCAAGGGCGCGTCGGCGCGGTCGGTGATCTCGTCGAACTTGCCGCGATGGAAATGGTCGTCGAGCATCGCGGTGAGGTTCTTGGCAACGCCCGCCATACGGCGCGCGCCGATCGCCTCGACGCGAGCCTGCTCCACCGCCTCGAACACGCCGCGCGCCTGCGGATTGCCGGGCATCAGCTTGCGATGCAGCTTGGCGTCGTGACAGGCGAGCTTGAGCGCGATGGAATCGGCGTGTCCCCGCACGATCGCGGCGTCGCGCTTCGTCATCTTGCGCGCGGGCTCGGGCAGCCGGGCCTTGCCGGGCGCGAGGCCCGGCCGCTCAGCGGCGAAGCTGACATCGAGCTCGGGCGACTTCGCGATCGCCTTCAGGCAGGCCGCAACCGATCGCTTGAACGGCTCGGTCGGGGCTTCCTTGGTGTTACGGAACTTGCTGTTGGAGGTGGTCATTTCACCCTATCCGTCGTCCCGGCGAAAGCCGGGACCCATAACCACCGGCCGTTGTCGGCCAGGAAACCATCGGCGTCGCATCATCGAGAGACCTCGCGGTAATCGCCCCGGCCTCGGCCGGGACGATACCGAGAGAGATCAGGACAGCGCCACATTCACCGAGGATTCCGGCAGTTCGGCGTTGAAGCAGCGCTGGTAGAACTCGGCGACCAGCGGACGCTCGAGCTCGTCGCATTTGTTGAGGAAGGTGACCCGGAACGCAAAGCCGATATCGCTGAAGATGTCGGCGTTCTCCGCCCAGGTGATCACCGTGCGCGGGCTCATCACCGTCGACAGATCGCCATTGGCGAAGGCGTTGCGGGTGAGGTCGGCGAGGCGCACCATCTTGTTGACGATGTCGCGGCCTTCCTGGGTGCGATAGTGCTTGGCCTTCGCCAGCACGATCTCCACTTCCTCGTCGTGGCTGAGATAGTTCAGCGTGGTGACGATCGACCAGCGGTCCATCTGGCCCTGATTGATCTGCTGGGTGCCATGATAGAGGCCCGAGGTGTCGCCGAGGCCGACGGTGTTCGCGGTGGCGAACAGCCGGAACGACGGATGCGGCTTGATCACCTTGTTCTGGTCGAGCAGCGTCAGGCGTCCCGAGACTTCGAGCACGCGCTGGATCACGAACATCACGTCCGGGCGGCCGGCGTCGTATTCGTCGAACACCAGCGCGACGTTGTGCTGGAGTGCCCACGGCAAAATGCCGTCGCGGAATTCAGTGACCTGCTTGCCGTCGCGGACCACGATGGAGTCCTTGCCGACGAGATCGATACGGCTGATGTGGCTGTCGAGGTTGACGCGCACGCAGGGCCAGTTCAGGCGGGCCGCGACCTGCTCGATATGGGTGGATTTGCCGGTGCCGTGATAGCCGGTCACCATCACGCGGCGGTTGCGGGCAAAGCCGGCGAGAATGGCGAGCGTGGTGGCGCGGTCGAAGCGGTAGTCGGAATCGACTTCGGGCACATGAGGATCGACTTCGGAATAGGCGGGGACTTCGAGATCGCTGTCGATCCCGAACACCTGACGCACCGACACCTTCATGTCGGGCAGACCGGAAACTTCCTCAACTTTGGACATGGCGGCGGTCGTCATCAATCCTCCGAGGTCCCGGGCGGTCCCGAAACCGGTTATTCGCACGTTGGCTGCGGCTGGGTGCTGAATATCAACTTATCAGAGACAGCTGGCCGGCAGAAGCCCGCCCTCCAATCAAAGTTCCACTGTCTTTTCATTTAGATAGGCAAGGAACGCAGTTTTTGGAGGGCTGCCTTGCGAATCACGCTCGAATTTCGGGCGGGAGGGCGGCCCTGCCTGCGCGAATGGCACTTTCGCCGGCTCCGCTTACTTATGTAGGGTCCAAGCCCCAGTGCTCCAACCCTCCACAGAGACGACGTGACGTCCTTCCTCGATCCCCTCATCTCGTTCGTCTCGGCCCATCCGTGGCTGGCCTATCTGACCCTGTTCCTGGCGGCCCTGCTCGAAGCGGTCCCGGTGGTGGGATCGGTCATCCCCGGCTCGACCATCATCCTGGCGCTGAGCGCCCTGATCCCGGGCGGCGAGCTGAAGCTGCAATGGGTGTTGCTGGCGGCAGCGGTCGGCGCCGTGCTCGGCGACGGCTCGGCCTACTGGATCGGGCACCGGCAGCAGCGCGAGATCCTCAACACCTGGCCGCTGACCAATTATCCCCGCGTGGTCGCCGAGAGCGAAAGCTTCTTCCACCGCTTCGGCACCTGGGCGGTGTTCTTCGCCCGCTTCGTGCCGCCAATCCGCGCCTTCGTGCCGGTCACGGCCGGCGCGCTGGCGATGCCGCCGGCGAAATTCTACGCCGTGAACATCCCGGCCATCCTGGTCTGGGCGCCGGCCCACGTGCTGCCGGGCGTGCTGGCGGTGTCGGCCCTGCATGAGTATGCCGGGCTGCATCACGATGGGCATGTCGGCAAGCATATCTGGATCCTGACGGTGGTGGCGGTGGCGATCGCGGGCGGCGTTGGCGTGTGGATCTATCGCCGGCGGAATGGCGGCGGTGTCGCGGAAGCGAAGCCGCGGGCCCAGGGCACAAGCTTAGAGAGCGAGGGTCGCTGACCAATTATCCGCGCCGAAGCCGCGGCCTCCTCTCACGGCGCATTCAGTAACACCCAGAGCCGCGAGATCTTGCCGCTTTCGATTTCGGCCACGTCGGTCCCCGTGACCGCGACCGGCCCATGTTCGGGCCCGGCGTGCCAGGCCAAATGCCCCAAGCCGTGATGCCCGACGGCAGCACCATCGGGCACGAACCTGAACGTTGACCCAAACTGCTTCAGAAGATCTCCCGCAACGCGCGATATGTCCTCCCGTCCCCTGACGATATTCGTCGGCTCGTACATGATCGGCTCTTCAACGAAGAGCTCGGCTATAGCTGCTCTGCGCTTGTCATCGTCCCGTTCGTTGAAGACGCGCTCCAGATTCGAGCGAAGCAGGTGGTCGAAATCGATATCATCGGTTTTCATCGTATGGCCTTTCTGATCTTGCCGAAGCGCCCGGCATCACGGCTGAGCCTGTTTGCAGCCTGTTGCTCGAGGGAATGTGCATGATTGGCGATGCGTCACGGATCCGTTCGGCGACCGTCCGCAACGGAGCCATCAACCGAACCTGACCAGGTTCAGCGCGGGCAGCGGACCACCGGGGAACTGGACCAACCTGCCGCCGATGGCGAGCGAACCCAGATCGATGCCGAAGAATCCGAGCCGCTCGATCAACGTGCCGACGGCCGCCTTCGCGCCGGCATCGTCTCCGGAGTAGAACAAGACGCGCCGGCCGCCCTCGCTCGCCGGGTCGGCTGTCAGGAGTTGCGGCAGCAGGTGATTGAATGCCTTCACCACCCGCGCACCGGGAACCAGATCGGCGAAGATTTCCGATGAGGCGCGCCCACCGAGTTCGGCCGGCTTGAACAGCGGCGCCTCGATCGGATTGTTGGCATCGACGACGGTGCGCCCGCCAAATGCCGGCAGACCGGCAAGCGCAGCAGGCAGCTTCGACCAGTTGACCGCGACGAACACGATGTCCTTGGCAGCCGCCTGCTCGCGGGTGCCGGCGGTGACCGGGGCACCGATCTCGGCCACGATCGCTGCGAGGCTCTCCGGGCCGCGGCTGTTGGACAAGGTCACTGCAATGCCCTTGCGCGCGAAGGCCTGAGCAAGGGCGCGGCCGATATTGCCCGCGCCGATGATGCCGATGGTGGACATTCAAATACTCCGAGTTGTTTGAGGATCAGCCGCGCCGATCGATGACCTGACGATGACCTAAACATTCCCCTTTGATTAGGGTGATATCGCTCGTAATATTTTCAACGATTGCTTGTGAAAGAGTTCATGGAAACACTGGCGAACCTGGAATCCTTTATCCGCAGTGCCGAGTGCGGCAGCTTTTCAGAAGCTGGCCGAAGACTCTCGCTGACTCCTGCCGCCGTCAGCCGCAACGTCGCCATGCTGGAGCGCAATCTCGGCGTCCGGCTGTTTCATCGGTCGACACGGAAGCTGACGCTGACTGAGGCCGGCGAGACGTTTCGCTCCGCAATCTCCGACAAGCTCGACGGCCTTCAGGCAGCCATTGCCGGGATATCGACCGGCAGCAAGGAGCCGGCCGGCCTTCTCAAGGTGAGCCTGCCGCCGACATTCGGCGCAGCCCATATCCTTCCTCTGCTTCCCGCCTTCCTGGCCCGCTATCCACGGGTGCGTCCTGAGTGGCACTTCGAGAACCGCCAAGTCGATCTGGTCGGCGAAGGCTACGATGCGGCCATCGGAGGTGGGTTCGAGTTGTCACCGGGTCTTGTGAGCCGAACCCTTGCACCGGCACATATCGTCGCGGTGGCATCTCCAGCCTACATGTCCGGGCGCATACCGCCGACCAGGCCGGATGAGTTGGCGGGGCTCAATGGCATCGTGATGCGCTCACTGCAAACCGGACGCATCCGGCACTGGTCGATGCGCGATGTTTCAGGGCGCGAAATTCAGGCCTCGCTGTCCGAGTCCATCGTGCTCAACGATCCCGCCGCGATGCGCGAGGCGGCGCTGTTGGGCCTCGGAGTTGCCATGCTCGCGACCGCCGACATCCTGCCCGCGCTCGAAGACGGCTCGCTGCTCCGCCTGGTGCCGCGCTGGTATTGTGACGCCGGTGCGATCTCGATCTACCATGCATCGCGCAAATTGGTGCCCGCCAAGACAAGAGCCTTCGTGGATTGGGTTGCGGAGGCATTCAAGAAGAACCGGCTCGCCGAGCGCTCCGCTGGAAGTCTGAGCTGACAAACACCTCCGCGGAGCACGTCTCCTAAGTCCTGGAGTCCGTCACCACCCTCCGCCCCGGCGCCGGCCCGACATACCGCGCCCGCGGCCTGATCAGCTTGCCGAACTGCAATTGCTCGCTGGCATGCGCGATCCAGCCGACGCTGCGGGCCATCGCGAACAGAGCGAGCTCGCTGCCGGCGGGCAGGCGCAGCGCATGCACGAGCACGGCGAGCGCATAGTCGATGTTCACGAATTCGCCGGTTGCCTCCGCGATCCGCTCCGGCACTTCGCGCGTGAACTTTCGCGGCGCGCCGGCGCGCGAGAGCGCGTTCAGCAGCGACTGCGCGCGGGGGTCGCCGCGCTTGTAGACGCCGTGGCCGAAGCCGGCGAAGCGCTCGCCGAGCGCGACGCGCTCACGCACCATCGGGGCGACGTCGCGGTCGACCAGCGTCTTGACGAGCTGCGAGGCCAGCACGCCGGCGCCGCCATGCTTGGGGCCTTTCAGCGCGGCGAGACCGGCGATCACGGCGTCATAGAGATTGAGGCCGGTCGAGGCCGCGCAGCGCGCGGTGAAGGTCGAGGCGTTCAGTTCGTGATCGGCCAGCAGCACGAGCGCGCGACGGATCAGATCAGGGGCGTGCTTGTTGTCGGCGGCCCAGGCCTTTGCGATCTGCTGATGCAGCGGCTCGGATGACGGCTCTGAATTGAGCATGGTGGCGACGAGAAGACGGACGATACGTCCGCCGACCATGGCGCGGCCATCCGGTGCACGCGTAAACGCGCGGGGATCGACGCTCGCGGCCAGCGCGAGCACGGCGATGGCACGGTCGATCGGCGCGGCCCGGCGCGCGGCTTGCCCGATCATGCGCATCTCCTCGGAGAGCGCAGGCTGATTGTCGGAAGCGAACGGATCGACCTCGGAGACGTCCCAGAGCAGCGTCGCGGTGTGCTCCAGCGTGTCGTTCTCGGCGAGATCGACGCAGTTGACGCCGCGATAGATCGCGCCCTCCTCGGTGATGGTCGAGATCTCGGTGTCCATGACGGGCAGGTCGGCGTCGAAGCTGCGCAGGCCGCGCGGCTCGGGCGATGGCACGCGGCGCTCCTTCAGGGCGCGGACGTCCTCGGCACGGTAGCGGTTCTTGCGCGAATCCGGCGTCGGCTCGGAGCGGATCAGGCCGCGGCTGACATAGGCGTAGAGCGTGGCTGGCGAGATCGCGAGCTCGGCCGCGGCCTCGCGGGCGGAGAGGTAGAGCTCCGAAGAATTTTTCATATTGATTTATGTAATCAAGATTGATCAATCTGTCGAGAGGCCCGAATTTTCTTGGTGCAACGCAAAAAGGAGATTTGTGCCATGAACATCCACCTCACCAAGAGCCAGATCGGGCTGGACGGCGTTCCGGCGGCGGAGACCGTGTTGAGCCATGTCGACGGCGAGCGCGGCGAACTGATCATCGCCGGCGAGCAGGTCGGCCGCCTGGCCGCTATCTCGAGTTTTGAGGGCGTCACTGCCCGGCTCTGGAACGGCGCCAGCAAGACCACCCTCACCGAAGCCGAAGTGCGCTCACACTTGGGCGCGGCACGCGAGCGCGCCTTCGCGCGGCTGCCGGACCTGCTGCCGGCGACGCGCGGCATGAGCATCGTCGACGGGTTTCGCGCGGCGGTCGCAGGCCTTCGCGCTGAGAACGGGCTGGAGCACGAGGCGACGATCGTCGGCGCATTTCCCGTGATCGCGGGCGCGCTGGTCCGGCGCGCCGGGGGGCTCGAGCCGGTCGCGCCCGATCCGAATGCGAGTCATGCCGCCGACACCTTGCGGATGCTGCGCGGCGCCACGCCTGAGACGCGCGAGGTCGCCGCGCTCGATGCCTATCTCGTCACCGCCAGCGACCACGGCATGAACGCCTCGACCTTTACCGCGCGTGTGGTGGCCTCGACGCAAGCCGATCTGTTCGCCGCGGTGACGGCGGGCTATTGCGCGCTCACGGGCCCGCTGCATGGCGGCGCGCCGGAGCCGGTGCTGGAAATGCTCGACGCGATCGGCTCGCGCGAGCGCATTCAGCCGTGGGTCGATGCGGCGCTGGCCCGTGGCGAGCGGATGATGGGCTTTGGCCATCGCGTCTATCGCGTGCGCGATCCGCGTGCCGATGTGTTGAAGACCGCGGTCGAGGCGCTGGCCTCCAACGGCACCGATTTGCCCTTTGCCGGCGAGGTCGAGGCCTATATCCGCAGCGCGCTGCGCAAGAAGAATCCGGAGCGGCCGTTGGAGACGAATGTCGAGTTCTTCACCGCGATCCTGCTCGATGCGCTGGCGATTCCACGACAGGCGTTCACGCCGATCTTCGCAGTGGCGCGCGCCGCAGGCTGGACCGCCCATGCGCGCGAGCAGCAGCGGACCGGGCGGTTGATCCGGCCTAGTTCGTCCTATGTCGGCGCGATGCCGGCCGCCTAGTGCGGGAGCACATCGCTGCCGCGCGAAACCGGGCGTCACGCGCATGCGACGGAACGACTCAGCGGCGACCGGGAACAAAAGCGCGCTCGGCGCATTCATGCTCGCCCCAATAAAACTCTTCAGGGGCGAACAAGAAAAGGAATGATAATGAAGAAGCTCACTTGCGCCCTCGCTGCGGGAACGCTGCTCGCTCTCTCGTCACTCGCAGCACCAGCCAATGCGCTGCCGGCTCACCCTATCCCCAGCGCATCGGTTTCCGGGGACGTCGTGAACGCACGCTATCATTACGCTCCGCGAAGAGTCTGTACCGTACGCACCGTCGTCACGCGCGGCTATCATGGACGCCGCATCGTCAAGCGCGTTCGCGTTTGCCGGAGCAGGTGACATTGAAGGTGCCGTCCGCTCACCAGCGGGCGGCATCCGGCGCGGTGAGGCCTTACGCCTCCCGCACCACGGTCTTCAGATAATTATACGCCTTGATGATTTCGATCAGGCGATCCTCGGTGGAGCGGTCGCCGCCATTGGCGTCGGGGTGGTGCTGCTTCACCAGCGCCTTGTACTTGGTCTTGACGTCGGCGAGCGTGGCGCTTGGGCCGAGGCCCATGACATGGAGCGCCTTGCGCTCGGCGTTCATGACCTTGCGCGTCTCGGCCTTGGGCGGAGCGTCCGGACCCTTCCGCCAGCCGGTGCGGCCGTTGAGCTCCTGGAACATACTGAAGGGATCGAAGGCGCCATCGATCTCGGCTTCCGCGCCCTTTTTGACGCCGCCATTGGCGCCCATCTTCCAGGTCGGACGATGGCCGGTCAGCGCGTCCTTCTGGTAGCGCGCGACGGCGTCGGCATTCATGCCGGAGAAGAAATTGTAGTTCTGGTTGTACTCGCGCACATGGTTCAGGCAGAAGTGCCAGTACTCGCGCTGGTTCTCGCGGCCCTTCGGCGCACGATGCGCGCCCTTGTTCTGGCATCCGGCCCATTCGCAACCGACCGCGGTGTCGCGCGGCTTCACTTCCGGCTGCTTGCCCCGCGGCTTGACGCGGATGGAGTCGAAGAACTTTGATGAATCGATCGGCATGGCTGACTTTGACTACGCAATGCAAAAACCTTCAAGTCTTGACATTGCAATTAGCTGACCACGGGTCGCCGAAGTTTCACTTCGGCCGTCTTTGAAGTACGGCCGCCAAAGGCCGCCTGCGCAATTGACGGGGCGCTTGCGCAGGTTTTAATGGCACTCATGGTTATGAAAGACACTATCAGCAACAAGTTGCAGGAAGCTTTCACGCCGGAAAGCCTGCAAGTCGTCGACGAGTCACATTTGCATGAGGGCCATTCCGGCCATCGGCCGGGCGGTGAGACGCACTTCCGCGTCTATATTGTATCCGATGCCTTCAAAGGGAAGAGCCGGGTCGAGCGCCATCGCCTGATAAATTCGGCGCTGGCCGCGGAACTGGCAGGCAGCGTGCACGCGCTGGCGATTCAGGCCAAGGCGCCGGGGGAAGGTTGATCCGCCTACCCTCCTGGGGAGGGCAAGGAGTCAAAACGACGTCCCCGCCCGTCGCGGCTTGGCCCCTTCCAGCTCCGCCTCGCGCGGCACCGGTGAAATACGGAGCGCGGTGATGCGGTTGCGCTCGCGGCGCAGGACGCGGAAGCGGAAGCCGTGGAAGGTGAAGCTCTGGCCGCGGTCGGGGATCGAGCGCGCCTCGTGGATGACGAGGCCGGCGACGGTGGTTGCCTCTTCATCGGGCAGATGCCAGTCCAGGGCGCGGTTGAGGTCGCGGATCGGCACCGAGCCGTCGACCACGACCGAGCCGTCCGGCTGGGCCCGCACGCCGGCAACCACGACGTCGTGCTCGTCGGAGATGTCGCCGACGATCTCCTCGAGGATGTCTTCCAGCGTCACCAGGCCTTCGACCTCACCGTACTCGTCGACGACGAGCGCGAAATGGGTCTTGCGCCGGCGGAACGCCTTGAGCTGCTGGGATATCGGCCGCATTTCCGGTACGAACCAGGGCGGCAGCATGATGGTGGTGACGTCGATGCGCGAGGTATCGCCGTCGGATGCACGGATCGCCCGCAGGAGATCCTTGGCATGCAGAATGCCGATGATGTTCTCCGACTTGTCGCGCCACAGCGGAATGCGGGTGTATTCGGTGGCCAGCACCTCCCGCACCAGCTCCTCGGGCGGCAGATCGGCATTGATCATCACCATGGCGGTGCGGTGAACCATCACATCGGACACCGTCAGTTCGCCAAGACGGAAGACATTGTGAATGTACTCGGCCTCACCGCTCTCGATCTTGCCGTGCACGGCCGATTCCTCGACCAGGCCCTCGATCTCGGAATCCGTCAGGATTTCGTGCTGCGAAAACTCCTGGACCCCGATCAGACGCAGGATCGTGCTCGAGGCCGCGTTGAGGCACCAGCTCAGCGGATAAAACACGAGGTAGGAGACATGCAGCGGATACACGATCCACTGCGACACCGGCATCGGCTCCCTGATCGCAAGCGTCTTCGGTACCTGTTCGCCGATGACGATGTGCAGCGAGGAGAAAACCAAAAAAACCCGCCACGAACGAGGTGAAGTGCAGCGTGGCCTCCGACAATCCGAACGGACGGAGGACCGGGCTCAGCAGGGCGGAAACGGTCGGCTCGCCGATCCAGCCAAGCCCAAGGGAGGCCATGGTGATGCCGAGCTGACAGCAGGCGAGATAGGATTCGATGTTTCCCATCATGGTCTGCAGCAGGCGCGCGCCGAAGCGGTTCTGCTCGACCATGGCCTTGACGCGAAAGCCGCGGCTCTTCACCAGCGCAAATTCCGCTGCCACGTAAAACGCGTTGGCGGCGAGCAACAGGACCGCAAGCAGCAGATTGATCGAGATCGAACTCATGTTTGCCTCGCGGCCGCCTTGACCTTCCGCGCGTCTTCGCGGGCGGCCGATCCAAACGGTCCCGCCATCACTGCGCCAATTTCGACTGCAGAAAATCGCGCACCAGCGTCGGCTCGACATCCTTTGCTATCACGGCGCGCCCGACGGCCTCCAGCAGGATGAAGGTGAGCTTGCCGCGCGTGACCTTCTTGTCCTGCGCCATCAGCGCCATCAGCGCGTCGGCGTCGGCAAGCCCCTCCTGCGCGAAGCCCGCGATATCCTGCAGGCGCGTCGGCAGGCCGGCCTCGATCAGATGCCGTTCGACGCGCGACGCCTCGGCTTCGCCGATCATGCCGAGCCTGGCCGAGAACTGCGCGGCCAGCGTCATGCCGATGGCAACGCCCTCGCCGTGGAACAGACGGTCGGAGAACCCGGTCGCGGCTTCCAGCGCGTGGCCGAAGGTGTGGCCGAGATTGAGCAGCGCGCGCTCGCCGGTCTCGCGCTCGTCGCGCGAGACGACGCCGGCCTTGGCGCGGCAGGAGGTCGCGATCGCATGCTCGCGCGCCGAACCGCCCTTGACGATGTCGGAATGGTTTGTCTCCAGCCAGGTGAAGAACGCCTCATCCCCGAGCACGCCGTATTTGGCGACCTCGGCATAGCCGGCGCGAAACTGCCGCGGCGACAGCGTGTCGAGCACGGCGGTATCGGCAATGACCAGCACCGGCTGGTGGAAGGACCCCAGCAGGTTCTTGCCCTGCGGCGAGTTGATGCCGGTCTTGCCGCCGACGGATGAATCGACCTGCGCCAGCAGCGAGGTCGGCACCTGCACGAAATCGACGCCGCGGCGCAGGATCGCAGCCGCAAAGCCGGCGAGATCGCCGACCACGCCGCCGCCGAGCGCGATGACGAGATCGTTGCGTTCGATCCTGGCGGCGATCAGGGCTTCGCTGACCTTCTCCAGGCCGGCATAGGTCTTGGAGATCTCGCCTTCCTCGACCACGATGCGCGAGGTCGGGATGCCGCTCGCGGCGAGCGAGGCCTCAGCGGGCTCGAGCCAGTGCTTTGCCACGGTGCGATCCGTCACGATCGCCGTGCGCACGCCGGGGCGCAAGGCCGCGACCCGTTCGCCGAGCGAGGCCAGCACGCCGCGGCCGATGACGATGTCATAAGCGCGATTGCCCAGCGCGACCTCGACATTGACGGGATCGGAATGTTTCAACGGCGCAGTCATCTTGACGCACTCACAACGTCGGCAGGTGGTTGGGCGGCTTGGTCACCACAGAGATGCGCGCGCAGCGCCTCGATGGTCTCATCGACGATTTTGTCGTGCGGCACGTCGCGCGAGGCGATGGTGAGGTCGGCGTTGGCGTAGACCGGCTCGCGCTCGGTGAGGAGGCGCGTCACGGTTCCCTCGGGGTCGGCGGTCTGGAGCAGCGGGCGGTCGGCGCGGCGCCGCACACGGCGCATGATGACGTCGTGGTCCGCCTTGAGCCAGACCGACACCGCCTTCGCGGCGATGCGCGCGCGCGTCTCCTCGCGCATGAAGGCGCCGCCGCCGGTCGCCAGCACCACCGGCCCGCCGTCGAGCAGCCGCGCGATCACCCGCGCCTCGCCGTCGCGGAAATACGCCTCGCCGTGGCGCTCGAAGATCTCCGGGATGGTCATCTGGGCCGAGGTCTCGATCTCGGTGTCGGCATCAACGAAGGGCAGCCTGAGCCTGACAGCCAAACGGCGGCCGATGGTGGATTTGCCTACCCCCATCATACCGACGAGCACGATCGAGCGCGCCCCGAGCGCCGACAGGATGTCGGTCTCTAGCGAAGCTGGTATCGGCAAGGCGGCGTCGGACATGAATCTCGCTCGATCTGCCGCCAAAGGCGGCACGCTTTGGCCACCTATACGACCCCCTTGGGGCCCTCGCCAGAGGACTCTTGCCACGAAACGGCGAACATGTTGGATGATTTCATTGGTTAATTTGTCAGCCGGACCCCAGATCGATGCCCAGCCTGTTCCGCTTCCTGACGGTCGTCGCCGTGATCGCAGGCATCGTCTATGGCGTGGTCTTCGCACTGGCCAATTTCGTCAGTCCCAAGTCGCGGGAAATGACGGTGACGATTCCGCCGGACAAGTTTCTCAAGAAATAGGAGCTAGCTTCCAGGGCATGCGCAACCCGCCCTCAGATGCCAAGCTTACCGGCCTGTTCCTCGACATGCTCGCGGCGGAACAGGGCGCCGGGCCCAATACGCTCGACGCTTATCGCCGCGACCTCACCGATTTCTCGGAATTTCTGGGCCGCATCGGGCACAGCTTTGCCGACGCCGAGACGCAGACGCTGCGCGACTACCTCGCCGATCTCGACAGTCGCGGCTTCAAATCCACCAGCGTCGCGCGGCGGCTGTCGGCGATGCGGCATCTCTACCGCTTCCTCCTCAACGAGCGCATCCGAGCCGAGGATCCCGCCGCGATCCTGTCCGGCCCCAAGCGCGGCCGCGGCCTGCCGAAGGTGCTGTCGATCGCCGATGTCGACCGCATGCTGACACGCGCCAAGGAATTGAGCGAGGCGGAGGATGCTTCGCCGTCGAAGCGGCTGCGGTCTTTAAGGCTCTACTGCCTGCTCGAGGTGCTCTACGCCACGGGCCTGCGCGTCTCCGAGCTGGTGGCGCTGCCGCGCTCGGCGGCCAAGCGCGATGCGCGCATGATCGTGGTGCGCGGCAAGGGCAACAAGGAGCGGCTGGTGCCGCTCAACGAGGCCTCGCGGCAGGCGATGGCGGATTATCTCGCCGCGACGGAGGCCGCGAAGACGGAGAAGAAAAAGGACAGCCTCGCCGCTTCCAAGTGGCTGTTCCCCTCGTTCGGCGAGAGCGGGCATCTGACGCGGCAGCATTTTGCCCGCGACCTCAAGGAGCTCGCGGTCGCCTCGGGGCTGCAGGCGCGGCTGGTCTCCCCGCACGTGCTGCGCCACGCCTTTGCCAGCCACCTCCTGCACAATGGTGCAGACTTGCGCATCGTGCAGACCCTGCTCGGCCACACTGATATTTCCACGACGCAAATCTACACCCATGTGGTGGAGGAGCGGCTGAAGAGCCTCGTGCGCGACCTGCACCCGCTGGCGGAGAAGTGAGACTGTAGCCCGGATGAGCGCAGCGACATCCGGGTCCGGTCGTGCCTTACGCGCCATCCCGGATATCGCTGCGCTCATCCGGGCTACAGGCCAAGGGTAACACCCGAAACCGCCTTGACTTCGGCCACATCTCCGCAGAAAGAGCCGGTGCCTCCGCATGATTTGATGGACTGGCTCACGAGCACACAGGTCAACTCATTGAAGAAGCTACAGTTCTTTCCGCCGATCTAAATCCGCTTCGCTCGCCAGCCCCGTCCTCCCTATATTGAGTTGATGCAAGACCAGATGCGCAGCTATCTCGACTTCGAAAAGCCCGTCGCCGAGCTCGATTCCAAGCTCGATGAGCTCAGGGTCATGGCGGCCGCCGGCACCGACATCGCCGACGAGATCGGGCGGATCGAGGACAAGGCGGCGCAGGCGCTGGCCGACCTCTATCAGAACCTGACACCGTGGCAGAAGACGCTGGTCGCGCGGCATCCGCAGCGGCCGCATTTCAACGACTTCATCAAGGGGCTGATCACCGAGTTCACCCCGCTCGCCGGCGACCGCAAGTTCGGCGAGGACGAGGCGCTGGTCGCAGGCTTCGGCCGCTTCCGCGGCGAAGCGATCTGCGTGATGGGCCAGGAAAAGGGCGATTCCACCGAGAGCCGCATCAAGCACAATTTTGGCATGGCGCGGCCGGAAGGTTATCGCAAATGCGTGCGGCTGATGGAGATGGCCGAGCGGTTCGGCCTGCCCGTGCTGTCGCTGGCCGATTCCGCCGGCGCCTATCCCGGCATCGGCGCCGAGGAGCGGGGCCAGGCCGAAGCCATCGCGCGCTCGACCGATGCCTGCATGGCGCTGACCGTGCCGAACGTCGCCATCATCACCGGCGAGGGTATGTCGGGCGGCGCCATCGCCATCACCACCGCCAACAAGGTCTTGATGCTGGAGCACGCGATCTACAGCGTGATCTCGCCGGAAGCGGCGTCCTCGATCCTCTGGCGCGACGGCACCAAGGCCCAGGAAGCCGCCAACAACATGAAGATCACCGCCCAGGACATGCTGCGTTTCGGGGTGATCGACAGCATCCTCAAGGAGCCGGTCGGCGGCGCCCACCGCGACCCCGCCGCCATGATCGCCACCACGGGCGACGCCATCGCCAAGGCCTTCGACGAGCTCCGGGGAATGGACGGAACCGCCATCCGCCAGCAGCGGCGGCAGAAATTCCTCGATATCGGCCGCAAACTGGGTTGATTCGGGCTGGTTTAGCGCCGCAACGGCGGTGCGCTCCCTCCCCCGCCTGCGGGGGAGGGTCGGGGAGAGGGTGTCTCCACTCGCGACACTCCCAATGCCGAGCGAGCCCTCTCCCGGCCTCTCCCGCAAGCGGGAGAGGTGAAGAGCTCCCCCGGTAACCCCGCGTTAACCCTTTTTCTGCCCAAATCAGCGATCTCAGTGAGGGTTCGGCCGCAAGGCCCAAGTTCCGGCCTGATTTAAGTCTCTGTTGACCACACCATTGGGCCAACGGCCTCGTGATCCCCGCTCGGGTTGCGACCACATGACCCAGCGGTTAGAATTTTAATCAATGGCTTCAGGGCATAGCGCTGGGGCGTGAGCTGACAAAGCCCGTCACGACGGGTCCGGTTCGCCGGTCGGATCATGCGCCAAACGAATTGGGGTTAGCGCATCAATGCCCGGCACGCTGTGGGGTACGTCTTGATTTCTCGTTCGCTTGCTCGCGCGCTTTTGGCTTCGGTTGCGCTGATGACCGCCAGCGTGCTGCTGGCCGGCTGCGACACCGACCAGGTCTCGCTCGCGAACAACGCCAAGGCCAACCAGCCGGTGCCGCCGAAGCTACTCGCCGCGATGGTCGAGAAGGACATGGATCTGCAATCGCCGATCCTGGTGCGCCTGTTCAAGCAGGAGGCCGAGCTCGAGGTCTGGAAGCAGACCCGCAACGGCCAGTTCGCGCTGCTCAAGACCTATCCGATCTGCCGCTGGTCGGGCGATCTCGGCCCCAAGGTGCGCGAAGGCGACCGCCAGGCGCCGGAGGGATTCTACTCGATCAACCCGAGCCAGATGAATCCGCAATCGGCCTATTACCTCTCCTTCAACACCGGCTATCCGAACGCCTTCGACAAGGCGCTGGGCCGCACCGGCTCGCAGCTGATGGTGCACGGCGACTGCTCCTCGCGCGGCTGCTACGCGATGACGGACGAGCAGATCGCCGAGATCTATTCGTTGGGGCGCGAGTCCTTCTTCGGCGGCCAGAAGGCGTTCCAGCTGCAGGCCTATCCGTTCAGGATGACGCCGGTAAACATGGCCAGGCACCGCAACAATCCGAACATGCCGTTCTGGAAGATGATCAAGGAAGGCTATGATCATTTCGAGGTGACGCGGCAGGAGCCGAAGGTCGATTTCTGCGAGAAGAAATACGTCTTCGACGCGACCCGCGCGCCCGATGCGAAGCGCGATCCGGTGTTCGACGCCTCGGCAAAGTGCCCGGCCTATGTCATCCCCGAGGACGTCGTCGCCGCCGTGCGCGGCAAGCAAGCCAGGGACGAGGCGGAATACGCCAAGCTGGTCGCCAAGGGCACGCCGGTGGCGCGCATGAACACCGGCATCGACGGCGGCATGAACAAGATCTTTGCCGCAAAAATTCCGGAAGGCTCGACCGGCCTGTCCGAAGGCGCCGAAGGCACGACGCTGCAGATGCTGGCCATGGCCAAGGCGCCGGGCACGATCCCCGGCCACGTCAATCCGCCCAAGCCGAACCTCGACAGCGTGGCGTCCGCGCCTGCGCCGCAGGAAGAGCCGGTCGTCGCCGTCAGCGCGCCCGCAACCAGCACCCGCGTCGCCACGGCCCAGCCTGCCGAGAAGCCCCAGGAAAAGTCCGGCGGCTTCTTCTCGAATCTCGGCCGCAAGATGGGCATGGGCTCGTCCGAGACGACCGCCACCACCCCGCCGCCGCAAGCGACCGCGTCCGTGGCCCCGGCCACGACGACGCCGACCACCGCGGCGTCGCGGCTCAAGGCCGCCGTGACCCGGTTCGTGCCGGGGCATGACAAGTCCAAGGAAGCGGCGAAGGAAGCTGCGAAGCCGGCCGCGACCGTGGCCGCCAAGCCCGCCGAGCCGGCAAAGCCCGACACCCGCCTCGCCCAGACGCGGCCCACGCTGAAGCCGTCGGTGAGCGATGGCGCGAGCGAGGCGACCCAGATCATGGGCGCCGCGCCGGTGGTGTCGTCGAACTCGTTCGAGAGCAGGTTTGGCGCGGTGAAGTAGGCGGGCAAGCGATGCTGCCCCTTCCAAAGTGAGCCAAGCACAACGTGCTCATTTTCCTTCCCTGCGGATGGGCTCACCGCTGGAATAGCCGCATGCGATCCGCCACCCTGTCGGGACGTTTGATCGCGCAAAGCGGAACGCAAGAAATCGCGACTTGAGAACAGCAGGAGAAAAGTTCGTTGTAGAGTACGAACGCATCCGCCTCCGACGACGCCGCCCTGGTGAGGATTGAGAAAACAATTGGTTCCCTACAAGGAACCGGCACGCCTCTCGATGTGCCGGATTGCATCGCGCGGTCACCCAACTATAGTTACGCTGTTGGCTCTTTCGCGCTGCACATGAGTGGATTTGGGCATCTCGATCATCTGATTGACCGCATCTACGAGGCCGGGCTCATACCGTCATTGTGGCCCGATGTCCTCAACGAAATCGCCAACGCTATCGGCGGCAATGGCGGACTGCTTTTCGCGGTACGCGACGGCTATGTCAGCGGGGTCAATTCCGTCAATCACGACCATACCATGCCCCGTTTCTTGCAAGAGGGATGGAGTGAGCGCGACCCGCTGCTGCCGCGCGCCGCCGCTCTCAACTACGCCGGCTTCCTCAATGACGGCGACCTTCTATCGGAGGAGGAGATCGCGACCAATGACGTGTACTGCAATTTCTATCGCAGGCACGGAATCGGCTACAGGGCCGGGACCATCATTTCAATACCGAGCGGGGATTCGATTGCGATCGTCATGCCGCGACACCAGGACAACGGACCGGTCCCGCGCGACGTCGTCGCGTTCCTTGATGGCTTGAGGCCTCATCTGGCTCGGGCGTCCTTGACTGCAAACCGCCTTGGCTTCGAGCGTGCGCGCGCGCAAGCCGATGCATTGCAGGCCATTGGGCTGCCTGGAGCGATATTGCGCGAACGAGGCAAGTTGCTCGCGGCGAACGGCCTGTTCGAAGCGCTGATGCCGTCGCTGTTCCAAGATCGCGCAGAGCGGTTGACCCTGGCCGATGGCACTGCAGACGGATTGTTCTTGGCGGCGCTGGGGACCTCGTTCGGTGGCAACAGCCCGGCCGTCAAGTCTCTCGCCATCGCAGCGGCGATGGATCGCGTACCGATGGTCCTGCATGTCGTGCCGGTGCGCGGATCCGCACGCGATATCTTCACGCAAGCCACCTTCATGCTCATCGTAACGCCCGTCGATCGCGGCGCGGTACCGAGTGCGGAAGTCCTGCAAGGTCTGTTTGACCTGACGCCGGCAGAGGCCCAGGTTGCACGTGGCGTTGCACAGGCGGGATCGATCGATGCACTCGCAGCAAAAATGGGCGTGACGCGGGAGACGGTGCGCACGCAGCTCAAAGCTGTGTTTTCGAAGACCGGCCTTTCCCGTCAGCAGGAGCTCGTCAGCTTGCTCGCTGGCAAGGCATTGCGCGGCGGTTAGACTGTTCCGTCCGCAGACACATCCCTCATTGCCTTTGCGCCCGGCGCCCCAATCGGGCTTTGCCTTGGTCTGTGCAAACCCCTTTCACCCAAATGGGTGAAGACAGGGGTCAGACCTCCGGGTTCAAGTTTGTCGGGTTGGATGCATGGCGAGAAGCGGCAACAATGGTCAGGCCGGAGTTTCCGACATTCGAAGTGACTTTGGTGCCGCGCAGGCGAAAAAGATGGGCTTGGAGCATCTGCAACAGCCAGGGAGCAGTTGTGGCGCAGGGGCGAGAATCAACTCGATCTGCCGCAAAGTACCAAGCCGAACGAGCGCTTTTCATGCTGCTTCTGACCGCGCCCTATCGGTCGCGACTTCCCGTATAGCAAGCAGGCTCCCGGCGCGGTGCTGCGCATCGCCCCACTCGCACCTCAGGATGACGGAACACCCAGGGGCCCAAGACAGATGGTGTCGGCAGCCTTTGCTTACGGCGCCAGATACCGCACCAGCTCCGGATTGTCCCTCACCTCGCCCGCCTGCCCCTGCAGCGCGACGCGACCGCGGTCGAGCACATAGGCGTAATCGGCGACGCGGAGCGCGAGGTCGAGGTGCTGCTCGACGATGATGACGGAGATGCTCTTGGCGAGCTCGATCAGGCGCTCGGTGATCTCCTCGATGACGCCGATCCAGACGCCCTCGGTCGGCTCGTCCAGCAGCAGCAGTTTGGGATCGCCGAGCAGGGCGCGGCCAATCGCGAGCATCTTGCGTTCGCCGCCGGAGAGCGTGCCGGCGGGCTGGTCGAGGCGCTGGCCGAGCTTGGGGAAGATCGTCAGCACGTGGTCGACGGCGTCGGCCTTGCTGCTCGCGAGCGAGCCGACCGCGAGATTGTCGCGCACCGACAGGCGCGCGAACACCGAATGCTCCTGCGGCACATAACCGATGCCGGCGCGGACGCGCTCCTGGGTGGCGCGGCGGCTGATGTCGCGGCCGTCGAAGGCGACCTCGCCCTTCCACGCCGGCAGCTCGCCGACGATGGTCTTCATCAGCGTGGTCTTGCCGGCACCGTTGCGCCCGAGCACGGCGACACCGCCGCGCCAGGGGATGCCGAGGGTGACGTCGAACAGGACCTGGCTGCGGCCATAGCCGGCGTCGAGATGCTTGATGTCCAAAAATTCAGGCACGGCGCAGATAAATCTCCTGGACGGCCTTGTTGGCCTGGATCTCCGACACCGTGCCCGACGCCAGCACCTTGCCCTGGTCGAGCACTGTGAGGCGATCGCAGATGTCGCGGATGAAATCGAGGTCGTGCTCGACGATGACGAGCGAGCAATGCTGCTTGATCGGCTGCAGCAACTCGCCGGTGACGCGGCGCTCCTCGAGGCTCATGCCGCCGGTCGGCTCGTCGAGCAGCAGCAGCTTCGGCTTGCCGGCAAGCGCCATCGCGATCTCCAGCCATTGCTGCTGGCCGTGCGACAGCGCCGCTGCGGGCTCGAAGGCGCGATCAGCGAGGCGGAACTGCGTCAGCATGGTCATGACCTGCTCGTGCAGCGCATCCCGCGTGCGCGAGAACAGGAGGTCGATCAGCGAGGACTGCGCCTGCAATGCGAGCAGGATGTTGTCGTACAGCGTCAGCGACGGCAGCACGGATGTGATCTGGAATTTCAGGCTCATGCCGGCGCGCGCCCGCTCGGTCGGCGTGAACGCGGTGATGTCGGTGTTGACGAACGACACCTTACCTTGCGTCGGCACCTCGGCTCCCGCGATGCACTTCATCAGCGTGCTCTTGCCGGAGCCGTTCGGACCGATCAGGCCGTGGAACTCGTTCTCTCCGACGCTGAGCGCGGCGCCGTCGAGCGCGGTGAGCTTGCCGAAGATCTTCGTGATGCCGGCGGCTTCAAGGAGCATTGCGCTTCTCCTTGACGTTTTCCTTGACGTTTTCCTTGGGTTTCGCACCGAAGCTGCCGACCCGCTCGCGCTCGCCGAGCACGAAGCTGATCAGGCCGAGCGGCCGGAACAGGATGACGAGCAGCAGCAGCACGCCGAGAATGATCGGCCAGACGTCACGGTAATTGTCCGAGAGCCAGAAGCTGACGCCCTCGACGATGACGGCCCCGATGACGGCGCCGATCAGCGTGCCGGAGCCGCCGAACAGCACATAGAGCACGACTTGCGTCGAGACCACGACGCCGACCATGTTGGGCCAGACGAAGCCTTCGTGGAAGGCATAGAGGCTGCCCGCCATCCCCGCAACGGCGCCGCCGATCGCGAAGATGATCGCTTTCAGGTGCTGCGCCTTGTAGCCGAAGAAGGCGATGCGCTGTTCGTTCTCGCGGAGCCCTGCGAGCGCGAGGCCGAATTGCGATCGCACCAGGAAGCGGCAGAGCAGGTAGACCACGACGAGAATGCCGAGCACGAGATAGTAGAACGCCGGCCCTTCGGTGAACTCGTAGCCGCCGAGCGTCATCGGCGCGATCGAGGGGATGCCGTTCTGGCCGCCGAGATAATACCAGCCGCGCGCGAGGCGATCGGCGGCGTAGGAGCCGGTCAGCGTGCCCAGCGACACGAAGATCACGCTGGAGGGATGCCGACCCAGCAGCAGGAAGCCGCCGAGCAGCAGCGCGAAGGTGAGGCCGATGATGGTGCCCGCGGGCAGCACCAGGAAGATGTTGGTGATGTCGAGGTCGCGCGCAAGCAGCGCGACGCCATAACCGGCCGAGCCGAAGAACAGGGCCTGGCCGAAGCTCATGATGCCGGCATAGCCCCAGACCAGATCGAACGACAGCGCAAACAGCGCCAGGATGATCACGCGGGTGGCGAACACCGTGAGATAGTCCTGCAGCAGCAGCGGCGCGAGCAGCGCCGCGACCAGCACGACGCCCTCGACGATCGGCAGGATTTTCCGCGTCGGTTTTTGCTTCGCCGCCCTGCTGCTATCCATGGCGACGTCCGTCTCCCCGCCGATTGCGGCGGGGATCGCCTGTTTCACTGCGCCCATCGACTTCGGCATTCCGCTTTAGCATTCCTTGGGATCGACGAGCCCGTTGCTGCGGCCGACGATCTCGTAATTCCCGGCCTTGGCAACCGCAGTGTACATCTTCATCTTGCAGTGCCGCTTGCCGGGGACCATCTCGGCAGGTCCGCCCGGACCTTCGGCGATCTTGGCATGGTCGAGCGCAGCGGCCACCGAATCGCGGTCGACCTTGCCGGCCTCCTTCACCGCGGCTTCCCACAGCTTGAGGCCGCGATAGGTGCCAGTCGCGGCGCTGCCGGCGGCGAATAGGAAGTTGCCGGGGAAATCCTTCTCGTAGGCCGCCTGGATCTTGGCGTCGAACGGGTTCTCCTTGGTCAACACCTTAAAATAGTCGAGACAGCTGGCGAGGCCCTCGATCTCGGCGGCCTGATTGATGTTGAGCGTGTTCTCGTCATAGTAGACGCAGGCGAGACGGCCGCCGTTCTTGAGGAAGCCTGCTTCATAGAGCTGCTTGAAGAACGGGCCGACGCCCGGCGGAATGACCGTGTTGAAGACGACGTCGACCTTGTTGGAGATGATGCGGTTGACGGTCGAGGAGAAATCGACCTGGTCGAGCGGGTAGTATTCCTCGAATACGACCTCGCCGCCGTTGGCTTCGATGACCTTGCGGGCATAGACGTTGAGCGTGTGCGGCCAGACGTAATTGGCGCTCGGCAGCGCGAACTTCTTGCCGCCGTTCTTGATCAGCCAGGGAATGAATTCGTCGCACTGCTGCGCCGGCGTCGGCCCGGTGCAGAACAGATAGGGCGTGCACTCCTTGCCCTCGTAGAGCTGCGGATAGATGTAGAGCGTCTTGCCCCGCGCCACGATCGGGTCCTTGATCGCGTTGCGCATCGAGGAGGTGATGCCGCCGAGCACCATGTCGACCTTGTCGCGCTGGATCAGTTTTCGCACGTTGCCGACGGCGACCGATTCGTTCGAGGCGGTGTCCTCGATGTAGAGCTCCAGTGGTCGGCCGAGCAGGCCGCCGGCGGCGTTGATCTCCTTGATCACCATTTTCGCGACGTTGGCGTCGGCGTTGCCGGCATAGGCGATCGGGCCGGTGAGGTCGGTGGCGATACCGACCTTGATCGGAGCTTCGGCCGCATTGGCCCAGGGCGCCGGGATCACCCAGCTGCCGACCCCGGTCGCGACCGCGCCGGAGGCAAAGGCAAAATTGGAGAGAAAGCGGCGGCGGGAGAGCTGAGTACGATCGAACATGTGGTTAAACCCCTTTTCCAGCGATGAGGCCCTGCGGGCGGAATTTGATGAAGGCAATGGCGAGAACGAAGACGAGGACGTCGGCGACGACGGGGGCCATGATCCACGGCAGCGCGGCGCTCAGCGTGCCGATGACGCCGGCGCCCGCGACCGGCCCGATGAAGGAGCCGACGCCGCCGACCATCACCGCGACGAACCCCTGGATCAGGAAGCGCAGGCCGAGATCGGCATAGAGGCTGAACACCGGCACGATCAGCGCACCGGCAAGGCCGGCGAGCGCAGAGCCGAATGCGAAGGTGGCGCCGTACATCAGGGGCGTGGAAATGCCCGAGGCCCGCGCCAGCGATGGATTTTCGAGCGTGGCGCGCATGCGCAGGCCAAAGTTGGTGCGCGACAGCAGGAGATAGCAACCGGCCATCACCAGCAGCGTGATGACGATGATGGTGAAGCGCCAGGCCGAGATGTGCATGGCGCCGATGTCGATCGAGCCGCCGATCGGCTCGGGCACGGTGAGATAGAAGCCGCCGATCAGGCCGCGGACGGATTCGCGGATGATCAGGCCGAGCGCATAGGTGCCGAGCATGGCGACGATCGGCGCGGCATAGAATCGCCGGATGATCAGCGCCTCCAGCACGAAACCGAGCGCGCCGACCACGAAGGGCGCCGCGACCATTCCGGCCCAGATCGGCAGGCCCTTGGCGTAGGCGAGATAGGTGATGTAGGCCCCGAGCAGGACGAACTCGCCCTGCGCGAAGTTGAAGATGCCCATCATGCTGGCAATGATCCCGAGCCCCAGCACGATCAGGACGATGATCGCGCCGAAGCTCAGGATCTCGAACGCCGCGACGAACGCGTTAGCCATACCTTGCTGCCCCGTCCCCCTGCATCAATGCCGCGCTCACATCTTCTTCCAGTCGCCGATCTGCTCGAATGCATGCGCGGCGCGATAGATGGTGGATTCCTCGAACATCCGGCCGACCAGCATCAGGCCGACCGGCAGGCCGTCGACCATGCCGCAAGGCAGCGACATCGCCGGATGATGGGTGATGTCGAACGGCGCGGTGTTGGAGATCATCTCCAGCGCGCGGGCGACATAGTCCTCGCGACTGGCTGTCGGCTCCGGCAGCTTGGTCGCCTTCATCGGCGTCGTCGGCAGCAGCAGCAGGTCGTAGTCCTTGAAGGCCTTGTCGTAGGCCGCGGTCAGGCGTCGCGAGATGTTGAGCGCCTTGCCGTAATAGCGCGGACCAAAATTGTTGTTGATGTAGGTGCCGAGCAGCAGGAACAGTTTTGTCGTTTCCGACAGCGAATCCGCCTGGCGCCGCCAGCCGCGATGGAAATCCATCAGCGTGGTGGAATAGAGGTCGGACCGGCTCAGGCCGTAGCCGTCACCATACATCATGGTCTGGGTCATGCCCTCGGTGCCGATCGGGGTCCAGATCGCGGGGCCGGCGAGGTGCATCGGGATCGAAACGGTCTCGACCGTCGCCCCGAGATCCTTGAAGCGCTTGGCGGCCTCGCGGACGCTCTCGTTGACGGCGGCCTCGGCGGTCGCCTGCTCGAAGCCCTCCTTCAAGATGCCGATCTTCATGCCCTTGACGCCCTGGCCGAGCGCCTTGGTGTATTCCTCGACCTTCGGCGCCTTGATGCGGGGATCGTAGCCGTCGTCGCCGGCGAGCACTTCGAGCATCAGCGCGTTGTCGGCGACGGTGGCCGTCATTGGGCCGGTGTGGTCGACGAAGATCTCGATCGGCATGATGCCGGTATACGGCACGAGGCCCCAGGTCGGCTTCATGCCGTAGGTACCGCAGAACGACGACGGCATGCGGATCGAGCCACCCTGGTCGCCGCCCATCGCCATGTCGGCTTCGCCCAGCGCGACGACGACGCCGCTGCCCGAGGACGAGCCGCCGGCCGAATAGCCCATCTTGTAGGGATTATGCACCGCACCGACCGCGCCGGTGTGGCTGCCGCCGGACATGCAGAAGGATTCGCAATGGGTCTTGCCGAGGATTTCCCCACCGGCGTCCAGGATGCGCGTGACGACCGTGGCGTCGAAATCGGGGATGTAGCCCTCGAGCGTCGCCGAGCCGTTCATCATGGGAACGCCGGCGAGCATGATATTGTCTTTCAGCGCAACCGTCTTGCCCTTGAGCTTGCCCGAACTGGCGCCCTTCACCGTCGACTTGCGATACCAGGCGTTGCGCGGATTCTCCTCCGCCGACGGCCGGTAGCCCGGCGTGCGCGGGTATTTCACCTCCGGCACCTCGTCCGGCATCGCCCCCACGAGATTGTAGGCCTCGATCGAACCCTGCATCAGGCCGCGGAACGAGGTAACGTCGTCGTCGGTCAGCGAAAGGCCGCACTGCTTGGCGACATCGAGAAGCTGGGCTGGTGTGGGAAGGACAACTGTCACGGGCGCTCTCCTGAAGTTTCTTGAACGGCGCGCGGCCACGATTTGCGCGACATGCGCATCGGCCGGCCGAAACATTCAAGGCGGAAATATTTTCCTTTTCAAGTATTATTTTGCGAAGGGCGAGAGCGGATTGCCGCGCCGGCGTCAGACCGGCTTGATCAGCTTGAAGTCGAGGCCGTCGGCCTCAGCGAGATACATCTGCATCCGGGCGTGGCCGTTGCGCACCGTAACCGGGCCGCGCGCCCCGCCGTAAACGATGTTGCGACCCGCGGCGAGCATCGGCGCCATCGACAGCGAACCGGCCTTGTTCGCGACGGCTTCGAGGAAGCGCAAGCCTTCATAGCTGGACTGGCCAAGCGAGCCGATCGGCGGCGCGTTCGCGCCGAACATCGCGCGATAGCGGCTTTGGAAATCATCATTGGCGCGCGAGCCGACGCCGGGGAAGTAGCCGGAGGCACAGAACATGTTCTCGCTGTTGTCGGCGCCGATCCCGAGCAGCACGGTCTCGTCCATCGCACCGGCGAGCCGCAGCGCGGTTGCACCGAGGCCGCTTTCGCCAAAGGCGCGGTTGAAGGTGATGCTGTCGGTGCCGATCAGCGAGATCAGGACCACATCCGGTCTCGCGGCGCGGATACGCTCCAGATGAGCTTCGTGGTTATCCTCACCGAGAGGAACGAACTCCTCACCGACGACGCATCCGCCGGTTTCCTTGATGTAGCGCTTCACCGCGCGATGCGACTGCCAGGGCCAGACATAGTCGCTGCCGATCAGGTACCAGCGCTGCGCCTTCTTGACGTCGGCGAGCCAGTGGATCGACGGCCTGCTCTGCCAGCGCGGCGTCTCGCCGATCGCCATCACACCGGGCGTACGCTCGCCGCCTTCATAGACAGGCGTGTAGATGTAGGGGATCCGGTTCGCCGTGGTGATCTTGCGCAGCGCGACGCGGACCGCGCTGGTGTGCATGCCGACGATGAGATCGATCTCATCGTCGACGACAGCCTGCTGGGCGCGGTTCAGAACGGCGTCGAGCGGGCCGCCCGCGTCGTAGATCGACAGCTCGATCTCACGTCCCAGAATGCCGCCACGCTTGTTGATCTCGGCGACCGCGAGCTGCGCGGTGTTGGTCGCGCATGGCCCCCAGATGCCGGGCGGACCGCTGCAGCAGATGAAGCAGCCGACGCGCAGCTTGTTGACGCCGCGCCGTCGAAGGAAAGCGTGATCGCTCGGCGACACCGCACCGTTGGCCGCCGGTGACGACAGATTCCTGAGCAGCATGGACGGCGGCAACGCCGGACCGCCGTGAGCCGGGAAGTTTACCGTCGCGCGCACGCCAACTCCTGTCTGGCAACAGACCTGAAAGCACATTGTTCGGGCGGCCGCGGCCTCCGCCCTTTTGTTAGGCAAACATCCTATTTTGAAAATATTGAATGTTCAACAATTGAAGTGCATATAGATGCAGCATTGATTGCAAGACATTCACTCATTCGGGTCAAGACGAAGTCTTAGCCGTGGCAAAACCAAACACTCCAATCACCGAACACCTCGCTTATCTGCTCGCGCAAGCCAACCGGGAGATCAACCGGCAGCTGGAACTGCGTTTGAGCAAGGAAGGCGTTCCCGTCGAACAATGGCGCATCCTTAAGGTGCTGTCGGACGGTAATGGCCACTCGATGGGCGAGCTTGCGGATGCCGTGCTGCTCAACCATCCGACGCTGACCAAGATGATCGACCGCATGGTCTCCGACACGCTGGTCTATCGCGTGCAGGACCCGAACGACCGCCGCAAGGTGCTGATGTTCATCTCCGACCGCGGCAAGGTGCTGAGCAAGAAGCTCAACTCGCTCGCGGTCGATCAGGAAGAGCACATCCTGGAAAGCTATGGCGACAAGTCGACGAGCGAGCTCAAGCGGCTGCTGGAGAGCTTGATCGACAGCTCGAACTAGGCCTCGTGATTGGAGCGTGGGGGCCTTGCGAAGCCGCCACGCTCATCCGCCATTCATCATCGCCAGCACGAGAGGCGATAGCGTTGGCCGTTCCATGTCGTCCAGCCCGCGGCCTTGTTGCTGACCGGTTTGGCTAAATACCATTTATTGCCGTCGGCATGGTTGAAGTATACGCCGCCCTGCGTTCCGCTGCGTGGATTTGTCAACTTCACCCATCGCGAGCCATTATCCGAGAAGCTGCCTGCCCAGCGTGCTCCCGAGCTGGTGGTGCAAGTGTCGCCGTCGCAGCTTGTCTGACTGTCATCAACGGCGGCCCATTTCATCCGGGCCGGCCGGCCGTCTATGTTGCACGACCATGTTCCGCCCCACCATCCGCCCACTTGGCTCGCAGGGGCGGAATCGCAAGCGTAGAAACTCAGGACAAGAACACACAAGGTGGTTGGCAGCGCGCGTCTGGACATTGTCTGGCTCCCAATTTTCGGCCCCCCTGCAATTCAATCAAAACACGGATTGAGCGCAGGTGAGGTGAACCAGATCACAATGAGCAGTAGCAAAAGATTGAACGATCTACCCGCAGGCGTTCTCCGAGACACGATGCTGCGCTTTGACCATCGGCTTTCCGGGCTTCAGCTGCGTGCGCCTGCCATTCGAGATGCCCCTGAAGATCAGCAGGCACAGATCGGAAGCATTTCAATCCATCGCGAACTCGCAATGCCAATACAGCACCGCGAGTTCGCCGGGTATCGAGATCATCGATCAGGCATACCGCCCGTGGCAGTGCTTGTACTTCTTGCCTGAGCCGCAGGGGCAATCCTCGTTGCGGCCGACCTTGCCCCAACTGGCGGGGTTGTTGGGATCGCGCAGCGCGGCATCGGAGGTCTGGGCTCCGAGCGTGACGCTGGCGAGCGCCATTTCGTCCTCGCCGGTATTGGGGTCGAACTTGTGCGCCTCCATCGGCGGCAGCACGGGCGCTTCCTGCTCCGGCGGGACGATCTCGACCCGCATCAGCTGCGCCGTGACCGCCTCGCGCAGATGCGCACTCATCTCCTGGAAGAGATTGAAGGCTTCGGTCTTGTACTCCTGCAGGGGATCGCGCTGGCCGTAACCGCGCAGGCCGATGACCTGGCGCAGATGGTCGAGCATGATCAGATGCTCGCGCCAGAGATGGTCGAGCGTCTGAAGCAGGATGGTCTTCTCGACGTAACGCATCACGTCGGGGCCCCATTGCGCCACCTTGGCCGCCATGTGCTCGTCGGCGCGGTTCTCGATGCGGGTGAGCAGCTCCTCGTCGGCGATGCCCTCTTCCTTGGCCCATTCGTCGACCGGGAGGTCGAGATCGAGCACGCGCTTCAGCTCTTCCTTCAGGCCGGCGACGTCCCACTGCTCGGCATAGGCATGCTCCGGCACGTGCTTGGCGACGAGATCGTCGATGAAGGCGTGGCGCATGTCGTTGACGGTCTCGGCGACGCTCTCGTCCTTCATCAGGTCGATGCGCTGGTCGAAGATCACCTTGCGCTGGTCGTTCTGGACGTTGTCGAACTTCAGGAGGTTCTTGCGGATGTCGAAGTTGCGCGCCTCGACCTTCTGCTGCGCCTTCTCCAGCGCCTTGTTGATCCAGGGATGGATGATGGCCTCGCCCTCTTGCAGGCCGAGACGCTGCAGCATGCTGTCGAGGCGATCCGAGCCGAAGATGCGCATCAGATCGTCTTCCAGCGACAGGAAGAATTTCGAACGGCCGGGATCGCCCTGACGGCCGGAACGGCCGCGCAGCTGGTTGTCGATACGGCGGGATTCGTGGCGCTCGGAGCCCATGATGTAGAGGCCGCCGGGCTTGGTCACGGTCTTGGCGGGCTTGTTGCCCTTCGCCGGCTCGATCTCGACGGTCTCCTCGGCCTTCAGCACGATGTCGCGGAAGCGCTCGACGTCGGCCTTGATCTGCTCGATCTTCCTGGCCTTCTCGGCCTCGTCCTCGATGCCCGCGGTCTCCTTCGGGACGCGCATCTCGAGCGAGCCGCCGAGCTTGATGTCGGTACCGCGTCCGGCCATGTTGGTCGCGATCGTGATCGCGCCGGGCACGCCGGCCTCCGCGACGATATAGGCTTCCTGCTCGTGGAAGCGCGCATTCAGCACCGCGAACAGTTTCGCCGGCTTGCCGGCGCGGGCGGCAGCGTAGAGCTTGTCGAGCGCGTTCTCCTTGCCGAAATCGATCTGCTTGTAGCCGTTCTGCTTCAGAAACTCGGCCAGCACTTCCGACTTCTCGATCGACGCCGTGCCGACGAGCACCGGCTGTAGCCGCGAATTGGCCCGCTCGATCTCGGCGAGGATGGCCGTGTATTTCTCCTTGTGGGTGCGGTAAACCTCGTCGTCCTCGTCGAGACGGCCGATCGGCACGTTGGTCGGGATCTCCACGACCTCGAGCTTGTAGATGTCGAAGAGCTCGTCGGCTTCCGTCAGCGCCGTGCCCGTCATGCCGGCGAGCTTCTCGTACATCCGGAAATAGTTCTGGAAGGTGATCGAGGCGAGCGTCTGGTTTTCCGGCTGGACCTGCACGTGCTCCTTTGCTTCCAGCGCCTGGTGCAGGCCTTCGGAATAGCGGCGGCCGGCCATCATGCGTCCGGTGAACTCGTCGATGATGATGACCTCGTCGTCGCGCACGATGTAGTCCTTGTCGCGCGTGAACAGCGTGTGCGCGCGAAGCGCCTGGTTGATGTGGTGCACGACGGAGACGTTCTCGACGTCGTAGAGCGACTCGCCCTTGAGCTGGCCGGCATCGCGAAGCAGGGTCTCGATCTTCTCCATGCCGGCTTCGGTCAGCGTCACCGTGCGTTGCTTCTCGTCGACGTCGTAGTCGGTCTTGTCGAGCTTGGGCAGGAAGCCGTCGATGGTGTTGTAGAAATCGGAGCGGTCGTCGAGCGGGCCGGAGATGATCAGCGGCGTGCGCGCCTCGTCGATCAGGATGGAGTCGACCTCGTCGACGATGGCGTAGAAGTGCGGGCGCTGGACCATGTCCTCGAGCCGGTACTTCATGTTGTCGCGCAGATAGTCGAAGCCGTATTCGTTGTTGGTGCCGTAGGTGATGTCGCAGGCATAGGCGGCCTTGCGCTCGGCATCGTCGAGACCGTGGACGATCACGCCGGTGGTCATGCCGAGGAAGCCGTAGATCTGGCCCATCCAGCCGGAGTCGCGGCGGGCGAGGTAGTCGTTGACGGTGACGACGTGGACGCCCTTGCCGGCGAGCGCGTTGAGGTAGACCGCAAGGGTCGCCACCAGCGTCTTGCCTTCGCCGGTCTTCATCTCGGCGATGTCGCCCTCGTGCAGCACCATGCCGCCGATCAGCTGGACGTCGAAATGGCGCTGGCCGAGCGTGCGCTTGGCGGCCTCGCGCACGGTGGCGAAGGCGGGGACCAGCAGGTCATCCAGCGTCTTGCCCTCGGCGAGCTGTTTCTTGAAGTCGGCGGTGCGGGCCTTGAGCGCCTCGTCGGAGAGCTTCGAGACCTCTGCCTCCAGCGCGTTGATCGCGGTGACGCGGGACTGATATCCCTTCACCCGCCGGTCGTTGGCGGAGCCGAAAAACTTGCGGGCGAGCGCGCCGATCATGCCTGGTTCCTGTGTTCGCGATACAACCGCGTTGGGCCTAAGAAGTTGTCACCCGCCTGCCCATCAACTCACCGTGACGCCTCGCGGAGTCAGAGCCCGGACTGCGGGTTCATCCGCCATATGGGTGGGAATTGGACAAGTCTGGGTTCAACGGCCAAAAACGCAGCAAAATAAACGCCATCGCCATGGTCGCGACCGGGCAGAGATATGGCCCGGTCAGGGCCTTGTCAACGGCGGGCACATTGCGGCTAATTCATCATTTTGACAGACTTTTCGCGTTGCCAAGCCCCCCTGAATTGGGCGAGTGTCCGCCCCGCTTCGAGCAGCCCCCTGCTTCAACATAAGGATTTTCCATGACCACCTCGTTCCCGGCAACCACCGGCCAGCGTTTCCGCCATGCGTCCGCCCTGGCTGGCTGCCTCGCTTTGGCGCTGTCCCTGGCGATCGCGGGCCCGCTCCGGGCCGCCGACGATCCGGTGCTGGCGAAGGTCAACGGCGCGGAAATCAAGAAGAGCGACGTTGCCATGGCCGAGGAGGAACTCGGAGCGAGCCTCGCCCAGATGGACCCGGCAACCAAGGACGAGAACGTCCTGTCCTTCCTGATCGACATGAAGATCGTCGGCAAAGCCGCCGAGGACAAGAAGATCGCCGACAGCGAGGAGTTCAAGAAGCGCCTGGCATTCGCCCGCACCCGCCTGCTGATGGACAGCCTGCTGGCTCAGGAAGGCAAGGCCGCCACCACCCCCGACGCCATGAAGAAGGTGTATGAGGAGGCCTCCAAGCAGATCACCGGCGAGCAGGAAGTGCGCGCCCGCCACATCCTGGTCGAGACCGAGGACGAGGCCAAGGCGGTGAAGGCCGAGCTCGACAAGGGCGCCGATTTCGCCGAGCTGGCCAAGAAGAAGTCCAAGGATCCGGGCTCGGCCGACGGCGGCGATCTCGGCTTCTTCACCAAGGAGCAGATGGTGCCGGAATTCTCGGCTGTCGCCTTCGCGCTGGAGCCGGGCAAGATCTCCGACCCCGTCAAGTCGCAGTTCGGCTGGCACGTCATCAAGGTCGAGGAAAAGCGCAACCGCAAGGCGCCTGATTTCGAGCAGGTCAAGGCCCAGATCGAGCAGTACGTCACCCGCAAGGCCCAGGCCGACTACGTCGCCAAGCTGCGGACGGAAGCCAAGGTCGAGCGGCTGGACAAGCCGGCGGCGGACGCCAAGCCAGACGCCAAGCCGGCGGACGCAGCCAAGCCGTCCGACAGCAAGATGGCGCCGCCTGCAAAGAAGTAAGCCCGCGAAGACGTAAGAATTCGCTGTCACTTCACGGACGCCAAGAGTATCTAACGTCGCAATGGCCGGGCCACTTGATGGTCCGGCCATCTGCATATCCAGACCCCACCAAGGCGCCCCCGCGATGTCCTCCTCCGTCTCTCCCCTCGCCCCGAAAAACGTTCCCGATATGCCCGTGATCGCGGGCATTCGTCTTGCGACGGCCGAGGCCGGCATCCGCTACAAGAACCGCACCGACGTGCTGCTGGCGGTGATGGACAAGGGCACCGCGGTTGCCGGCGTCTTCACCAAATCGAAGTGCCCCTCCGCACCGGTGGAATGGTGCCGCGCCAAGCTGAAGGGCGGCAAGGCGCGCGCGCTCGTCGTCAATTCCGGCAACGCCAATGCCTTCACCGGCAAGACCGGCCGCGCCTCCACCGCGCTGACTGCGAAGATCGCGGCTAAGGCGGTCGGATGCAGCGAGGGCGAGATCTTCCTGGCCTCGACCGGCGTGATCGGCGAGCCGCTGGACGCGACCAAGTTCGACGGCGTGCTGGGCCGGTTGGCCGAAACCGCCGAGCCCGGCGATTATCTCAATGCTGCCAAGGCGATCATGACCACCGATACCTTCCCGAAGGTCGCGACCGCGACCGTCAAGCTCGGCAAGGCCAGGGTCACCATCAACGGCATGGCCAAGGGTGCCGGCATGATCGCCCCCGACATGGCGACGATGCTGTCCTTCGTCTTCACCGACGCACCGATCGCGCCCGCGGCCTTGCAGGCGCTGCTCAAGGCCGGCGTCGAAGACACCTTCAACGCGGTGACGATCGATGGCGACACGTCCACGTCGGACACGCTGCTGGCCTTCGCCACCGGCGCTGCCGCCGAGCACGGCGCCCCGAAGATCAGCCGCGCCAGTGATCCGCGCCTGAAAGCGTTCGTCAAAGCCTTCAATCAGGTGCTCGCCAATCTTTCCGAGCAAGTGGCCCGCGACGGCGAAGGCGCGCGCAAGCTGGTCGAGATCACGGTCGAGGGCGCCAAGACCAAGGCCTCGGCGCGCAAGATCGCGATGTCGATCGCCAACTCGCCGCTGGTCAAGACCGCGATCGCCGGCGAAGACGCCAATTGGGGCCGCGTCGTGATGGCAGTCGGCAAGGCCGGCGAGCCGGCCGATCGCGACAGGCTCTCGATCTCCTTCAACGGCATCCGCGTCGCCAGGAGCGGCGCGCGCGATCCTGATTATGACGAGGCGCAGGTGTCGGAAGCGATGAAGGCGCCGGAGATCGCGATCAAGGTCTCGCTCGGCCTCGGCAAGGGCCGCGACCGCGTGCTGACCTGCGACCTCACCAAGGAGTATGTCGCGATCAACGGCGATTACAGGTCGTAGCTCCCCGCTTACGGGGAGAGGTGAGCAACTCACCCCGAGATGCGCGCGTCCGCAACCGCCTTCTTGAACAGCGCGTTCATGGCATCCGCGATGCCCTGGGTCGGGCTGACCTCGAAATAGAACCCGGGTGAGGCGCAGCTCTGCATGTTCTGCGCGACTTGGCTGTTCGGCGATGGGCCGAACGGGCCCTGGTTGAATGGGTCGATCCAGTACATGTACCACTTGTTGGTCGGCAGTTTCAGATACGTGGTGTACAGCACTGCAATCTTGACCCCACGATCTTTCATCGCCTTGCAAAGCGAGGCATTGAGCGGCGACTGACATCGCGAGCTTCCCGAGAGCGGCTTCAGGCAGCCCGCGTTGCTTTCGTCGGCAACGCCATCGGAAACGAAGAATAGATATTTCAGGGGCGAGTTGGACGTGCCGCTTCCGGGATTCGGGATCTCGTTGCTGATCGCCGGAAAGAGCGTACTGAACTGCGTATCCTGGTCCTTGGTATAGCTGTCGTTGTTGCCGTAGACTCCCATCAGGTCAATGTTGCCGGCCGCCGTCTTGGCGCTCGACAGACTCGACGAGAGCGAGAACAACGCGCGCAAGCCGATCGTCTTGGACGAGGCGCCGAAATCGTAGATCGCCATGCGAAACTGATTGGAATAGGTCTGCGTGGCAGCGGCCGTGTCCATCAGCGACTGCGTCGCGCTGCGGAGCACGTCGATCCGGGTCGTCACGCCGAGCGTCTTGGCGAGATTGTAGTAGTTTTTGGAGTCGTTGTAGTCGTGGCAGGCGAAGGCACATTTATCGGACGTGTTGTTGACCATCTTGGTCACGTCGTCCGGCGTCGCCGCGACGCCCATCGACGGCGAATTGTCCAGCAGCAGGTAGAAGTCGATATAGAGCGGCATGCTGGCCGTCGCTTTCGACGTACCTGTCAGCGCCAGTGCGGTCTTGCCGATCAGGCCGAGAAACATGGTGTTGATGGTGGCGTTGAACGCGACGGTCGAGGTGACCGTCGAGCCGGTCTTGACCACGGTCGGCGTGACGCTGTTGAGGGTATAGCCGGTCAGATTGGCGCGATTGGCGTTGAAGATGTTGTTGGCGTCGGTGACGCCGACGGAAATCGAGCCATCCGACGTCATGGTGCCGGCGGCCTTGAAGGCCGGCGACGCCTTGGCGATCGAGCCGACGCTGGCGGCGTCGGCCGCGGCCTGAAGCTTGGCCCGGGTCTGCGTCGCGCGCGAATAGTCGACCGCGCAGCCGACCGCGGTGATCAGTGGGACGCAGCCAAGCGCGAAGATCACCGCGATATTGCCGCGCCGGTCGTGAACGAACCGGCGGATGATGGTGGAAAGCGCAGCGCGCATGGTTCGGGCCCGGAGTGGTTAAGCGTTTCCACTCTAGGAACCCCGGATTAAATATGACTTATGGAACTTGGAAACCCCGGCCGCAACTGGGTTAACTAACCGTTGCGGGTGATCTTCAGCGAGCGACATTCACGTATGGCCGATCTGAAACTGACATTGGTTGTGGCCTGCGCGCTGATCGACGCCGACAAGCGCGTCCTGATCGCGCAGCGCCCCGAGGGCAAGACGCTGGCCGGCCTCTGGGAGTTTCCCGGCGGTAAGTGTGAACCGGGCGAACGGCCGGAGCAGAGCCTGATCCGCGAGTTGCACGAGGAGCTCGGCATCACCGTCGCCGAGCCGTGCCTGGCGCCGCTGACCTTTGCGAGCTACGGCTACGAGACCTTCCACCTGCTGATGCCGCTCTATGTCTGCCGGCGCTGGGAGGGACAAATGGCGCCGCGCGAAGGCCAGACCCTGGCCTGGGTCCGCGCCAACAAGCTGCGCGACTACCCGATGCCGCCCGCGGACATTCCGCTGATCCCGCATTTGATTGATCTGTTGATGTGAGCACGGGCCTCATCCTGAGGAGACCGCGAAGCGGTCGTCTCGAAGGATGGCCACACGGCAAGAGCCGGGCCTGCATGGTTCGAGACGGCGCTTACGCGCCTCCTCACCATGAGGATCACACCTTCCCCGCCTTCTTCACCGCGTCTGCCAGGCTCGCCTTCGCCGATCCCGGCTTCAGCGGCTGTTGCTGGCTCGCATGCGGGGACCAGCCGGAGAGCCAGATGATGTCGAAGGTCGCACGGATCCTGCCGTCGGCATCGGCAAAGCGCTCGGCATAAATCTCCGCCATCCGCAACAGCGTCGCGCGCCGGCTCGGCGTGCGCCGCCGCTCGATCAGCACATTGGCCGCGCCCATGCGGCGGAGATCCTGCATCAGCGCGAACGCGCTGGAATAACGCACCACGACACGGTCGACGTCGGTCACCGGCAGGGCAAATCCCGCCCGCTGCAACAGCGCGCCGATGTCGCGCAAATCGGCGAACGGCGCCACGCGCGGCGAGACGCCGCCCTCGCATTCGGCCTCCGCCGTGGCAAAGGCCTGTCGCAGCTCGGTCAGGCTGTCCCCGCCGAGCATCGCGGCGAGCAGTAAGCCATCGGGCTTCAGCGCGCGCCGAACTTGCGCGAGCACGCCAGGCAAATCGTTGACAAATTGCAGTGCCAGCGCGGAGACGACGAGATCGAGGCTTTCCGGCGCGAAGGGCAGTTTCTCAGCACCGGCCGCATCGAGAGCGATGTGCGCGATAGACGGAAGCCGCGTACGCAGGTCCGCAAGACCTTCGCCGGGCGTCCAGAGATCGGCCGCCGCGTGGAAATCCCGCATCACCGCGGCCAGCCGGTCAGACATGTCCTCGGCGACTCGATCGAGCAGGAAGCCCACGGCACCTTGCGCCTGCGCTCGCCGTTGCCGCGCATGCAGCAAGGCACGATCGAATAAAGCGGGCGGGGTTTGGGGTGTCTGGGCCATGCCGCTGGTTATGCCGATCTCGACGGTTCTGGCAATCCGGCCTGTGCGGCGCTAGCCTTCCCCTATGGAAGCCGAGACCGCCCCCACCCGTTCCATCGCCGCCCCGCTGCGTGCCGCATGGACGGCCGGCCGCCACATCCTGTCGCGCGCGGCACGGCTGGCGCTCGACATCGCGCTGCCGACGCTGTGCGTGTCGTGCCGCGAGCCGGTCGACGGCGAGGGCGTCTGCGCGGCCTGCTGGGCCCGGCTGTCGTTCATCGAGCGGCCCTATTGCCCGCGGCTCGGCATTCCCTTCGTCTATGATCCCGGCCCCGACATGCTGTCGATGGAGGCAATCGCGAGCCCGCCGGCCTACCAGCGCGCCCGCGCGGCCGTCCGTTACGACGACGTCGCGCGTACGCTGGTGCATGCGCTGAAGTACCAGGACCGCACCGATCTGGCGCCCGCGATGGGCCGCTGGATGGCGCGGGCGGGCGGCGAACTGCTTGATGGCGCCGACATGCTGGTGCCGGTGCCCCTGCATTGGCGGCGGGCCTGGCGCCGCCGCTACAACCAGTCCGGAGCGCTGGCGCAGGTCATCGAACGGCAGAGCGGGGTCAAGGCGAGGACTGAGGTGCTGCGCCGGGTGCGCGCCACCGAGCAGCAGATCGGCCTGTCGCGGGCCCAGCGCGCCACCAATGTGCAAGGCGCGTTCCAGGTATCCCCCGACCGTCAGGCGGAAATCCAGGGCCGCCGCATTGTCCTGATCGACGACGTCCTGACCTCGGGGGCGACGCTGGATGCCTGTGCGCGGGCCCTGCTCCGGGCCAAAGCCGCCCAGGTCGACGTGCTGGTCTTCGCCCGGGTTGTCGAGAGCGGCCCTCGTCCCATATAATTCAATGACTTCATGACATGAGAGCGCCGGACGCCATGACTGCTGCTGTCGAGATCTACACCAGGCCGGGCTGCGGTTATTGTTCCGCAGCGAGGTCCCTGCTGACCCGCAAGAAGGCGACTTTTACCGAATTCGACGTCGCCAAGAACCCCTCCTGGCGGGACGAGATGTACGACCGCGCCGGCGAGGGCTCGACCTTTCCGCAGATCTGGATCGGCGGAACCCATATCGGCGGCTGCGACGATCTCTACGCGCTCGATCGCGAGGGCAAGCTCGACGGCATGCTCGAAGGTGTGAAGGCCACGTCATGAGCGAGAACCGCACGTTCACCGCCGCCATGGTGCAGATGCGCACCGGCCTGATGCCCGAGCCGAGCTTGGCCCAAGCGACGAAGCTGATCCGGCAGGCGGCCGCCAACGGCGCCGATTACGTGCAGACGCCCGAAGTCAGCAACATGATGCAGCTGAACCGCAAGGCGCTGTTCGAGCATCTGCAGAGCGAAGAGGACGACACTTCGCTGAAGGCCTACCGGGCGCTCGCGGCGGAACTAAAAATCCATCTCCATGTCGGCTCGCTGGCGCTGCGCTTTTCGCCGGAGAAGGCGGTCAACCGCTCCTTCCTGATCGGGCCCGAGGGCAATGTGCTCGCGAGCTACGACAAGATCCACATGTTCGACATCGAGCTGCCGGACGGCGAGAGCTATCGCGAATCCGCCAATTACCAGCCGGGCGAGACCGCGGTGATCTCCGATCTGCCCTGGGGCCGCGTCGGATTGACGATCTGCTACGATGTGCGCTTCCCGGCGCTTTACCGCGCGCTGGCCGAGAGCGGCGCATACTTCATCACCGTGCCCTCTGCCTTCACCCGCAAGACCGGTGAAGCGCACTGGCACGTGCTGCTGCGTGCGCGCGCGATCGAGACCGGCTGCTTCATCTTCGCCGCGGCTCAGGCCGGCACCCACGAGAACAAGCGCGAGACTTACGGCCATTCGCTGATCATCGATCCCTGGGGCGAGATCCTCGCCGAGGGCGATGTCGAGCCCGGCATCATCATGGCCAGGATCGACCCGGCCAAGGTCGAGACCGCGCGCCGCGCGATCCCCTCGCTCCAGCACGGCCGTCGTTTCGGCGTCGCCGATCCCAAGGCGGGGCCGGATCATTTGCACCTGGTGCGAGGATCGGCATGATCCGCTACGCGCTCCACTGCGACAAGAGCCACGAATTCGAAAGCTGGTTCCAGAGTTCGTCGGCGTATGATTCGCAGGTCAAGCGCAAGCTCGTGACCTGCCCGATCTGCGGCTCGGCCAAGGTCGAGAAGGCGATCATGGCCCCGCGCATCGTCGGCAAGAAGGGCCGCGGCCGTGCAACGCCGCCGCCTGAGCCCGCGGCTGCTCCCGCGCCCGAGGCTGCACCGTCAGGACCGACCTCGCTGTTGATGGCGCAGGAGAAAGAGCTGCGCAGCAAGCTGAAGGAGTTGCGCGATCACATCGTGAAGAACGCCGACAATGTCGGCGAGCGCTTTGCCAACGAAGCCCGCGCGATGCATTACGGCGACAAGGAGCACCGTCCGATCTACGGCGAGGCCTCGCCCGAGGAGGCGAAATCGCTGATCGACGAGGGCATCGAGGTATCGCCGCTGCCGACATTGCCGGAAGACAGGAACTAGGCTCCCACCAGCACCGCCACGCCGATGATGATCAACGCGATGCCTGCAAGCTCGCGTGGCGCGATCGGCTGCTTGAACGAGTAATACGCCACGGCTTGCGCGAACAGCACCTCGATCAGAGCGAGCGTGCGGACATTGGCGGCGGCCGTCAGCGCGAACGCCAGGAACCAGAACTGCGAGGCGAAGGCGCCCATGAAGCCCGCCAGCATCGACGGCTTCCACAAGCCCAAAATCGCCTGCAGCACCTTTGGCGCGCGCCAGAGCAGATAGATGGTCAGGATCAGCGTCTGCACGAACAGGCCAAGCACCAGCGTGAGCGAGGCCGCGGTCACGAAAGAGACGCCGGGAACATTGATAATGGCGCCGCGAAAGCCGACAGCGGACAACGCGAAGGCCGCCGCGGCAACGAGCCCGGTAATGGTCGGCTTCAGCTCCGCAAAACTCTTCTCGCCGCCGGACCTGAGCGCGGTGATGACGACGCCGATTGTCGCGACGACGATCGCCAGCACCTTTAGCCAGGTCAGCTGGTCGCCGAGGAAGACGAAGCCGAAGATCGCGGTCTGGATCGCCTCGGTCTTCAGATACGCCGTCGTCACCACGAAGGAACGGTCGTTCATCGCGAGCAGCATCAGGCCGGTGGCGACGATCTGGCTGAGCGCACCCAGCAGCAGCCACGGCCAGAACACGGAGGGCGGCGGGCCGAGATGATCGCCGGTCGCGATCAGCACCACGCCCAGAAACAATAGCGAGAACGGAAAGCCGAACAGGAAGCGGATATTGGTCGCTCCCCAGGTCCCCAACGGCTTCGTCAGCGACCGCTGCATCGCATTGCGCGCGACCTGGCCCAGCGCGGCGACGACGGTGAAGGGAATCCAGAGGCTGGCGACGGTGAACATGAGGGGGCTATGCAGGGAAGGGACCGCAGCCAACCTGCCGCTAGCGCTCAAGCCCGTCAATCACGCCCACGTCATAGGAGCGATGCTTGAGCCTGCTTGCGCCCTCACACCATCCCTTCCGCCACCACCATGTAGTTCACGTCCATGTCCGACGAGAGCGACCATTTGTCGGCGAAGGGCGAGTAGACCACGCCGGTCTGCTCGGTGATAACGAGGCGGTTGTCGAGCAGGTATTTGGCCAGCTCGTCGGGGGTGACGAACTTGTTCCATTCGTGGGTGCCGCGCGGCAGCCAGCGCAGGACGTATTCGGCGCCGACGATGGCGAGCGCAAAGCTCTTCCAGTTGCGGTTCAGCGTTGAGACCACCATGAGGCCGTTCGGCTTCAGCATCGCGGCGCAGCGCTTCAGGAAGACGCCGACATCGACGACGTGCTCGACCACTTCCATCGCCAGCACGATGTCGAAGCGCTCGCGCGGGTCGATCTCCTCGACCGTGGTGCAGCGGTAGTCGATCGCAAGATGGCCCTTGTCGGCATGCAGCTTCGCCGCGGCGATGTTGCTCTGGGAGGGATCGACGCCGATGACCTGCGCCCCGAGCCGCGACAGCGGCTCGCACAACAGGCCGGCGCCGCAGCCGATGTCGAGCACGCGCAAGCCGCCGAGGCAGTTGAGGCTGCGTAAATTGCGCTCGAACTTGCGGCAGGCGGCATCGCGGATATAGCCGAGCCGCAGCGGGTTGATCCGGTGCAGAGGCGCCATCTTGCCGTTGGGGTCCCACCACTCCGCCGAGAGCTTTGAGAACTTCGCGATCTCGGCGGCGTCGACGGTCGAGCCGGGCTGAGGGCTTGCGGTTGTGGTTGCGGAAGTATCTTGCTGCATGCTCATGGTTACGCGCGGTCCTACCGCGTGGTGATCGAACTACGGAAGGCGAGCGGCGAGGCGATGGTCTTGATCGTCTCGATCCCCTCGCCGACGCCGCGAATCGTCACGTCGCCGTAGTTGAGAATACGTCCAAGGATGGTCTGATCGACGTCGACGCTTTCGACCTTGTCCAGCGCCATCTCGAAGGTGCGGCGCTTGATGAAGCCGGTCTTGTGCACGACCCTGAGATTGGTGACGTCGGTCTCGGTGGTGAAGCGGTGGAACCAGCCCTTCAGGGTCCAATAAAGCGCGGCAAGCGCAACGAGGCCGGAGGCGACCAGACAGAGCAGGACGAGCCAATCGGCGATCGGCTGCCGGGACGCCACGAAGAGCGCGCCGGCCACGATCCAGGCCACGATGGCCGGGAAATAGAAGATCCAGTGCGCATTGGTCGAATACAGCACCCGTTCGCCGGGCTGCAGAATCTCGTCGATGTAACGCGCCATGACCTCGGTTAACCCATTGCCGCACCCGGTCCCGCAGGAACCCGCTTGCCCCCGGCCCCGCCGCTATGTATACGCGCGGTCGGTGTCCACAGGCACCCGTCCGGTGCGGGTCACCATACTGATCCCTTTGAAGGAATGCACGCGTCGTCATGAGCCGCCTCGTGATGAAATTCGGCGGCACATCCGTCGCCAACATCGAACGTATCCGCAACGTCGCACGCCATGTGAAGCGTGAGGTCGACGCCGGCCACGAAGTGGCCGTGGTCGTCTCGGCGATGTCCGGGAAAACCAACGAGCTGGTGGCCTGGTGCACCGAGGCCTCGCCGATGCACGACGCGCGCGAATACGACGCCGTCGTCGCCTCCGGCGAACAGGTGACATCCGGCCTGCTCGCCATTGCGCTCCAGGGCATGGGCATTCAGGCCCGCTCCTGGCAGGGCTGGCAGATCCCGATCAAGACCAGCGACGCCCACGCCTCGGCCCGGATCGAGGACATCGACGGCACCGAGATCATCAAGCGCTTCAGGGAGCGCAAGGAGGTCGCGGTCATCGCCGGCTTCCAGGGCATCGAGCCCAAGACGGGCCGCATCACCACGCTCGGCCGCGGCGGCTCCGACACCTCGGCCGTGGCGATCGCCGCCGCCGTCAAGGCCGACCGCTGCGACATCTACACCGATGTCGACGGCGTCTACACCACCGACCCGCGAATCGTTCCGAAGGCCAAGAGGCTCGACAAGATCGCATTCGAAGACATGCTGGAACTGGCCTCCCAGGGCGCAAAAGTGCTCCAGGTTCGCTCGGTGGAACTCGGCATGGTCCACAACATGCCGATCTTCGTCCGTTCGAGCTTCGACAAGCCCGAGGATATCGACCCGCATGCCAACCAGCCGCCCGGCACGCTGATCTGCAGCGAGGAGGAGATCATGGAAAGCCACGTCGTCACCGGCATCGCCTTTTCGAAGGACGAGGCCCAGATCTCGGTGCGCCAGATCGAGGACAAGCCGGGCGTTGCCGCCTCGATCTTCGGCCCGCTGGCGGATGCCAACATCAACGTCGACATGATCGTGCAGAACGTCTCGGAGGACGGCAAGACAACCGACCTCACCTTCACGGTGCCGGCAGCCGATTATACCCGCGCCAAGGACACGATTACCGCCGCCAAGGCCAAGATCGGTTATGCACGGCTGGATACCGCTACCGACGTCGCAAAAATCTCGGTGATCGGCAGCGGCATGCGCAGCCATGCCGGCGTCGCCGCCCAGGCGTTCTCGGCCCTTGCGGGGCGGAATATCAACATCCGGGCCATTACAACCTCCGAGATCAAGTTCTCGGTTTTGATCGACACCGCCTATACCGAGCTTGCGGTGCGCACCCTGCATACGCTCTACGGTCTCGATCAGGCCTGAAGCGCGACCATCGTCACGCTTCAGGTTGTTGTTTGAGCATGGTCTTTCCGGAAAACCGCTTCGCACCTTTCCGGACCATGGCTGGACTAATTTTCTCTTAGCGGTCGCAGCAAACGCTGAGGTCTCCACACATTCGCGTTTGGCAGGCGTTTTGCTTGGCAAAACAAGCCTCAATTCGCTATACGGCGAACAGGGTGGGCTGCCGCAGACTGTGTCCCAGTTCAGGGCGGCGCTGATTCGGTACAAGCGCTGATCTCAAGTAGATTTTGGGTTTGTGCCTGCGCCGGACGAACAATTTGGTTGTTTTTCTGGATTATTGGGCCAGCCGCCGGCCGATACCGCCGGGCCGGGCAGACGGAGGAGATTGAGGGGACATGCGGAGCGCGTCGGGAGGTCCCCGCGTCTTGTTGAGACGGCTCCGCGAAACCATGGCGGAGCAGGTCTCGGCCCAGGAGCGGCTGGACAAGATCGTGGTGCTGATCGCCGCCAACATGGTGGCCGAGGTGTGCTCGGTCTATGTGCTGCGCGTCGACAACACGCTGGAGCTCTACGCCACCGAAGGCCTCAACCGCGAGGCCGTGCATCACACTGTGCTGAGCGCCCATGAGGGCCTGGTCGGCCTCGTCGCCAGCGAAGCGACGCCGCTCAACCTCAGCGATGCGCAGAGCCACCCGGCCTTCTCGTTCCGCCCCGAGACTGGCGAAGAAATCTACCACTCCTTCCTCGGCGTGCCGATCCTGCGTGCCGGCAACACGCTCGGCGTGCTGGTGGTGCAGAATCGCGCCAAGCGCAATTATGTCGAGGAGGAACTCGAGGCGCTGCAGACCACCGCGATGGTGCTGGCCGAGCTGATCGCCTCCGGCGAGCTGTCCGCGCTGGCGCAGCCAGGCCAGGAGCCGGCCGCGCGCCATTCCGCGCAGAAGGTCGGCGCCATCCTGTCGGAGGGCATTGCGCTCGGCCATGTCGTGCTGCACGAGCCACGTGTCGTCATCAAGGACTACATCGCCGAGGACCTGCCCAAGGAGATCAAGCGGCTCGACACCGCGCTGGCCAAGCTCCGCGCCGATCTCGACCGCATGCTCGAGCGCGGCGACGTCGCCGAGGGCGGCGAGCATCGCGAGGTGCTGGAAGCCTACCGCATGTTCGCCAACGACCAGGGCTGGTCGCACAAGCTGCATGAGGCGGTCGCCACCGGCCTCACCGCGGAAGCCGCGGTCGAGCGCGTGCAGTCCGACACCCGCGCGCGCATGCTGCGCTCCACCGATCCCTATTTGCGCGACCGGCTGCACGATCTCGAAGATCTCGGCTACCGCCTGATGCGTCAGCTGGTCGGTCAGGACCACGCGCCGTCACGCGAGCAGCTGCCCGACAACGCCATCGTCATCGCCCGCGCGATGGGGCCGGCTGCGCTGCTCGACTACGACCGCAAGCGCCTGCGCGGCATCATATTGGAGGAAGGCACCGCCAATTCCCACGTCTCGATCGTGGCGCGCGCACTCGGCATTCCCGCGGTCGGCGAGGTGCCGAACGCGCCTGGTATCGCCGATCCCGGCGACGCCGTCATCGTCGACGGCACCTCCGGCATGATCTATGTGCGCCCGTCGCAGGAGGTCGAGGCGGCCTTCGCCGAGCGTGTGCGCTTCCGCGCCCGCCGCCAGGCGCAATATCTGGCGCTGCGCGACCGGCCCTGCGTCACCAGGGATGGCCAGAAGGTCGAGCTGATGATCAATGCAGGTCTCGCCATCGACCTGCCGCATATCGAGGACACCGGCAGCGCCGGCATCGGCCTGTTCCGCACCGAGCTGCAGTTCATGGTGGGCCAGAGCCTGCCGCGGACCAGCGACCAGCTGGCGCTGTATCGCACCGTGCTGGATGCCGCCGGCACCAAGCCCGTCACCTTCCGCACCCTCGACATCGGCGGCGACAAGGCGCTGCCCTATATGGAAGCGGTGATCGAGGAAAATCCCGCGCTCGGCTGGCGCGCGATCCGGCTTGGGCTCGATCGTCCCGGCCTGTTGCGCGGCCAGATTCGTGCGCTCTTACGCGCCGGCGGCGGCCGCGCGCTGCGCATCATGTTCCCGATGATCTCGGAGGTCGCCGAATTCGATTCGGCGAAGGCGCTGGTCGAGCGCGAACTCACTTACCTGCGCCAGCACGGCCACACGCTGCCTGAGCGAATCGACATCGGCACCATGGTCGAGGTCCCCGCGCTGCTCTATCAGCTCGACGAGCTCCTGAAGAAGGTCGACTTCATCTCGGTCGGCTCCAACGATCTGTTCCAGTTCCTGTTCGCGGTCGACCGCGGCAATGCAAAAGTCTCTGAGCGCTTCGACACATTGTCGGCGCCGATCCTGCGCGCGCTGCGCGACATCGCGCGCAAGTCGCAGGCGGCGAAGAAGTCGCTCTCGCTCTGCGGCGAGATGGCATCCAAGCCGATCGGCGCACTGGCCCTGATTGCGCTCGGCTACCACTCACTGTCGTTGTCGGCTACCGCACTCGGCCCGGTCAAGGCGATGGTCATCGATCTCGATGCCAAGAAGGCCGAAGCCATGCTCGGCCCGCTGCTGGACGCGCCGGCGGGCAGCGTCTCGATCCGGCAGAAACTGACGGAATTTGCCGAAGCCGAAGGCCTGGCGTTGTAGCGGGCCTCGTCGCCGCTCCTTGCCGCCTCGTCGCCTTCCGCCATTTGAGACTGAACCGATGTCGTCACTCCCCGAAGCCAAACTGGATATGCTCCTTGCACATCATGCCTCGCTCGAGGCCGAATCGCTGGGGCAGCTCGCCTCCGAGCGCTATGTGCAGATCACGCGCGAGCTCGCCGAGATCACCCCGCTGATCGACGCCGTGAAGGCCTATCGCGCGGCGGTCAAGGAGCTCGCCGACACCGAGGCGCTGATCGCCGATCCCGCGACCGATGCCGAGATGCGCGCCATGGCGGAAGCCGAGCGCAACGAGCTCACGCCGAAAATCGAGGAGCTGGTCCAGAAGATCCGCGTCGCGCTCTTGCCCAAGGACGCCATGGACGACCGCAACGTGGTGCTGGAAATCCGCGCCGGCACCGGCGGCGACGAGGCCTCGCTGTTTGCCGGCGACCTGTTCCGGATGTACGAGCGTTTCGCTGCCTTGCAGGGCTGGAAGGTCGAGGTGATCTCGGCCAGCGAAGGCACCGTTGGCGGTTACAAGGAAATCATCGCCGAGGTGCAGGGCCGCGGCGCGTTCTCCAAGCTGAAGTTCGAATCCGGCGTGCACCGCGTGCAGCGCGTGCCCGACACCGAGACGCAGGGACGTATTCATACATCTGCCGCGACTGTCGCCGTGATGCCGGAGGTCGAGGAAGTCGACGTCGACATCAAGAACGACGATCTCAGGATCGAGACCATGCGCGCGCAAGGCGCCGGCGGCCAGCACGTCAACAAGACCGAATCGGCGATCCGCATCACCCACATCCCGACCGGCATCGTGGTGATGATGCAGGACTCGCGTTCGCAGCACAAGAATCGCGCCTCCGCCATGAACATCCTGCGCTCGCGCATCTATGACGCCGAGCAGCAGCGCCTCGACGCCGCGCGGTCGGCCGAGCGCAAGGAGAAGGTCGGCTCGGGCGACCGCTCCGAGCGCATCCGCACCTACAATTTTCCGCAAGGGCGCGTCACCGACCACCGCATCAATTTGACGCTCTACAAGCTGCCGCAGGTGATCGCAGGCGAAGCGCTTGGCGAGTTGACCGACGCGCTGACCACGGAGCATCAGGCCGCCCAGCTCGCCGCCCAAGGCGCGGCGGCCTGACCGGCGCGATCGGCCGCGAAGTCAGCTTTCGCTGAAGACCCGGAACGACTTCAACAGACGACTCAAGGCCGGGCTCGCGGCACGGCGAAGCTCTTCGAGGTTCTTCCGCGAGAGCGCCCGAAGCTTCTGCTCGCCCTTCTTGGTGAGCTTGAGGTGCACGCGCCGGGCGTCGT